>JAFSGU010000012.1 GCA_017440665.1 Clostridia bacterium
ATTACGATAAAGCATACGTTGCGGGTACGTACGGACGTTTCCCCGTAGAGATCGAGCGCGGAGAGGGAAGCATCCTCTATTCGACCGACGGCAAGAGATATATCGACATGGGTACGGGTATCGCCGTTAATACCTTCGGCGTTTCCGACCCCGAGTGGGTCGCCGCTGTTACCGCTCAGCTTGCAAAGGTACAGCATACCTCAAACCTTTACTACACTGAGCCCTGCGCCGCTCTTGCAAAGGTTCTTTGCGAGAGAACGGGATTTAAGAAGGTGTTCTTCGGCAACTCAGGTGCTGAGGCAAACGAGTGCGCCATCAAGGTAGCGCGCAAGTGGGGCGAGGAAAACAAGGGCGTGGAGTATTCCACAATCATAACCCTGAAAAACAGCTTCCACGGCAGAACCGTTACCACCCTTTCCGCAACGGGTCAGGACCACTATCACGAGCATTTCGGTCCCATGACTCCCGGATTCGTCCACGCTGAGGCGGAAAATCTTGATGAAGTCCGCCGTCTTGCTGAGGAAAACAAGGCGTGTGCCATTATGTTCGAGTGCGTTCAGGGCGAGGGCGGCGTTATCCCGCTGTCTCAGAAATTTGTCGATGGACTTGCCCAGCTCGCACGCGAGCTTGACCTTCTCATCATCGTTGACGAGGTGCAGACGGGCAACGGCAGAACCGGTGAGCTTTACGCATACATGAATTACGGCATCAAGCCCGACGTGGTGTCAACCGCTAAGGGACTTGGCGGCGGACTTCCCATAGGTGCTGTGCTTCTCGGCGAGAGAGTGGAGAACGTGCTTCGTCCCGGTGACCATGGCTCAACCTACGGCGGCAACCCCGTATGCTCCGCAGGTGCCCTCAGCGTGATAAACAGACTTGACGACGCATTTTTGGCATCTGTCAAGGAGAAGAGTGAGCTTATCGTGAGCACACTTACGGGCAAGCCAGGTATCGTATCCGTCAGCGGAATGGGTCTTATGCTTGGTATAAAGACCGAAAAGCCCGCCCGCGACGTGGTTGCCGCTTGTATGGAAAACGGCGTGCTTTGCCTCACCGCAAAGGACAAGGTGTGACTTCTCCCCGCGCTGAACATTCCCACAGACGTGCTTCGCTGTGCGCTTGACGTGATCGTCAAGGCTTGTGAGTGCTGATAGGTCATAGAAAGGAACGTGTTAGATATGAATTTAAAAGGAAAAAGCTTCTTAAAGCTTCTTGATTTTACTCCCGCAGAGATCGAAGGTCTTCTCGACCTTGCCGCAGAGCTTAAGGCGAAGAAGAAGGCTGGCATCCCCCACAGACTTTGTGAGGGCAAAAGCATCGCGCTTATATTTGAAAAGACCAGCACCCGTACCCGCTGCGCCTTTGAGGTAGCGGCGGCTGACCTTGGTATGCACCCCACCTATCTTGATCCCACAGGATCACAGATCGGCAAGAAGGAGAGCATCGCCGACACCGCACGCGTTCTCGGCAGAATGTACGACGGTATCGAGTACCGCGGCTTCGGTCAGAATCTTGTGGAGGAGCTTTCCCGTCACGCAGGCGTTCCCGTGTGGAACGGACTTACCAACGAATTCCACCCCACACAGATCCTTGCGGATTTCCTTACTATCCGCGAGCATCTCGGCACTCTTAAGGGAAAGAAGCTGGTTTACATGGGTGACGCCAGATACAACATGGGTAACTCCCTCATGGTAGGCTGTGCTAAGATGGGTATGCACTTCGTGGCTTGCGCTCCCGCCAAGTATTTCCCCGACGCCGCTCTTGTAGAGGAGTGCCGCCGTGTAGCTGCGGAAACAGGCGCAGTTCTTGAGTTTATCGAGTGTCCCGAAGAGGCAACGAAGAACGCAGACGTTATCTACACCGACGTTTGGGTATCAATGGGCGAGCCCGACGAGGTATGGCAGGAGAGAATCGCTGACCTTACTCCCTACAGAGTGACCTCCGAGATCATGGCAAACGCAGGCGAGGGATGCCGTTTCATGCACTGTCTCCCCGCGTTCCACGACCTTAACACCAAGGTTGGCAGAGAGATCTTCGAAAAATTCGACATCGACTGCATGGAGGTGACCGACGAGGTGTTCGAGAGTGACGCATCCATCGTATTCGACGAGGCGGAGAACCGTATGCACACCATCAAGGCTGTCATGGCAGCCACCCTTGCGTGATTATATACAAATGCAGAAGATCGGCAGACGCGCATACGTTTGCCGATCTTTGTGATGTGGGGATGGGGAAATGTAGAATAAATTACCAACAAGGAAAAGAAACAGATTGAAAGATTACGATTACAGTTCAAGCGGTATGTACTTCGTAACGATATGTACCAAAGACAAGAAAAATATACTTTGGGCAAAAGAGAGTTCAGATGTTGTAGGGGAGGATAGTATCCTCCCGTCCAAAAGCGTAAAATTATCACAATATGGGCAGATTGTAGATGAAACGATCAACTCTATTCCAACGTATTATCCGCATGTGACATTGTTACAATATGTAATAATGCCAAACCACGTCCATTTAGTACTGTATATCCCTAATGATGGCGGGAGGATACTATCCTCCCCTACGATGAGTCGGACGTCGATTATAACCGTTATTGGTCAAATGAAACGACAAGTTTCGAAAATGATTGGCAAATCTATTTGGCAACGGTCGTTCCATGATTACGTGATAAGAGATAAACGAGATTACGATAAGATTTCTGAATATATTAGGGAAAATCCCATCAAATGGAAAACTGATTGCTTTTATTCGGAAATTTAGTTACTTATAAATCACCCGAAAAAACGAAAAAAATAAATTTTTTTCGCAAAACGTGGGAGATTTTCCCGTGTTTTACGTCTAATATACAGAAAGCGGGATTATCGAAAGGAGAGGCAGATGGACGTCGGAGAAGCAAACTGGCGCCGTTACCTTGACGGTGAAGACGAAGGCTTTTACGATATCGTGCGCGACTATAAAGATGGACTTTTGATGTTTGCGTACCGAATAACCGGTGACCTACACGACGCAGAAGACGTTGTGCAGGATACTTTCGTGCGCCTTGCTATCAAAAAACCTCGCTTTTTCGGAAAGTCCAGCTTCAAAACGTGGCTGTATACCATTGCCCGAAATATCGCGATTGACCATCTCAGGCGGAAAAACAAAACCGCGTCTCTTGACGACGTGCTTCTCTATACGGACAGCGGGGACGACCTTGAGGCGGGATACATAAAATCGGAGATCAGCCTCGGCATAAGGGAAGCGGTACGCGAGCTGAAGCCGGAATACGCACAGGCCATATGGCTGGTCTACTTCGAGGGCTTTGCAAATCCCGACGCCGCCCGCGTTATGAAAAAAACGCGGCACCAATTCGAGAATCTTATCTACAGAGCGCGGCTTGCGCTGAAGCGTGAGCTTGAAAGGAGGGGACAAGATGAAGACTTATATTGAGCTTGCTGAGGAAGCGCTTCGTCAGCGGGACGCATATATAATAAATAGGAAGAAAACTATAAAAAAAGCAGTACTTTCCGTAAGTCTCGTGCTGGTTTTCGCCGTTTTCGGCGGCGGTGCGTTTATCGGTATTTCTCATCTGAACGCGCCCGAGACCCCTCCCTCCGTCACCACGGAAAGCGAAAGCACCGAAGCTCCCACCGAAACGTTCGCGGATACGGCTGAGCCTGCAGAAAGCGATACCGTGACCGACACGGCAGATCTCACTGAACCCACGGGCTCCACGGAGGATACCTCAGATCCCGCGGAAAGCAGTGAAAGCGGTCCCACCGAACAGCCGACCGAGGAATATACCGCCCCGCCGACGGACACGTACACCGATACGCAGACCGATGCTCCCCGTGAGACCGATGTGCCTGCGGAGATAAACACCGCTGAGTCTCAGACGGAGCCTCAGCATACCGAAGCTGAGCCGCCTGCCACCGAAGCGGACACGGACGCGACGGAGTCTGAGGAGACCGACGACACACCCGATGACACACCCGATGACACGTGTGAGACTACCAAGCCGAACGGTAACGATAACACCAATCCCGACCCCGGCACCAATACAAATACGCCGCCCGCAACAAATGATAAAGACGAAAAACCGAAGGAACCGTCCGAGCTGTGGCAGACCGAGACCCATCCCGCCGTCGGAACACCGGTATTTTGGGGAAGTGTTCCCGATGTGCTTAAGCCTCCGACTGATTTTGGACCCGGATATACAGAGGCTCCAAGCGTATATCTTAAGATACCCTCGAAGGTATATTACAGTACGGAGTTTGACTACCCCGACTTCTTTTTCCTGAAAGACGGTACAGGCCCCTCCAAGCTTCCGAATTACTGTGTGGATACAGCCAATTCACTTACTGCAAAGGAGCAGACGGACAGATTTATTGAGCTTCTTTACGGTGAAAACGTACCGTTTATGGGGGAATTCACGTATACGAAAAACGAAGTCGTGTATTCTACGTGGGACGACGCAGTCGTGGAATCCGGGCTTGGCAAATTTATCGCGGCTGACTCCGACAGCGGCAGAATATATTTCACCATAGACATGGCGAATCCCGAAACTGTGGGCGGCGGCTACCGCGATATGACTCGAACCGAGGCGTTTGAGTATATCTCGCAAAGCGCGTATTACAAGGCAGCTGCAGAGCTTCTTGGTCTTAGTGATCCTATGGTAATGACGGAAACGCACCGTTATTATTCGGGAAATCTGTACGAATACCGCTTCACGGTGATGGAATCTGCGGACGACTTGGAGACGGCACTTTATAATTATGCTTCGGCAAACCTGGAGATCGAGATGCGTTACTACCCCGACTACGGCGTGGTACGGGCATATTTCGTTATAAACTATCCCATGGCGCTGACCCAAAGCGGAAACAGCGAGTTTTACAGCTATGAGGAACAGATCGAAATGCTCAAAGCTGCGTTTAAGAAGCACGGTTACTCCCCGTCCTACGCCGAACACGTATTGATCACATTCCAAAGAGGCAGAAATATACGCCCCTACCTGCGTTACCACCTGGGATATGACGATGAGGATGGAGTCGTGCGTTACGTGGAGATCGAAGTTTATTTCGAAGAATAAAGTTAAGGGGCTGTTGTATTTAGAAGAATAACTGATAAAATGCCTAAGAAAACGTAGGGGACGTCGTCCCCTACAGGTATTTGTACATTTTCACCTTAGTGCGACAGCCCCTTTTTCATACCATTCCCGCCTGCTTCAGCCGTCCCCGTCCGATTTTCCACACATCCCCTTTAAGCCCACAAATTTATGGGTTACATTTTTCCGCCTATTCGATTATAATATAAGGAGGCAGAACGAAAGCGTCTGCCTGAGCGTATCCGACACGGGTGCGAATAAACGAAAGGTATGGCAGGAAAAATAAAGTGGAACTGATAAAGATCAGCCCGACAAAGCTGAAAATAATGCTGTCACAGGCAGACGTGAAGAAATACGATCTTGCCGTGTCTGACGGCAAAGCTATATCGGGGAACGGTGCTTTACGCACGATCCTTGCGGACGTTAAGGAAAAATGCGGCTTTGACGCGGTAGGTGCCAGAGTATTCGTGCAGTATTACGAGGGTATCGACGGCGGATGCGAGATGTTTATAACCAAGCTTGCGGGGGAAGGCGCGCCTCGGGGCGGGGGAGCGGAAGAAAACGGAAGATCGGAAATGAATAACGCTCAGCCGAAGAAGAGATACGCTGAGAGATACGACAGCGGATACATAGTCTATTCGTTTTCCGCTCTCGGCGACCTTCTTGCGACGTGCCGATGCCTTGACGTATCGGGATATTCGGGTGACAGCAGGGCATACGTTATAAAAGACAAATGCCGATACTATCTGGTTTTGGACCGTGAAACGTATTTCGCGGCGGAAAATAACGGAGTAAAGTGTACGTCAGCGTATTTTTACGTACTGACGGAGCATGGAAGGCTGATATGTACACAGGCTGTGGGAAAGCTGGCGTCGCTTGCATGAAAAATAAGAGAAGAGAGAAGAGGAAAAGAGAAAAGAGGAAAAGAGAAAAGAATGGTATGTTTTGCTCCGCAAAACTACGTTATGTAAATAAAATGTAAGTTGATACGGGCTTTGGGGACGGTCTTTGTGCCGTCCCCCTTCGTTTTTTTAGGTTATTGATAAACCTCATTAAAACTGTAGGGTGCGGTTGCAATTTGCGAAGCAAATGTGCGTGGATCTCCGCCCGAAAATGACCGCCCCGTAACGTCCCCACGGCTACGGACTAACGACCGCCATATAAGGCTCCCTCCGAGGAGACTGCATTGGCTGCGCCAAGTAGGTCCCGGCACAGTCGGGTGAGGGAGAATGCGGAACCGTCAGTCTCCGTAAAACGAAACGGATATGCATCCTCTCAGTCGGCTATCGCTGACAGCTCTCCCATAGGGCGGGGCGGGAAAACAAGATCCCACATCCACCCCCGCTTTCGCGGACGATACATTGCCCCGATCTTCCGTTTGCTGTGTTCGCTTATCGGCTTTGATTGTTATGCCTGCACAAACGCCATTTGCCAAATTTGTGCAGTTTTACCAACCGTGGGCAATTTAACCATAAACCCACATCGAGGCAACAAGAAAATAGTGGAAATACAACACAAAAAATACACATTATGAACGAAAAAAAGACACGTATTTTCCGAAAAAAAGAATAAAAAGTGAAAATAGGTATTGATTTTTTTTACTTCCTGTGGTATTATTATTGTAGTTACCAATAGGTAATGAAAAATTACTAAATTTTCTTTATGGAGGAGAAAAACAATGAAGAAACGCATTCTTCTTGCGCTCATGGCTGTTGTAGTAGCATCTGTTATGCTCGTAACATCCGTTAGCGCAGCGTCTGTTGACACATTCACAGACAAGAACGAGTGGCCCGATTGGGCTACAAACAGCATTTCTTACGTTATTGAGAATGACCTCATGAGCGGTACTGGCGCTGGCAGATTTGATTATGCCGGCCAGGTAACCAGAGCTCAGATGGCTCAGATGCTCTATAACCTTGATAAGGCTGTTTATGGCGAACCCACAATCGATAGCGAATCCAAGTTTGAAGACCTTGACGGTGCAGCTTGGGCAGTTACAGCTATCAACTGGGCAGCTGACAAGGGTATCGTAACCGGTACCAACGCAGAAGGCACTGCCTTCAATCCCACAGGTCTCATCACTAACGGCGCTATGGCTAAGATGCTCTATGGCTACGTTCAGTATAGAGGCGCACAGAACCTTCTCGACATCACAAGAGTTGATGACACTCTCGTTCCTGTAGAAATGTTCTACGAGGATATGATGGGCGAGTGGAAGTCCACTGACTGGTGGTATGAGTCCGCACTTGCTTGCGGTAACGCAGCTCTTCTCATTGGTAGCCCCAATCCCGATGATGCTGATTACCCCCTCTTCAACCTCAACGGTACTTCCATGAGAGCTCAGGCAGCTACAGTACTTACCAGACTTCACAAGTTCCTCATGATCGAGACTCTCGAGGCAGAGATCATCATGGACAAGTGGCAGAAGACATATGCTAACTGTGCTCACCCCGGTAACGTATACTTCCTCTACTCCAGAAACGGTGCTCCTGACAACGGTTCTCCCGAGCTCAACCGCCGTATAATCAGAGAAGAAGAGATCCAGGCAGCATTCGACGCAATGTTCGATATGGACAAGACCAAGTGGAGAATCGAGATTCCTCAGCTTTCTGAGATCCCGCTCGCATTCCAGGGTAAGTCCAGCTACTGGAGCACGATCACACAGTCTATCGAATCTGGTGGTCAGATCTCCGGCGTTGACTTCTCTCTCGTAAACATCGAGAATCCCGAGATCCGCATTGACTCCTCTCTCAACATGGCAATGCGTACCTCTAACTCCGACTACTATCACCTCGCTCTTACTTACAATTCTAACTCTCTCGGCTTTGGTCCTTCCGCTTGGATGTGCCATGACAGACGTGACAACTATCACGCAGAGTCCGGCGCATACCTTACTGACGTAATGGCTCAGTGGCTCGACTACGCTAAGCAGAGCGACGGTAAGATCCACATCGCGGTCGACCCCGATTACTTCCCCCGCTTCAACGTTCTCGACATTGACGAAGATGACGGTTCCGCTTGGTACGAGGAGTCTCTCCTTCCCCAGATGGTTCTCAGAGCTCTCTACCACTCTTGGCAGGCAGCTGCAATCACTGAGAATCCCATCCTCGTTGCTCCTACAGTTGTTGGTTGGGAGCAGGTAGAGTTCGACAAGAATAACGTTAATAACCCCTTCTACAATGCAGACTGGGGCGATAACATCATCGAGTATCCTAAGTACGCAGATGGTACACCTGAGATGTTTATCGACGGTGACCCCAACCAGCCCGTTCCTCAGGATAAGCTTTCCAAGGACGGCGTAGGTAATATTTGTTACGTTGACGAAAACGGTGATACAAAGTCTGTTGATCCTTACGTAACTAAGAGAAGCCACGGTCCTAAGTCCATCGAGCTCATCGAGGCTCTTAAGAAGGACGGCAAGTACGAAGTAACTCTTCCCATGTACTTCAAGATCGCTACTGACTTCGGTCGCGAAGGTTCCGGTGCCGGTGAGCAGCAGGATATCCAGTTCGTATTTGAAGTAAACAACAATGTATCCACATTCCCCGGCACATACGCTCAGGTTGTTCGTGAGGCTGCAGACGTAACACTCGAGGCTCTCGGCGACTTCTACTGCGCAGAGTGCAACTCCATCAACATGGCTGTTGGTACAAACTTCAGCTGGGGTCACGTATGGTACTCCGAGCCCAACGTAACTTGGGTTCAGTCTCTCAAGACATACGTTTCTAACGATCCTGCAACTGTTGAAGCTAACAACAAGTCCGACTTCCTCCTCAACCTCCTCAGACTCCACGCTGGTCAGCACATGGATTCTTCCAAGTACACCATCGTTGGTGCAACATTTGATGAGAGCAAGTGGGTTGGCGGTTCTCACGGTAACACCACTACCTTCGAGCTTACCCTTAAGGTAGGTAAGGCTGCAGATCCCTCCTTCGCTCCTGTAGAGTTCAAGGTAACCTGCAACGTTGACTGCAACAACCACATTGCTAACCCCAATCTTGATTGGATCGACGGTCAGGACAGCAACGGTAATGACGGTTGGGATATCGTAACAGGCTTCACCACAAAGTGGCTTGAGTACAACGGTAACAAGGACGGTCGCGTAGGCGATATCTTCGGTTGTCCTCACACTGATCCTAAGAAGGATCCTAACACATTCCTTAACAGCATTCTTGACACATACTACTGTGACCTCCACGAGTGCATGCACGTAAACGTTCATGACGCAGCTCAGATCGTTAAGAACGCTAACTGCACAAACTCTCTCAAGGGTCTCCTCATGGATTACCATAACGGTGATGAGTGGAAGTCCAGATATAACGAGGGTGTATACGCTGCTAAGGCTAATACTCCTCTTGAGACTGTTCCCGGTCAGACAGCTGAAGGTGCAGTTACCATTACTCTTAACGGTTTCTACAGCACTGAGACAGCTTACATCACTGTTCCCGTTAGATACAACGTTGACACTTCCGTTCCCACAATCGGTCTCGTTCCCGCTAAGGCTACTCTTACAAACGTTATGACCGGTGAGACAAAGGCATTCTGTACTTCTACTGAAGAGTACAAGACATTCCTTGCAGAGTGTGACGCAGCAGACGAAGCTAAGCTTGACGAGGTTCTCGCTAAGTTCCAGACTTCTGAGTATGTAAACGTATACTACAACTCCAACAACGTACACGGCGGTTGGGATCCCATGTTCATGGGTACAACTGTTATGTCTCTCATCGATCTTGATACATCTTTCCTTATCAAGCATCAGGAGAACAACTGGTACACAGACGCTGATGACGCTACATTCCGTGCAGCATTCATCGAGCAGGGCTGGTGGCAGATCGAGGAAGGTATCGTAGTTGCTAAGAACGCTAAGATCCCCTTCAAGTTCCAGCTCAAGTCTACAGGTAGATTCGTTGAGAAGACAATCGGCTTCACAATGATCGCTTACAACCAGATCGACGGTGTTCAGCTCGAAGATCCTAACCTCGCATTCGTAGGTTCCTTCGAAGAGAAGATGGCAAACGACCTTACCAGATTCGGTGATCCTATCAAGACAAAGATCGCAGCTCTCGGCAGCACAATCACTGTTCACTACAACTGTGACGCTCCCGATGACGAGTCTTGGACATTCGGTGAAGTTGTTGGTAACGCAATCGCAGCTAAGGCTGGTCTCGTTTGCGATCCCGCTAACAGATACGATTACAGAAACTGGGACAAGAACGACTACCACGTAATTCGTCTCCAGAAGTTCGGTGATAGCTGGACATATGATCCCGCTGTAATGCCTAATGGTTGGAACGTAGAAAACGGTACTGCTGCTTGTACAGCTGCTAACGTTAACTTCGAGTTCCTCCTTCCCGGTAGAACAATGCAGGCTTCTCTCATCGTTCCTATCAACGTAACTCTTATCAGAGATACATCTCTCGCAAACAACACAGCTGTTGTTAAGTAATTTAACTTGATAGCTGTCGAGGATTTGATAAAATCAAATCACCTCCTCCAATTTGATTGGAATTACTGATCAAATTTAAGAGACCCTCCCCTGAGGTAACTCAGGGGAGGGCTTTTTTGTGGTTTAAAGAGTATGAGTTAGACAAATGCCTATGCAGGCGATGATTTATATAGATGGTTAGCATCTGTATGGCGAATTATATAGATTATAACGTGCTGAATTAACGTACGTTTATAACATTACGTAATGTCTGTTGGACAACTCCCACCACATCTGTAGGGGCGATTGCACATCGCGAAGCGATCGTGCGTGAATCTCCTGCCAAAAACCTACGCCCCCGCACCATCCCCGCGGCTGTTGATGGAACTCTAAATTCATTTGTAGGGACCGGCGTCCTCGACGGTCCAACTGTTATCGTCTAACGGCATGGCTACAGATGAACGAATCCTTCCAACCGCGTTGGTCAGGAGAAGAAAATGAAGCGTACTCTTACGAGATCATAAAGCGTGCCGTAGCACATGAAGTGTTCACCGATGGAGAACATGAAGCATTTACCTTACGGGAAATATGAAGAAAACAGCCTAAAATCGCTGTAGGGCAGGGGCTCGCTCCTGCCAAAAACCTACGCCCCCGCACCATCGCGGCGGCTGTTGTAAAAACGTGCGCTTAAATAAGCTCTCTCCTGCGGGAGAATCTGCCTGCGGCGGATGAGGAGAAAACAAACGCCCTGCATAGGAATTTGCCTATGCAGGGCGTATTTGCGTTGTTAATATCTTACTTCAGCTTTCCGCGGCGGATAACCGTGTAGAAATCAGACATGATCGCACAGCGGCGGAACCACTCTGCCATGATCATCTGACGTCCGCTCTTAAGATCGCACCAGCAGCCGTCTGCTGTAATGGTGTGCTGAGGAACGATCTTAAGACCGGTCCACTCGTCAGCACCGCGGAGTACAGCGATCGCAGCAATATCCCAAATAACGCGGGTCATTGTCTTACATACGCCGCCCTCTTCCTCGGGAACACCTTCTTCTTCGTTCATGATCTCGCACAGATAATCGCCAAGCTTGCCTGCCTTACCTTTAAGGTAGAATTCAAGCTCTGCGTTGGTCGTTGTGATATTTTCAGTGCCGCCCATAGCAGGGAGTACGATCACGGGAACACCGCACTCGAAAATGGTTCTTGCCGCACTGCGGTTCTGCGCAAGGTTGAACTCGTTGCAGTCAACGTGCTCGAAGCTGTTTGCACCAACTAAGAGAACTACCATCTTCTTCATGATAGAGGGATCAAGGAGAAGGGCAGACGCTATGTTTGTGAACGCACCGAGAGCCGCAACGTATACGATACCGTCGGTCTCCTTGATGATGCGCACGATGTTCTCAGCCGCCTCACTGCGTACGGGAGTGATGATGTTGGGCATATAATCGTCAGAGCCGCGGTAGCAGGGAATGTTCATCTTTGCCTCGGGGTCTACGAAATCGCGGATCTTGATCATTTCCTGATAGCTCTGCTCCATACCGTCAGCCGCATTCTTGGAGCGGTGATTCTCGAAGGGAGCCGCTGTCATCGCGAGAATGTTGATATTGTCGGAAAGCATCGCGTATGCGATGGCAAACTGATCGTCGATCTCGTTGTATGTGTCGCTGTCGATGATCAGATTCTTCTTTTCGGGGGAGCGAAGATGCTCAAGGATCTTTTCCATATTGTATCCGTGGTACATTGTTTTTTCCTCCGTATCGTTGGAATGATTTTTTTCACCGCGCATGGCGTCCGCACGGTGGTTTCAGGTATGTTTCAGACTTAGGCGTTTGTATTATATCCTGACCCGGGCACTCAAACAGTGCGCTTGCCGCGGCACCATACGCCACTTATCGTGATGTCATCGTCGAACAGCACAACATCAGCGTCATAACCTGCCTCGAGCTTACCCTTGCGGTCAGAGGCGCCGATCTCACGTGCAGGGTTTACAGTAAGCATGGCAACAGCGTCGGTAAGGGGAACGCCCGCCTGACGCGTCATAACTCGTACAAGTCTGTCAGCCGTCGCAACGCTTCCCGCGAATGAGATTCCGTCGGGCATATGTGCGATTCCGTCAAATACGTAAACCTTCTGACCCTTTGAAAGACTTCCTAAAAGATACTCGCCGTCGGGCATACCCGCACCGCGCATTGCGTCGGTGACAAGGACCATTCTGTCCTTACCCTTGGTCTTGTAGATAAGCTTAAGGAGGGAAGGGGGAAGGTGGAGTCCGTCGGCAATTACCTCGGGGCAGATCTCATCGTGAAGGAGAGATGCCTCAAGAAGACCGGGAACGCGGTATCCGTTTTCGCGAATGATGGTGGACATACTGCTGTACAGGTGTGTAGCCATGGTGTAACCTGCGTCGATGGCACGGCACACGTCGTCGTACTTTGCCGCGCTGTGACCTGCGGAGAAGATGATCCCGCTGTCACGAAGTGCGTCTGCAAGCTCGTCAGCTCCGTCAAGCTCGGGAGCGACAGTCCAGATGAGAAGATCTCCCTGCGCCGCCTCAACGATACCGCGCCAAGAACCGTCCGACGGGACTTTTATATACTTGGGGTCCTGAGCGCCTGCCATGGAAGGCTCAACGTAGGGACCTTCAAGGTGGAGACCAAGAAGCTCGGGAAGACTTTCGGCAGATGCAGAAGACTTTACACGGCGTGCCGTGGCAAAAACCTCGCGAAGCTCTTCGTCCTCTGCGGTAAGGGTGGTGGGGACGATGGACGTTGTGCCGTGCTTCATGTGAGCCGCCATTGCGCCGACGAAGGCTTCCTCGGTGGCGTCCATGAAATCGTGACCGCCGCCGCCGTGTACGTGGATGTCGATAAATCCTGCGGAAAGGTATTTGCCCTCGCCGTCGATGGACTCGTCAACTGCGGGTAAGATGACAGCTCCGTCACGGCTGACGTACTCGATCTTACCGTCCTGAAGGAGGATAGCACCGTTTTCGGTGATGCCATCCGCCTCAACTAATTTTACGTTATAAATAAGAGTTCTCATAATACCTTACAGCGTTACGCCGTCCTTGAAGATGGAAATACCCTTCATGCCGAACTGCTCGTTCTTGGTCTTGATCTCACCTGAAGCAAGAGCTATCACGTAATCGAACAGGTCAGCGCCGCACGCTTCGATGTCGCCCGTCTCGCAAACAACGCCTGCGTTGAAGTCGATCCAAGCGTGCTTCTTCTCAGCGAGAGGAGTGTTGGAGGAGATCTTTACGGTAGGAACGGGACAGCCGAAGGGAGTTCCGCGTCCTGTTGTGAAGAGAACCACGTGTGCGCCTGACACAGCAAGAGCTGTGGATGCAACGAGGTCGTTTCCGGGAGCGGAGAGAAGGTTAAGACCCTTTGTCACGACGGGGTCACCGTAGCCGATAACGTCGCGGACAGCCGCCGCACCGCATTTCTGTGTGCATCCGAGAGACTTGTCCTCCAAAGTGGTGATACCGCCCTTCTTGTTTCCGGGGGAGGGGTTCTCGTATACGGTCTGATTATAGCGCATGAAGTATTCCTTGAAGTTGTTGATAAGGCTTACGGTCTTGTCAAACAGCTCGCGGTTTTCACAGCGGTCCATAAGGAGAGTTTCTGCGCCGAACATTTCGGGAACCTCTGTAAGGATCGCAGAGCCGCCGCCGTAAACAAGCATATCCGAGAATACTCCGACTGTGGGGTTGGCGGTGATGCCCGAGAATCCGTCGGAGCCGCCGCACTTGAGACCGATTATCAGCTCGGATGAGGGCACGTCCTCGCGAACGTCCTTAGAAGCAATGTCGATAAGCTCGGAAAGGATCTTGACGCCCTCTTCAACCTCGTCTTCAACGTCCTGGCAGTTGAGGAAGCGAACTCTCTCGGGATCGACCTCACCGAGTACCTTCTTAAACTCGTCAAGGTTGTTGTTCTCGCAACCGAGACCAAGCACAAGCACACCGCCTGCGTTGGGGTGATGAGCAAGTCCTGCGAGAGCCTTCTGTGTGTTAAGATGGTCGCCGCCAAGCTGAGAACAGCCGAAGGGATGAGTCAGCGCGTAAACACCGTCAACGCTTCCGCAGATCTTGTCTTCCACCTCCTTGACCATGACCTCGGCAGGGGAGTTTACGCAACCGACAGTGGGGATGACCCATATCTCGTTGCGGATACCTACCTTGCCACACTTTCTCTTGAAGCCCTTGAAGGTAACAGTTTTGCCTGCCTTTTCGGGGATCTCAACGGGGTTGTAGGTGTACTCCAAGATTCCGTCAAGGTTGGTCTTTACGTTGTGTGTGTGCACCCATGCGCCCACGGCAACGTCAGCGGTAGCACGTCCGATGGGAGCGGAATATTTAATGATGTTTTCACCCTCTGCGATTGGACGGATGGCGAACTTATGACCTGCGGGAATGTCCTCTATGAGAGTAACACCGAGAGCCTCCTCGCCGCATTTCAGCTCTGTGAGAGCTACGCCCACGTTATCGTCGGGTGTGATCTTTACAAATTTCATATGAAACTCCGTAGTAAATTGAAAATTGAAAATGGAAAGTAAAAATGGATAATGAATGATGTAGGGGCGACCATCGGTCGTCCGAAAATATTCGTGAACAATATGCCTGATGTCAACTGTCGTAGGGGAGCACTGTGTGCTCCCGCATAATTAAGTCACAATAAACCGTCTGAGGCCACGTATGATACGGTAAGATTAATAGTTCAATTTTCGCGTCTCGTGAAAATTTACCGAACTTATTATCTCTACGCTCTTCACTTATCCTTACGCCTCTACAGCTGCCTTCATTGCTGCAGCTGCGCCGTCGGTCTTGATAATGTTATAATATGCCTTTGACTTTTCGGTGAAGCCTTCTACAGTGTTAAGGTCCATGCCCCAGAACGCCTCGTTTGCCGCAAAGCGTACGATCACGTCGTCGCACTTTCCGTTTTCCGCGAAGAACTCGATTACAGCCGCATCGTCGGAGATAGTGTATTCCACCTCTGCACCGTCAACAGTACGCTTGCCAACGAATGCGCCATCCTTCATCTCGCCCGACGCGTAGAACGCGCAGAGGGAAGCGAATGACATGGTGAGACACTCGGGGAGACGTCCGTTTGCCTCTGCGCTTTCAAGAAGGCTCTTCAAAACGCGCGCCTTCCACTTGGAAACGGAATTAAGACAGATGGAAATGAGCTCGTGGTCGATAAAGGGATTCTCAAATCTCTCGCATACGGAATCGGCAAAAGCCTTTACTTCATCTGCAGGGAGAGTGAGCGTAGGCATGATCTCGACATAGATACAGCGGTCGATGAAGGGACGGATCACGTCATGTGCCATACAGTCGCGGACGATGCTCTCGCCTGCAAGGAACGCCGCAGGAACGAAGGAGGTGTGCGCACCGTTGAGGATGCGTACCTTTCTTTCTCTGTAGGGACGCTGATCGTCTGTGAAGATAACGGGAAGTCCTGCCGCGTCAAGGGGAAGTGTGCGTCTTGCTCTTTCGGTGTCAGAAGCTTCGATGACCCAAAGACCGAAGGGCTCACAGATGTCGATAAGGTTGTCCTTATAGCCCAGCTTCTCGCAGATAGCATCAGCCTCTCCGGGCTTCTTGGGGTAACCGGTAACGATGCGGTCAACAAGGGTGGAGCAGAACATACACGCTCCGTTTACCCACGCCTTGAACTCTTCACCGAGACCCCAAAGGTCGATGAGGGAGTTAACGCACTCAAGAAGCTTACGTCCGTTGTTCTCGATAAGCTCAACGGGGTAGATAACGAGACCGCGGGACGCGTCGCCTGCAAAGTGGCGGTATCTTGCGTAAAGGAATTTTGTAAGCTTGCCGGGGTAGGACACGGGTGGCTCAGCGTCGAAGGAGTCACCGTCGTCGAAGACGATACCTGCCTCGGTGGTGTTGGAAACGATAGCCTCGAGAGTCTCGCATTCAGCGTAGCTCATGAACTTGTTGAAGTCAGCATAGGCGGAGATAACGCTGTCCACGGACGTAACTACTCTCACGTCGTCGACGGTAACTCCGTTTTCCTTGCCGCGAAGCACTACGCTGTATACGCTGTCCTGCTCACCGAAGAACTTCATGAGAGGCGCGTTGATAGGCTGAACGAGGACAACGCTTCCGTTGTAGTCTGTCTTTTCGTTTGCAACGTCGATCATGTAGTCAACGAAGGCGCGAAGGAAGTTACCCTCACCGAACTGAAGCACCTTCACGGGACGGGAGGGTTTGCAAACGGTATCTTTAATATTAGTCATAAATGAAAGATCCTTTCAAAAAGGTGGATATTCTAATACACGCGGCATTCCCCGAAGCGAGGATGCCGCGTGAAAATTATCTGTTATGCACGCTCAACGGTGTAAGCTACGCCCTCAGCAGGACGGATCTTAGACTCGTCAACCTTAGAGAAGCTGTCCTCGTCAACGAAGAGTGCGAAGTTGGGGTGACCCTTCATGATGGTAGCGGGGATGAGGTTTGTCTTGTCGTTCTCGAGAGTATCTCTTACAGCGTTAGCCTTTACAGCGTAAGGAACGCAGGAAACGATCTGCTCGCACTGAAGGATCTGGTGAACTGTCATGGAAACAGCCTGCTTCGGAACGTCGTCGATAGTAGCGAACCAGCCCTCGCCTACCTGCTGCATCTTGCAGGTGTCGTTGAGGTTTACAACGATGTATGCTTCCTTTGTGTCGAAATCTGCCGGCGGGTCGTTGAACGCGATGTGAGCGTTCTCACCGATACCGATGAGACCAACGTCGATGGGAGCTTGTCTGAGCTCAGCGGTGAGAGCGGCGATGCCCTCGGGTGTGCCGTCTACGAGGTGAGCAGCCTTAAGGTTGATCTTCTGGATGAATCTCTCCTTAAGGTACTTACGGAAGCTTGCGATATGTGTCTCGGGGAGGTCAACGTACTCGTCGAGGTGGAACATTGTTACCTTGGACCAGTCGATGTCTCTCTCGATAAGGGGCTCGATTGTTGTGAGCTGAGAAGCTCCTGTGGAAAGGATGATACGAGCCTCACCCTTCTTTGCGATAGCCTCGTTGATGAGACCTGCGATGTAATCAGCCGCATTGCAGCCGAGAGCCTTAGCGTCTTTGCTTACTACGATTTTCATGGTAAATTTTCCTTTCAGAATGATTTATGTGAATTTAATTGCTTACAGATTGTTTTTAAAGAATTCGGGAGCACATACGCCCGAATATGCGTGACCGTGGGGATGGATGTCGGTGAAGAGTTTATCAGCAGCACCTGCCGCCTCAAATATCTTCTTTGTTTCCTCGTATCCGCGCCACAGATCCTCAAAGGGGAAGCACGCGTCGTAGATGCCCATTTCCATAAGGCAGGGACGGGGAGCGATAAGTCCCGCAACGTCGAACGTGTCCATGTAGCGGTAGAGGTTCGGCAGAACCTGAGAGCCGCAGAAGTTACCGTCGCGCAGACCGAATGCGTCGAAGGGATTCACGTAGCTGATGATGTCGCACGCCTTGATGCGAGGCTCAAGAGCTGTGGTAAATGTGGTCATGGTACCGCCCTGAGACATACCCATCATACCGATGCGGTCGGGGGCCACCTCTTCCATAGTTTCCAGATAGTCGATGCAACGGGAAAAATCGAAGATGTTCAGCGCGAGAGGATATATACCGAAGATGGAGCCCTTAACGTAATTAAGGTTACAGGGGTCGCGAGGAATATCGATGGGGTCGTATTTGTCCCGTCTCTCGCCGAATCCGCGAAGGTCGGGGGAGATAGTGATAAATCCTTCACGCGCCATCTGCTCTGCGAAGTTGTAGTTTGCGCTCGCCACGTCAGCCGCACGCTCGGGGGTACCCGTCATACCTGTGACGGAATCCTTACCGAAGGGACCGTGTCCGTGTGAGCAAAGGATAGCGGGAGTGCTTCTGTCCTTTGCCGCGCTTTTGGGGATGAGGACTACCGCAGGGAGTGACATGTACTTGTCCGCCTGCAGGATGACCTTGCGTCTTATGTAGTCGCCCTGATCTACAGAGTAGAGCACTTCGGGCTCAAGCGGCACCTTTTCGGGGAGAATACCCAGAAGCTCGGTCAGCTTTGTCAGCGCCTTTTCGTGCCATTCGGAAAAATCAAGTCCCGCGGACTTAAAGGAAAGCTCGGGCACGTGATCCTCTGCAAGCTTCTGCCAATATTCCTGAAGAGTTGATATACGCATTAAGGGCACCTCCGTGTGTATGCTGTTTTATAAGCAGTAACTATATATTACCACTATATAATGATACCACAGATATGGCTTTCCGTCAAGATTTTAGCGGGATTTTAGATGAAAAAGCTGTGTTTTTTCCTGTTTTTCAGCCGCCGCGGAGGCTTGGCAAAGAATGATGAAAGATGATTATAACCTCACTCCCCGTAACATAATATTAATTAGCGAATAATTCACAAGGAGGAGACCGTTTTGAGCGAAAAACGTATCACCGATCTGATCCGTTACGCCCTGCTTACATCATTGCTGTTTGCGCTCACGTACGTGTTTTTTAAATATATACTGTCGTCTATCTTACCGCTTATCGCGGCGGCTCTCGCCTCAAGGCTCATTCGCCCTGCGGCGAAATATATCAGCCGAAAAAGCCGTATGCCCTCTAAGGTGTGCGGAGTGGTGGTGCTGTTGCTTGCGGTGTTTCTCCTTGCCTACGCGGGGACACTTGCGGGTGGGAAGCTTATCCGTGAGCTGGGTGCGCTTATAAAAAGCACGGTGGCTGACCTTGAAGGAGAGGACAACGTGATAAAGCGGATGCTTGACATATACCGCACCCTTCCCGACAGGATCCCCTTTTTGTCACACATTAGGACAGACCCCGAGACCTACGACAGGATATACGGCTTTATCACGTCGGGAATAAAGTGGACTGCGGAAAAGCTGAGCCTGCAGGCGGCGGACTTCGGCGCGTCATTTTTTGCGGAACTGCCGGGGACGGTATTTGCGGCGGTGGTGGCGGTGGTGGCGCTTTTTTATCTTACGGTGGATGCGGATGGATTTGCAAATGACCTGAAAGGGCTTTTGCCATCCCCTGTGTGTGAAAAGCTCTCCCGCATATACCGCACCGCCACGGGGGCGGTAGGCGGATACGTTAAAGCGTATCTTATACTGCTTCTTCTTACCTTCGGTGAGCTTTTGCTCGGATTTGTGCTTCTGCGCGTGGCGTACCCGTTTTTTACGGCGGCTCTGGTGGCACTTATCGACCTGCTTCCCGTTTTCGGAGTGGGCGCGGTGCTCGTCCCGTGGGCGGTGTGGCTGTTTATAAAAGGGGAGACGGTGCGTGCTGTGGGGATGCTTCTGCTGTTCGGCACCATGTACGCCGTAAGACAATTTACGGAGCCGAAGGTGGTAGGGCGTCAGATAGGGATACATCCGCTGCTTACTTTGGCATCTGCCTATCTTGGGTTCAGGTTTTTCGGACTGTGGGGGATGATAGCCGCTCCCATAACGCTGTACGTGGTGAAGGAAACGGCGGAGACGGAGAAAAAATGATATATCGTATGCGCGATATGATATAATTCGCCTGCGTTGACAGCCCCATTATATTGGTGCGCGGACGTGCGTCGGTAGCCGCGCGGCGAAGTGCGTAATGCATAATTTCGGTAGATTTGCTCTGCAAATCGGATTTATTAAAAACGAGGGATGTGAAAATATTTTACAGTAGAGATGTCGGGGGGCACCGTAGGGCGGGGGGGATCTCCCGCCGTGGGTCGAGTGGTCGCATCATTCATCTGTATGGGATCCTTCGGTGTCACGTTCGTGACGCATCAGGTTGACACCCCGTAGTACGCCGCGCCCCAATGTGTCATTCTGAGCGCCTACGTGTCGGCTGGCGAAGAATCTCTTTCGCAGGAGTGGGCACAGCCGTGGGGATAGCAGGAGGCTTCCCCGGCGGGGAAGCTTCATATTCAAATCCCTCCCATCGTTTATATGAAATTCACAATCGGACACTTGACCCGAAAACATCTTTATGTTACAATGCGTACAGTTATTGAACGAGGTGATGATTTGCGCGTATCGTTCGGGAAAATCGTACTCTCTTGGATAAAAAAAGATGCGCGGAGAATGGTCCGCGCATCGGTTATGTTCTGTTATTTGATTTCTTCTAAGATCTCGTCAAGTCTTTTGTTGATGCTGTCAAGGAGATCTTTATCTTCCTCGAGCCGTTCTGCGCTTGAAAATAATGTGCTCAGATGGTTGATATCATCAATGGTTTCCGTGTCGATGATATCCTTCAGGTTACCCTCCAAGGCAATGTTTTGTAGACTTAAAAGGAGATCGGACACGTCATTGTCTGAAGCAAATTCCGAAGCATTTTTTGCGGTAAAGCACATGGACAACTGAAGCTGCTGCTTTTGCACGTCGAAGTCACTTTTTTCTTCCCATAATCCTGCGCAGAAATTACTGAAAGAAATGGTGAATACATCGTGAGCATTTTTGTTTATTACTTCGTCGGCTGCTTCGTTTGTTACTGCGGAGGGTGTATCTTTAAGCCAAAGATTACAAGCAAGAATAACGTTTACGATCAGCAATACGACCGCGATGGTCAAACAGATAATGTTAAACTTATTCGCCTTCTTCATATTAATCCTCCTAATACGATATCAAGAATTTGTTACACTTCAAATTGAACGTATGTATTAGGCTCCATAAACTTAAATTTAGTTGTTGGAGTTACAGTAACAGACGGACCATCGAAAGATATAGATGGTGTTACCTCAAAGGTTGTTTCCTGATGGTAATAGTAAGAATATGCGGCTGCTCTCAATGCGTTGGAATTAGCTATTGAAGCAGGATATTCAACGTAACCCCTATGATTGGTGGCAGTCGACAAAACAGAGTCGTCAATTAAATCTTGTGTAATAACTACTCCGTTATCGTCTGTGAACATACTATCCGGATTTTCGATTGTAGCCGTATACTGAGACGAAGGTAAGTAATTGGTTACATCTGCTTTGTATACATAATAGATATCATCTCGGTCGCCTGGAAGCAGAGAAATACTATTTCTTAAAGCAAACACGTCCAATTTTCTGTTTGAAGGTGTAATTAACCATTCGAAACGAGCTTGAAGAATGAAATCGCCGCCGCCATAGGCATACACTCTTACGTATGATGTGAAATATCCATCTTCTGTAATTTCTTCATCTTTCGTGTCAGTACCGGGTGCCAAGCAAGGTGCTGCAACAGAACCATTGGCAATCATTTCAACTTCATCGAAGATCTGATGAGCAATATTATCAATTTCTTCATCACATTCTTCTTCGGTAATTTCAACTGCTCCGTTCTCTTCGACTCTATAGAATTTTTTCTCGTATCCGACAGAGGTAGCGCTTGCGTATTTGGCAATTACTTCATCTGTCAGAAGATCATCTATTTCTTCGGGGGACCATCCGGAATCAAGTAATACTTGACGTCCAAGTGCAACATCAGTCAGCGTATACGCGAAGATTTGAACTGAAGAAAGGCTGTAAAACATCAAAACGACCATAACCAAAGAAAGAATCTTTTTTGTGATTTTGCGTAACATAGAAACTACCTCCTAAAATATTATATTTTGTTGACAACTCATGAATTTGGGCGCAATGCACAGGTTACGTCTAAAACAATCGTTGTCATATATATTATACACCAAAATAAGTTTAAAGTCAATAGTTTATCTTTTAGTTTTATTAATAATTTCATTGAGTTACTTCTTATGTTAATATATTTGGTTTAGTCAAGATTACTTTCATAGCTTTTTTGCTTACCTACGCAAACATACTTGACCCGAAAACATCTTTGTGCTACAATATATAAGGTATACTTTCAACGGAGATCAACATGAAAAAACTATTGCTTATATTCCTCATCCTTATCCTTTGCGCGAGTCTTGCCTCATGTGAAAATAACTCGACTGGCATGGCGATGCCCCGCCTGTCCCCGGACGCTCAGCTGAAGCAGGGGACCGCCATCATCAACCCCGACTCAGAGGTGCGCGGCGTGTGGATAGCCACCGTTTTCAACATCGACTATCCCTCCTTCTACGACCTTCCCGCCGAACAGCTTAAGAGCGAGATCGACGGTATCATAGACACCTGCAAAAAAGCGGGGCTGAACACCGTGTTCTTCCAGGTGCGCCCCTCCTGCGACGCACTTTATAAAAGCGACATTTTCCCCGTTTCAAAGGTTCTTTCCACCACGGGAAAGATGCAGTTCGACCCGCTTGAATATTTCGTCACCGCGGCTCACCGCAATAACATATTTCTTCATGCGTGGATAAATCCCCTCCGCATCACGGTCTCAGCCGACTCAGAGGATGAGCTCCCTGCGGACAGCCCCGCCGTGCTTCACCCCGAATGGACGGTGAAATACGCCGACGGCAAGCTGTATTTCAACGCGGGTATCCCCGATGTCAGACAACTCGTGGCTGACGGAGTGCGTGAGATAGTTGAAAACTACAACGTGGACGGCATCGTCTTTGACGACTATTTCTATCCCTATCCCACAACAACGGGCGACAAGTTCGACGACGCCGTGACCTTTGAAAAATACGGCTCCGCCTACGACACCGTAGAGGATTTCCGCCGCGACAGCATAAACCGCCTTATAAAGCTGTGCTACGACACAGTAAAGGAAGCCTACGCAGACTGTCTCTTCGGCGTGTCCCCCGGAGGCGTGTGGCAGAACAATAACGGTGTGAACGGCGGCTCCGACACGTGGGGCTTTGAGACCTATACGAGCCTTTACTGCGACACCCTCGCATGGGTAAACGGCGGCTACGTAGACTACATATCACCTCAGATATATTGGACATTTGACACCACGGGCACCCCCTTCGGTCATCTTACCGACTGGTGGAATGCCAAGCTTGACGGCACGGGCGTTAAGCTTTGGGTGTCTCACGGCGCATACCGCTACGAGGAGGGTGACTGGGCTGACCCCGCAGGGGAGATGAAGTCCCAGATCGAATACGCGAGAGAGGCGCTTTCCTACAGAGGAAGCATGTTCTACGGCTACGATGAGCTGAAGGGCAACGATTTCGGCATCACGGATGAGCTGACCGAGGCTTACGCAGATGAGATAATCTACTGTGACCCGTCACCGTCGGGCGCGCCCGCAAGCGTGACTTCACATTATTACGGTCAGGAGTGCGCCGCGGGAGAGCTTACCCTTACGGGAATATCCGACCCCGCAGAGACACTTTACTGCAACGGAGCCACCGTAAACCGCAAAAAGGACGGCAGCTTTACTCTTGACGTGACTCTCAAGCAGGGTGAAAACAAATTTGTATTTAAGCAGGGGAACGCTTCAAGTACCCTTGTATTATACGGAAAATAATACTTTGGGAGATTATAATGAGAGCAATTGACAGATTTTTAAACTATATCAAGTTTGACACAGAAAGCTCCGATGTGTCGGGCACGACTCCCTCCACCGAGGGACAGCGGGTGCTTGCAGACGCCCTTTGCCGCGAGCTTATCGACCTTGGTGTGGAAAACGCACACGTAGACGAAAACGCATACGTTATGTGTCACCTTCCCGCAACAGAGGGATATGAGGATGCGGCATCCGTTGGCTTTATCGCTCATATGGACACCTCTCCCGATTTTTCGGGCAAGGACGTAAAAGTTCAGATCATCGAAAACTACGACGGAGGCACGGTAAAGCTTGGCGACTCCGGCAGAGTGCTTGACCCCGCTGAGTTCGAGCACCTTCCCGCCCTTGCGGGACGCACCCTTATCACCACCGACGGCACCACCCTTCTCGGCGCTGACGACAAGGCAGGTATCGCTGAGATCATGACCGCAATTGAGCTCATCATCAAGGGCGACGTTCCCCACGGACCTCTCGCCTTCTGCTTCACTCCCGACGAGGAGATCGGCGAGGGCGCTGACCACTTCAACGTAGAGGCATTCGGTACTGCATCCGCCTACACCGTTGACGGCTCTGCAGAGGGAGAGATCGAATTTGAGAACTTCAACGCATACGGCGCGAAGTTTGAGATAATCGGCAGAAATATCCATCCGGGAGACGCAAAAAACAAGATGATCAACGCCGCTCTTGTGGCACACGAGATCGTGTCAATGCTTCCCGCAGGTGACACCCCCGCACATACCGAGGGACACGAAGGCTTCTATCATCTGACAGACGTTGAGGGATGCGCAGAAAAGGCAAGTCTTTCCTTTATCATCCGCGACCATGACACTGACATGATGCGCGCCCGCCTTGCAACTCTCCGCCACATCGAAAAGCTGATGTGCGAGAAGTACGGAGAGGGTAACGTGAAGCTGACACTTCGTGAGCAGTATCGCAACATGAAGGAGATAATCGAGCAGTATCCCCACACCGTGGAGATCGCCCGTGAGGTTATAGCTTCCCTCGGACTTACACCCATTTCCAATCCCGTAAGAGGCGGCACCGACGGCGCACGCATCAGCTTTATGGGAATCCCCTGTCCTAACCTGGGTACAGGCGGATACGCATTCCACGGACCCTACGAGCACATCACCGCAGAGGGCATGGACGCCTGCGTGGGTATCGTAATGGGCATTGTTTCGGCATATGCGGCACGCCGTGCATAACGTGCATAAGGAGAAAAACATGCTTTATACAGACGTAAAAGAGCTTACCTATAACGCGAGAAGCATCCGTGCCTTTGACGGGAGCCGTCCCGCAGGTGAAGAGATGCTGAAGCATTTCGCAGACTGCGCAAGACTTTGTCCGTCAGCGGCAAACCTTCTTCCCTTAAAGTACAGACTTTGCTATGAAAAAGGCGAAGTGGACGCCATGTTCCCCCTTACCCGTTGGGCGGGGTATATCAAGGACAGACGGATCCCTCCCGAGGGGGACGAGCCCACAGATTACATAATCATCTGCCACGACACAGACGTGGCTCCCATGACGGACTACTCCGCAATGGACGTAGGCATCGTCGCACAGACTGTCAACCTTGCGGCAAGGGAAAAGGGCTACGGATGCTGTATGATCGGCTCCTTTGATAAAAAGGCGACATCCGAGCTTCTCCACATTCCCGAAAACCTGACTCCCGTGCTGGTTCTTGCTATCGGTACGCCTAAGGAAAGCCCCATCGTTTGCTCCGTGGGTGCGGACGGCAGTACAAAATACTTCCGCGACGACGCAGGACTGCATTTCGTCCCGAAGAGAAGCCTTGAGGATTCGCTGATAAAATGAAGACGTCAAAATTATTCCGCGCAATATCCTGCGCGACGGCGGCACTGGGTGCGGTGGGTATCGTCATAACGGACAGGCTGTTTGCCTGCCGTGTGAAGGAATATATCACCTCGTCGGGGGAAGTGCCCATGGCAAAGGAGAACTTTACTTTGTTTCTCCGCCTTTCTCTCGGGCTTGCGGCTCTGCTGATGGCGCTTCAGCTTCTGACGCTTACCGTTGACGTGCTTGGCGGACAACGAAAGAAAGGCTTTGCCGGCATTTTGTCGGGGATATACGCGCCCGTCAGCATGGCGGTGCTCATCGCTCTCGCTGTGTTCTTCGCTTACCTCAGCGCAGACAGTCTTTTCCCCGTACACGGGTATATTATCGCCCTCGGCATTTGCGAGGCGGCTGTATTCTGCTTTCCTGTGGCGCTGAGATCGCTGGCAGACGAGAAGATGGCGCTCCGCAAAAGGGACACAAATGAAAAAACGAAAGGATGATTCCTATGAACAGATATTTTTCCAATAGATTTTGCCGCGTGCTGGCATACGTGATGTGCGCGATTTTAATAGCGCTTCCCATGTCGGTCTTCTGTCACGCAGAGCACACGGGTACTGTCAACTTAGCTAATGCAAAACAGCACATGCGCGGTGAGGGGTACTTCTGGGATAACCGCGAAAAGGTCCTCACTCTCGACGGTTTTTCTCTTGCCACGTCCGAGGACTTCGGTCTTAAGCTTCCCGACAACGCCACGGTAAAGCTCGTGGGAACGAGCCGCATCAAAGCGGAGAAGTATGCTCTCAGCAGTACGGGCAGTATCAATTTCATCGGCAGCGGTACTCTTATACTTGAGTCGGAGGGTACGGGTCTTTATTCCTACAGCAATAACCCCAAGCACAGAGTACGCATTTCGGAAGGCACGCTGAAGATCAAGGGCGGCGCTCAGGCTGTACTTTCGGAAAATGCCGAATTTACTGTGACAGGCGGCAAGCTTGAAGCAGTAGGCGGGATAAACTGCAGGACCTTCTCCGCAGTCGGCGGCAGCGTTTATGCCGACGGCGCGATCCATGCCACCCATCTTCTCAAGATAAGCTGTGCGGACGTTGAGGCTTTTGCAAAGGACGGCGCGGCGCTTGTCAGCGATAATCTTTTCACCACCGAGTACGTTAAGATGCTCGCGGGAAACAACGCAGACTCCCTTGAGAAGACGGACAGCTATGAGGGCGAAAGTTACTTTACGTCAACTGCCACCTCCAAGGGCGTGCGCGACAGCATCATCTTCGGAGAGGGCACTCCCATAACCGTTGACTACCTGCTCCTCGGCGGTGCAGTAGTGCTTGTAGCGGCGGCGCTCGTTCTCCCCATCATCATAAAGCGTAACAAGACACGCAAAATGTACGAGGCTATCGAGGCTGAAAAAAACAAGGATAAGTAAGGCGTATTGGTTGTCGTGCATAAAAAGAATAAAATAAGTGAAACTTTTTAAACAAATTTCACAAAACATCTGTACAAACCGAAAGTTCTGTGCTATAATAAAGATACGGAGGAGATAAAGTCAAATCCGGCACAAACTGAAGGAGGCGAGGCTTGAGTCAACACGTAATGCACGTATGACCGAGCCTTGTTTTGTTTTCCGCCGTAAAGGAGAACAGCTCCCAAAATCCATAAGAAAGGCAAGGGCACATTATGAACATTTCCATTAACGGACGTCACTTAACAGTCAGACAGGATCTTCGCGATCTGATCGAAAAGAAGCTTGCAAAATTTGATAGATTCTTCCCCGGCGGTGCCGATGCGGCAGTTACCTGCCGTACCGAAAGGGATGATAAGATAATCGAGATCACCATTAACGTTGGAAAGACCATCTTCCGCGCAGAGAAGGCGTCGGACACCTTCCAGACAGCACTTGACGGATGCCTCAGCTCCATCGAGCGTCAGATCAGAAAGAACAAGACCCGTCTTGAAAAGCGCATGAAATCAGATATCGCAGTTCCCGCACCCGCCCTTGAGGACGATAACGTGGACGAAGAGGTTCTCTTCGACATCCGCAGAAAAACCTTCCCCGTACGTCCCATGTCACTTGAAGAGGCTATACTTCAGATGAATCTGATCGGACACAGCTTCTATATGTATCTGGATGCGGACAACTCAAAGATGAGCGTTGTCTACAAGAGACACGGCAACACCTACGGAGTCATCACTCCCGAGGATTAATTTCACACGTCAGCTCCGCTCTGTATTGATTGGTATTTTATTATTTGGACCGCAGAGCGTCTGTAAATAGATTGTTTGGTTTTTTTGAATGACAGGGAAAGGGGACTATTTCGAGTCCCCTTTTCCTGTGTGTATGTCATGACCTGTTTCGCGATCGCGGGCGAAACGATATTGATGAAACCCTTCGGTTTACCGTCACCGTTTTCATCCGTTCCGTACTTCCCATAAACAAAACAAAGACAGACTCTGCCCTGTGGCAAAGCCTGTCTTTGCTTTATTTTAGATCAAAACCGAAAATTTGTAATTTGAATTCAGTCTCTGAATCCCGTACGGTTGTAGAAGAGACCGTCAGCCTCGCGGGGATCGAAATAATCGTCCGTCATGTAGAATACGGATCCCTCGTCGATTCCCTCTGCGACCATTGCTTCAATGTTTTCGCGTGTGTACATCTGGGCTGACTGAACGGCATCATATCCGATGTTGTCGTTGTGCCAATCGCCCTGAAGCTCACCGAGACGTGTTTTTGTGCTGTTTATATACACGTTGTTTCTCATGACAGATCCGTTGGACTCGCCGCGTGCCAGAAGGGGACGTCCGCAGATGATGGCGTGTGCGAACATGAAAACGTTGTTTTCAACTACGGAATTCTCGTAGAACTGTCCCGGGAAGCGTCCGAGATAGAGAAGACTTCCGCCCTTGTTGGGACGCTGATGACCGAAGTGGTATCCGCCGATGGCAAGGAAGTTATCCGTAAGACGGACATTCGCAAGCACGCTTCCTACACCGTAGTTCCAGATCTCGATGTGGGAGTTGGTATTTGTGATAACGTTGCCTGAGAACTCAAGATTGTTCTGGATGGCAAGGGTATTGTCACTTGTTGCGATCTGTGTGCTGATTCCGCCGTCATATACCTGATTTACGTAGCAATTCTTGATGGTATATCCCTCGGACGAGCCGTAGACCTCAATACCGTTGCCGAATCTTGTGGGAGAGTCTCCGCCCTGATGTGAGCCGCCGATCCACTCAAGAGTACAGTTCTGGATGACAGCGCGGTCTGAACTTACGCCGATACCGTGGCTACCCGTATACATAAACGCAAGGTTGTCAAGGATACCCTGTGACGGTGCACCTGCAATATTACCTCTTGTGGAAACGATGATCTTTTCAAACGCCTTGCCCGGGTTTCCGCCGTCGTAGTAGAGGTACAGAGTGTTGCTTGCCCAGTCGTGGAAGAACTCAAGGTTGTTCATAAGACAGGAGGGATCCTTCAGCTCGCGTACCGCTGAATCGTAAACCTCGTATCCGTTTGAAACCATCGCGTTATCCTTGGACATAACGCCCGCACCGAAGGAGTTTTCGGGGCCGTTTGCGTATACCATGACGCCCCATCCCGTCTTGCCGTCCTTGTCGGTAAAGATAATATTGCCTACGTCAGCACGGTAACCGGGGTTATCGTTGTTTCTGAGCTTCAAAGGCTCCTTCAGCTTCCATACGTTTTTGTATCCCGTTTCCACCCAGTCCATGCTTCCGTTGAAGTCAAGGCATCCTGTGAAGATGGGCTTGGGACCCTCACCGTATGCGGTATAAATGACTCCCGCTACAGTATGGAGAGCAGAGTCACCTGCATTGTTTGCTTCGAAATCCTTGTGGAACACGCTGCCGCGCTCGAAGAATACTGCGTCTCCGGGTTTGAGAATGGATGCGGCAAAGCCGGGGGCATATGCACGGAAAAGCTCACGGGGAGATGCCATGGGAGTCTCGGGAGAAAGTCCGTCGTTGCCCTTCTTGCCGTTGATGGAAGAGATGTAGTAGCAGGTACCCTCGATATCCGCGGGAGTGTATGTGTTAGGTGAGTTTACGATCTTGTCGATGCGCTCGTTCATATCGGCGTAGTAGTCGTCAACCACCTTGTCGGTAGCCTCTCTGAAATCGGGCTTTTCGTAAACGTCAACGCCGTTTTTGTATACGTCAGCCTCACTTTCGGCGGTATATGCCACAGCGTCGTCAAGCTTTGAGAAGAATCCTGTGTACAGAAGCGTTGCAGAAGCGTCCGCCTTGTCGCCGAAGGGATAAAGCTCTGCTCTGAGGTAACGGGAATTATATGTGGGGAAGTCAACCTCAAAGGAGTATCTGTCTACGGTGTCGAAATATTCCTCATGCTCGGTGAAGATGTCATTTCTGATACGGCGCATAGCATCACCCGTCTCGAAGATTACGGTGGTGTATTCACCCTCTGCAGTTGTTGCTACGGGGGTAAGCTCCGCGCTGTAAATGGGGGAGGTCACCTTAAGCACGGGCTTTTCCACAGCATCCGCGCTCTTGTAAGCAAGCTTCACGTATTCCATACCGCCGGCGGGCACGTCTGTGTAGTTCACGTTAACGCCGAAGAACCATGGCGCGCTGTCGCTTTCACAGGGAGTGAGCTTTACCGCAGGAAGGGAAGCGGACGTGTCCTTTTCGGAGAGCATATTGGTGAGAAGCATCTCGGGGGAATTGAAGAAATCCCATACGGTAAGCACCTGCGCGGTCTCGGTGGCGTCCAGATACTTTGCATGGAGCCTCATGAGAATGGTAGCACCCTGTGCTCTGTCGAGAGTACCCGTGGGATTGAAGTTTCCGTTCTGGTCACCCTGAATGATGCCGTAACGGCTGAGCAGATCAACGTGCTCTATTGCCCATTCCTGCGCGATTGAAGACGCGTCACGGTAAGCATCGGGGGACACGTTGGTGTAATCCAGCATGGTATCAAGGTATGTAATAAGTCGGGAAACACATACCGCCGCCTCCTGACGGGTGATGGGATCGTTCGGTCTGAATTTTCCGCCATACCCCTGCATGATGCCCGCGTCGTTTGCCCAGCCTACGAAGGGGGAGTACCAGGTATTCTTGTCGGTGTCGGTGAAGCTGTCCGTAGACGCCGCGTCGTCGCTGATACCGCACATACGTCCCAGTACGGTGGTGAACATAGCGCGGGACATAGCGGTGGACGGCGCAAAGGTTGTGGCGGTGGTACCGTTCATAAGACCGTTTTTATAAACGTAGCTGACAGCGTCCGCGTAGTATGCTCCGTCCTTCACGTCACCAAAGGGGTGAGGTGTGTCTGCAGAGGACGCTGGGAGAGTGAAAACCATTGAACCCACCAGCATCGCACCCGCAAGGACGGATGATAAGATCTTTTTCAGTTTCAAAATAAACATCCTTTCGTGCGTTATATTTGTTAAGTCTATTATACAGTAAATAAAAGGATAAGTCAAGGTGTGGGATATATAAGAGTGAGAGAAGGCTGTCTGAACAGATACAGCGTAAACGTAAGGTGCGTCAATTCATGGAGCTCCGTGCAACCCATATATCAAAAAAGACGCTCTCTTTCGAGAACGTCTCAGTTTGCTGACAAAGTAATGGTCACTGTCATAATGACGAAAAGCTTTGATCGACCTTTCTCGAAAGGTCGCGGTTTTTTAAGGCAGCGCCTTAAATCGCCCTCCGCAGAGGGCGAAATCCCCCTATTCGTCCCAAAAGCGGCGCGCACGCCGCGCATCCCCTTTTACTAACAGTTTAAA
>JAFSGU010000005.1 GCA_017440665.1 Clostridia bacterium
CAAATATCAGTTTTCGCATATCTATGTAGAAGAACGTACGGAGCTTATAGTCGTACGTGTACGACTGAAAACCGAATGCAAGCCATCGGTATCATTTCTCTTTACATAGTCTATTTACAATTTAATTCTATCATATATCGTCTTAGTTGTCAATAAACTTGCAAATTATTTTTTTGTATTTGTGCATCAAGTACAAATACAAGGAATGTTTTATTTACAAAGTCCAAAAAGACGCGTTCGGAATTAACCTAACGCGTCTTTGTTATTACCTATTCATGATGTACTCGTTGATCGCTTCAGCAGCAGTTTTACCTGCGCCCATTGCGAGGATAACGGTTGCGGCGCCTGTTACAGCGTCCCCGCCTGCGTATACTGCAATACGGGACGTAAGTCCGTGCTCGTCGGTCTTGATACCGCCCCAACGCTCCGTATCAAGTCCCTCTGTGGTGTCCTTGATAAGGGGATTGGGAGACGTACCGATAGACATGATAACAGCGTCTACGTCGATGGTGTGCTCGGAGTTTTCCTTTACGATAGGACGGCGTCTGCCTGATGCGTCGGGCTCGCCAAGCTCCATCTCTACACACTTCATACCGGAAACGAAGTTGTTCTCGTTGCCGATGATCTCGGTGGGGTTTGTAAGAAGCTTGAAGATGATGCCCTCCTCCTTAGCGTGCTCGACCTCTTCTGCACGCGCAGGAAGCTCTTCCTCGCTGCGGCGGTATACTATGTATACTTCCTCAGCTCCGAGGCGCTTAGCACATCTTGCGGCGTCCATAGCAACGTTACCGCCACCGACAACTGCTACACGGTTAGCCTTCATTACGGGAGTGTCACTTCCCTCTCTGTATGCCTTCATAAGATTGATACGAGTGAGGAATTCATTTGCTGAATAAACTCCGTTGTAGTTCTCACCGGGGATACCCATGAATCTGGGGAGACCTGCACCGGTACCGATAAACACAGCCTCAAAGCCGTCCTCGATAAGCTCGTCAATAGAAACGGACTTACCGATAACTGTATTTGTTTCAAAGGTAACACCGAGAGCCTTGAGTGTATCTATCTCCTTGGCAACGATAGACTTGGGGAGTCTGAATTCGGGAATACCGTACACGAGAACTCCTCCGGGTGTGTGGAGTGCCTCGAAAACGGTTACGTCGTAGCCCTGCTTTGCAAGGTCACCCGCACAAGTAAGACCTGCGGGACCTGAACCTGCAACAGCCACCTTATGACCGTTTGATACGGGACGAATGGGAGCCTCTGTGGCGTTCTTATTGTGGTAGTCTGCAACGAATCTTTCAAGTCTACCGATAGCAACGGGTTCACCCTTTACGCCGCGGATACACTTGCTCTCGCACTGAGACTCCTGAGGGCATACTCTTCCGCAAACTGCGGGGAGTGAGCTGGACTTTGCGATGATCTGGTAAGCACCTTCAAAATCACCCTCTGCGGTCTTTGCGATAAACTCGGGAATATGTATCTTTACAGGACAACCTGCGATACAAGGCTTGTTCTTGCAGTTAAGGCATCTCTTAGCCTCGTCTATTGCCATCTCTTCGGTATATCCGAGAGCGACCTCGTCGAAATTACGGTTTCTGACGTCAGGTGCCTGAGAAGGCATTTCATTCTTGGTAAGTCTCATGTTGGGCATATTACTCTGCCTCCTTGTTAAGAAGATTACAAGTTTCCTCGTGTGCGTGTCTTTCGAAATCACGGTACATGGAGGAACGCTTCATTGCTTCGTCAAAGTCTACCTTGTGGCCGTCGAACTCGGGACCGTCAACGCAGGCGAACTTTACCTTACCGTCAACGGTAAGTCTGCATCCGCCGCACATACCCGTGCCGTCGATCATAATGGGGTTCATGCTGACAACGGTGGGTATACCGTACTCACGTGTCACACCGCAAACGAACTTCATCATGATAAGGGGACCGATGGTGATTACTCTGTCGTACTTCTCGCCTGAATCGATGAGAGCCTTGAGTGCGTTTGTTACAAGTCCCTTTTCGCCGTAGCTACCGTCGTCTGTCATCATTACGAGGCGGTCGCTGTAAGCCTTGAACTCATCCTCAAGGATGACAAGGTCGCGGTTTCTGAATCCGACGATACTATGTACCTCACAGCCTTCCTCATGGAGCTTCTTTGCAACGGGAAGAGCGATAGCGCATCCTACGCCGCCGCCTACGACTGCAACCTTTTTAAGGCCTTCAGTCTCTGTTGCGCGTCCGAGAGGACCTGCAAAGTCGGAGATATAGTCTCCTTCTTCTTTTGCGTCAAGCTTCTTTGTAGTAGAGCCGACGATCTGATATATAATCGTTACCGTGCCTGCATCTCTGTCGTAGTCCGCAACGGTAAGAGGAATTCTCTCACCCTCGCTGTCAACTCTGAGAATGATGAACTGACCCGCCTGTGCCTTAGCCGCAACTCTGGGTGCCTCGATCTTCATCATGGAAACGGTAGGGTTCAGTCTCTGTTTAAATACTATCTTATACATAATCTTCTCCATTCCGTCAATAAAAAATGGCATACTTACCCGTATTTTATCAATAGAGATAGTATACCAAAAAAAATGTTATTTGTAAATTGGGACTTTTATCAATGATATCCTCCCCGCGGCGGATACTTTTGTGTATTTTTCAGGTGTTTTGGTATTTATCCTAAAGTGAAGTGCTGAAACATATAATTTATGCAGGATTTCACATCTGAGGTTTTAAATGAGACATACGACAGCACGCTCCGTTTTCACTTTTTTACTGTTCATCAGTGCATCCGTTTTCGCAGAAAGGATATACTATCCTCTGTCCGTTATATGCGCGGTATCACTCCATGAGGCAGGACACCTTATTGCCTCAAAGCTGTTGAATATTCCCTTATCCGGTACAGATTTTACTCCGTTCGGAATTCGCTTGAGCTTTGATCTTTCGACCGAGTCCGTAATAAAGGAAGTTTTGGTTTACTTATCCGGTTCACTTGTCAGTATCATCGCGGGCACGGCAGTATTATTGACTTCGTCCCCACATAACAAGGCTGTTTTTTCCTTCGCACTCGTTTCGCTCACTTTCGGATTTGTAAATCTCATGCCCGTCAAAAACTTAGACGGAGGATGTATTGCCGAAAGTATCCTTTCAGCGATATCATCACCCGACGTGGGTTTCAGGATAACGAAAGCCGTTTCCGACGTGTTCGTTTTTCTGTTTTGGTTTTGTACTCTTTACATTTCACTGACCGACGGAATTAACGTATCAATGATCGCAATGGCGGTGTATCTGATATTTTCGTCATTATAGGCTTCTGCAAACGTGGGAATCGTATCCCGCGTCAGAAAGGATGGCTGATGTGATTTCGGCTTCCGTCATCGTTTTGAAAACACCGAATACCGATGGTCCGCTTCCGCTGAGCATTGCGAAAACAGCACCGTTTTCGAGCATTATCTTTTTAGCCGCAGACGCTTCTGCGTGGATGGGGAGTACAACTGACTCAAAGGTATTATAAGCATACTTCGCAAGCTTTGCGGAGTCACCCTCTTTCACTGCTTCAAGGGCACCGTCGAGGTCGCCGAAGTTATCCTTTAATGTGTCACCGTACATTTCGTCTATCTGTCTGTATGCTTTGGGTGTGGAGATACCCTCTCCGCCCTTGCTTACAACAAAGATAAAGTCGGGACTGCAGTCGATCTTTTCCATTATCTCGCCTCTGCCCGTTGTGATACTGGTCACACCGTCGATACAGAACGGGATGTCTGAGCCGAGTCGTGCGCCTATCTCACAAAGCTTTTCCGTGCTTGCGTGAACGTCATAAAGCTCATTCAGAAGCAAAAGTGCCGCGGCTGCATCCGCACTGCCTCCCGCAAGTCCCGCAGCCATGGGAATGTGCTTTTCGATGACGAAGTCCACTTTATAATCGGCAATTCCGAAGGTATCGAAAAACAGCTTGGCAGCGCACCAGACAAGGTTATCCTTCCCACAGGGGATCTCTGCTTTGGCACAGGTTACGTTAATGAGGTTGCCCTCCCCCTCAGCTTTTTCGCACGACAGATAGTCACACAGGGTGATTCTGTGCATGATACTTCTTATATTGTGAAATCCGTCTTCTCTCTTTTCCATTACGTCAAGAAACAGATTGATTTTAGCATAAGCGGGAATTTTCATTTTCATCACGTTGCGCAACCGCTGTAGTCAGCGTGCGAGCTCTCCTTTATTATGTGACTATATTATATCACATCGTCCGTTATATATCAAGTACGATATATTTTCAAAGCAATAAAAACGGAAAAGGAGAATTATTTCCTCGGTTTGTGAAATACTATATTCAGAGCTATTCCGGAAATGGCTCGATGATATAGATTCCTTCTCATAGGAGAAATCTCCTATGAGAAGGAGGACGCGGGTCATCAGTCAAAACAACTTCTGAGCTTTTCGAGCGACGTTTTTTCTATCCTGCTTACATAACTGCGCGATATTCCAAGCTTTTCAGCTACCTCCCTCTGTGTAAGAGGCACCTCATTGGCGAGACCGTACCTGAGTATTATGATCTCCCTTTCTCTTTTATTCAGGACCTTTTCTATATCTCTTGACACCTTTTCAAGCTTTATCCTGAGATCGATATCATCGGCTATGGTATCGTCTACTTTTATGATATCCATATATGTAAGCGGATTCCCGTCTCTGTCTGTTTCAATGGTCTCGTTCATCGAAACCTCGCTTGCAAGCTTCTTTTGCGATCGGAAAAACATAAGGATCTCGTTCTGGATACACTTGGCACCATAGGTACCGAACCGAGCTCCGTTAGCGTATTTGAATGAATCTATTGCCTTTATCAGACCTATGGTGCCGATGGAGATAAGGTCATCTTTGGCTGGATTTGCCTGATAATATTTTTTTACGATATGGGCTACAAGACGCAGATTATGTGATATCAGCTTACATCTTGCATCCTCGTCCCCTGTTTCTGCAAAACGCTCAAACAGCTTTGCTTCTTCATCCCTTGACAGCGGCGGCGGAAACTGACTTCCGGGATTCGCACTCAGAAAAACGTATGACATTCCGGCAAGGACCGATAATAAAAGCTCAAGCATATTACCCCCGACAATTTATAACGCAGTAAGTGTTTTACTGTAAATCCTATGTTATATCGGGATGTCCGTATTCCGTGTAATTTTTGAAGAAAATGGATGATTAATTTACCCATCTCCTGTGAATAATACTATTGTTCGCATGTGAAAAGCGAATTCAGAAATTTATTCTTGGCGGAACGTAAGTTCTGCAAAGGAAGGGGCTCATTTTGATGCTTGACAGATTATCTCTTATTCTCGTCATTGTCGGTGCGCTGAACTGGGGCGGGATCGGTCTTTTCAAATTCGATACCGTTGCTTGGCTCTGCGGCGGTCAGACCGCAATTCTTGCAAGAATCATCTACACAGTAGTCGCCCTTGCGGGAATCTGGTGCGTTTCTCTCGTTTTCAGACCGAGAGAAAGAACCGATTATTAAGACAAAGACATCAGCCGAAAACGTGTTTTTCGGCTGATGTCTTTTTAGTTTGTATATCTATCAAAGCTGACGAAGTGCGTTTTCGATATCATCAATGATATCACGTACGTCCTCAATACCTACGGAGAAACGGATAAGGCTGGGATCAACTCCGCATTCCTCAAGCTGACGGTCAGAAAGCTGACGGTGTGTTGTTGATGCGGGATGAAGTACACAGGTACGCGCGTCCGCTACGTGAGTAACGATAGCTGCAAGCTTCAGTGAATCCATGAACTTTGTAGCCGCGTCGCGTCCGCCCTTAAGACCGAAGGAGATAACACCGCAGGAGCCGTTCGGCATATACTTCTTTGTTACCTCATAGTACTTGTTATCCTCGAGATCGGGATAGTTTACCCACTCTACCATATCGTGTGCCTGAAGGTACTTTGCAACTGCCATAGCGTTCTCGCAGTGGCGCTTCATACGGAGCTCGAGAGTCTCAAGACCGAGGTTGAGCAGGAATGCATTCTGGGGAGACTGCATTGAACCGAGGTCACGCATAAGCTGAACGTTGATCTTTGTTATGTACGCAAGCTTACCGAACTTTTCAGTATATGTAATACCGTGGTAAGAATGGTCGGGTGTGCAAAGACCGGGGAACTTATCGGGATACTTTGACCAGTCAAAGTTACCGCTGTCGACAACTGCACCGCCGAGAGCTACTGCATGACCGTCCATGTACTTGGTTGTGGAATGTGTTACGATATCCGCGCCGAATTCAATGGGACGGAGATTTACGGGGGTGGGGAAAGTGTTGTCAACGATAAGGGGAACACCGATATCGTGTGCAGCCTTCGCAAATACCTCAACGTCAAGAACCGTAAGAGAGGGATTGGAAAGAGTTTCAGCAAACACAGCCTTGGTGTTAGGCTTTGCTGCAGCTACGATCTCGTCGTAGGTAGAGTCGGGAGAGATGAACGTAATATCAATACCCATCTTACGAAGCGTTACGTCGAGAAGATTGAAGGTGCCGCCGTAGATCGCCGCAGAGGAGATAACGTGACCGCCGTTCTCACAGATATTGAAGATAGCGTAATAGTTAGCCGCCTGTCCTGATGCTGTGAGCATTCCCGCTACACCGCCCTCCAGGTCACAGATCTTTGCTGCTGCGGCGTCACAGGTGGGATTTGCAAGACGGGTGTAGAAATAACCTGTTTCTTCAAGGTCGAAAAGTCTGCCCATCTGCTCGCTTGATTCATACTTATATGTTGTGCTCTGATATATGGGAAGCACTCTTGCTTCACCGTTTTTAGGCTGATATCCGCTCTGGATACACTTTGTGCCGGTCTTGTATGCCATATTTTCCTCCGTTCAGCCTGTGGCTGATTGAATATGTTTATTTTATGAATCGGTCGGATAAGAACGTTATCCGGTTAAATTACCGATGGAAAGGTCACCCTCTCCATCGGCTTTGTTTTATTACTGAGGCTTGTAGCTGTCCTTGAGGGAAACGACTCTGTTGAAGGTACCGTCATACTTGCTGTCAACGACGTAATAGCCGAGACGTACGAACTGATACTTTGTACCGGGAGTCATGTCGCATCCTTTTTCGATCTTAGCACCCGTGATCTCCTGAACAGAGTCGGGATTGAGGTAATCGTTATAAGTCTTATCCTCGGGAATATCCTTAACGTTCTTGATGGTGAAGAGCTTGTCATAGTGCATTACACGTACGTCCTCAGCGCCTTCAGCAGACAGCCAATGGATGGTTCCCTTTACCTTTCGTCCGTCAACGGGATTTCCGCAGCCTGTCTCCAGGTCGGCTGTGCAGCGGATCTCAACCACCTTACCGTTCTCGTCCTTGATGATCTCGTTACACTTAACGATATAAGCGCCCATGAGTCTTACCTCTCCGTCGGGCTTCATTCTGAAGAACTTGGGAGGAGGATTGTCGGAGAAGTCCTCGCGGTCGATGTAAAGCTCGCTTGTGAAAGGAACCTTTCTCGTACCAAGCTCAGGATTCTGAGGATGGTTGGGAAGTTCAAAGTACTCGACCTTGTCCTCAGGGAAGTTTGTGATCTTTACCTTGATGGGATCAAGGATAGCAACTCTGCGGAGGGCAGTTCTGTTAAGCTCCTCGCGAATACAGAACTCAAGAAGCTCGTAGTCAACGAGGCTGTCTACCTTTGCAATACCTGCGCGACGAACGAATTCGAAAATAGCATCGGGTGTGTATCCGCGACGTCTCATACCGCAGAGCGTGGGCATACGGGGATCATCCCATCCGTCAACAAGGTTATTCTCAACAAGATATCTGAGATAACGCTTACTCATAACGGTATGAGTTACGTTGAGACGGGCAAACTCGTACTGATGAGGCTTCTTCTCAAAGCCGATATTATCTACGACCCAGTCATAAAGGGGTCTATGGTTCTCAAACTCAAGTGAGCAGAGGGAGTGAGTGATATTCTCCGTTGCGTCCTGAATGGGATGAGCGTAGTCGTAAAGGGGATAGATACACCACTTGTCCCCCTGTCTGTGGTGATGTGCGCGGACGATACGGTAAATTGCGGGGTCACGCATATTCATATTGGGAGACGCCATGTCGATCTTTGCTCTGAGAGTCTTACTTCCGTCGGGGAACTCACCGTCTCTCATTCTGCGGAACAGGTCAAGGTTTTCTTCAGGTGTACGGTCACGGTAGGGGCTGTTCTTACCGGGCTCTGTAAGAGTACCGCGGTACTCTCTAAGTTCTTCAGCAGAGAGGTCGCAAACGTATGCCTTGCCGTCCATGATAAGCTTTTCAGCGTATCTGTAGCAGTCGTCAAAGTAGTCACTTCCGTAGAAGATACCGCCGTCGGGGATGGCGCCGAGCCAATGAAGATCCTCGTAGATGGACTCTACGTACTCGGTGTCCTCCTTGGAGGGGTTGGTATCGTCATAACGGAGATTGAACTTACCGCCGTACTTACGGGATGTGAAATAGTTGATGTAGATCGCCTTTGCACTGCCGATGTGAAGATATCCGTTAGGCTCGGGAGGAAAACGGGTATGAACGTGGTCTTCTCTGCCCTCTGCAAGGTCGGAATCAATTATATCATGGATGAAATTTGAGCTCATTTCTATCATAGTCGTAATTCCTTATATTTTAAAAATTAGATTTAAAGCTTAGCGATCATGTCGTCGATTCTTTCGAATATCTTATCACGGCCGAGTATACTCATAACGGAGTACATATCGGGAGAGTTCATACTGCCGGTGATAGCCACGCGGAGGAACATGGAGACGTCCGCAACGCTTCCCTTATAGGGAGTGGGATCTGCCTTGTAAGCCTTCATATCGGAGGCAAAGCCGCACTTATCGGCAACAGCCTTGATCTTATCAAACCAAAGGTTCTGGTCGTCAGCCGCATCGTAGGTCTCCTTAAATCCTTCAAGGCACGCCTTTATGTCATCAGCGGCAAACTGCTCGGGATAGCTGTCGGTGACGGCAAAAAACTCATCGTAGAAGAAACCTGCGTACGCCTTGACGTCGCACCAGCGTCCGATATCCTTACGGGGCTTCTTACCGCCGCGTCCGATGGAGAATATCTTCACAGCCTTATCACGGTCTGCCGCAAAAACGTCGTAAAGAGGCGCGTCAAACTCCTTAGCCCACGCTGTAAAGAGATCGCATACCGTCTCTGCATCCATACGTGAGATAACGTTCTTGGAAACGTCGAGAAGCTTTGCATAGTCGAAAAGTGAGCCTGCGGGATTCATCTTCTTGTATGAGAAGGGGAATGTTGAAATATCAGCTGTCTGATTTGCACGTCTCCAATCCTCGAAGTTTGAGTTGAGGATGGTCATAACGTACTCATAAACGCTTTCTACGGGGAAGCCCTCTTCCTTGTAGTAAGTAAGCGCAAGCTCGGGATCCTTACGCTTAGAAAGCTTTCGCTTTGACGTACCGTCCATCTTCATAAGAGGACCTATGTGAAGGTACTTGGGAAGCTTAAATCCGAGAGCCGTGAAAAGCTGTACGTGGAAAGGAAGTGAGGGAAGCCACTCGTCACCTCTTACTACGTGTGTGGTTCTCATGAGATGATCGTCCACAGCATGCGCGAAGTGATACGTGGGAATACCGTCGCTCTTAAGAAGAACGTGGTCCATATCGTTTTCGGTAAGCTCAAGCTTGCCCTTGATAAGGTCTGTAAACTTGATCTTGTTTTCGATATTACCTGAGCTTCTGAAGCGGAGGACCCACTTCTTGCCCTCGGCGATAGCCGCTTCTATGTCTTCGATGGATCTGTCGCGCCAGATCGCCCACTTGCCGAAATAACCGAAGTTAGCCTTTTCAGCTTCCTGTCTTGCACGGATGTCCGCAAGTTCTTCTTCGGAGCAGAAACAAGGATATGCCATCCCCTGCTCAACAAGCTCCTTGGCAAACACGTGATATATGTCAGCTCTCTTGCTCTGTCTGTAGGGACCGTATGCGCCGACGTCACCGTCTGCGGTCTCGCCCTCGTCAAACTCGATTCCGTAATGCTTAAGAGAATCGATAAGCACTTCAACGGCACCCTTCACCTCACGCTTGGCGTCGGTGTCCTCAACTCTGAGGAAAAGAGTTCCGTTTGACTGGTGTGTCATTCTTTCAGAGGTGATTCCCTGAACCAGGTTTCCGAGATGAACGAATCCTGTAGGGCTGGGAGCCATACGGGATACGATAGCACCCTCACCAAGCTCTCTTGCGGGATATTTTGCCTCAAGCTCGTCTCTCGTCATCGTAACGTTCGGGAAAAGAAGATCTGCTAAATATTTAAAGTCCATTATATTCTCCATTCTTGCCCTTATCGGGGCAAAAAAATCTTTACTTAATCAGCTTTGCCAAGTCCGCGGGTAAAGGGATTTTTCTTGATCTGCAGCTCCATGTAGGACGCGCCTCCGTGTCCCGGGTAGATCTTTACCTTAGGATAGTCGTTGTACAGCATTTTAATAGATTCACGAAGCTTTACTCCGTCACTGCGCGGAAAATCGTATCTGCCCACAGACATATCGAAAAGGGTGTCACCCGTCAGCATACTCTCACCGCAAAGCAGGCATATGCATCCCGGAGTATGACCCGGGGTATAAATAACGGAAATACTTTCATCCCCCAGAGGAAGGACCTCTCCTCCTTCAAGCAGCACGTCAGCCGCGTCAAACACGGTTTCGGGATACCCGAAATAGCTGTATAAGCTGAACGCGGGATCGGTAAGGCATTTCGCATCGTTTTTATGGATATAAACGGGAGCACCCGTTGCTTTCTTCAAAGCATCAAGCGCGTGCATATGATCAAAGTGACCGTGGGTCAGAATGATGTACTTGATCCTGCAGTCACGCAGAGCTGCAGCTGAAAGGATATCGTCACACTCGATAGACGGGTCAACCACTGCACACTCATCACCCGAGCACAAAAGGAAGCAATTGGAAGAATATCCGAAGCTTGTGCTTTCACTTAAGGTCAAATTGCGTATCTTCATATATTCCTCTCCTTTTTGCATACTAAAATATACTACGGCATTATACTTTATTTTTGATAATACAGTAATTATATCACAGAAAAACGCGAAAGTCTATAGCGAAAAAACATATTATTTCAGAAAATTATAATTTATTCTTGCTTTTCTTTCTTAAATATGTTACGATTAATAAGTAAGCAGGATTTACCCACAAAATTCATCAAGAAAGAAGTATAACCGTCATGTTCAAAACATCCGTTAAAGGCTTTAAGAAAAGCGACGTTAACAATTACATAATCCAGATGCACCGCGAATTTGCAGAGGAAAAGGAGGCGCATGATGAAGAGCTTTCTCTTATTCGCACAGAGAAACAGAAGGCTCAGGACGCGCTTTCCGAAAAGGATGCTTTGATAGATGAATTAAATAAAAAGATCTGTGAGGCAGAATCTGTTATCTGTGAGAACAAAAAGCTTTCTGCAGAAAACGAAAGACTTTCAGACGAAGTTGCCGCCTTGACAGCAGAGCTGTCATGCGTTTCATTACGGGCGGAAATTGCCGAGGGAAAGATCCCGGAGATCAAAGGCAAGCTTGACGAGGCAACAGATACCGTGGCAAAGCTTGAATCTGCGCTCAGCGAAAGAAAGCCTGCCTGTGAGGCAAACGTCTGCTTTAACGTTCCCGATTCGTCCAAGACCTCATCAGAAAACAAAAAAGGCAGAAATAGTATCCTGTCTAAATTCAAAAGAGTATTCAATTAAGATCGGGCAAAAGAAAAAATAACGCAAAAATCCCCGAAAGGCAAAATAAAATGAAAAATTCCACCGCTAACATTGGTGCGCGAATAAAAGAAATACGAATTCAAAAAGGAATGACGCAGGCAGGACTTTGCGGTTATGAGCTTACCCGCAATCACCTCAGTCTTATTGAAAGCGGAAAGTCACTTCCCTCTCTTAAGAACGTCTGTTATATCGCTGACAGACTCAATATCCCTGTCGGTTATCTGTTTTCGGACGATGAAAACGAGGACATTCTTTTTGTAAGCTATCATGCTGCAGACAAAATAAAACCGCTGTACGACAGCGGAGACCAGGACGGTTGTATCACCGTATGCCGTTCCATCCCCGAAAACATACGCAGTGATGAAATATCGATGATCTACTCAAAAGCTCTGCTTGATAAGGCTGTCGCTCTTGCTGACAGTCTTGACATGGACTCTGCCATTGAGTTGCTTTTTGAAGCGGAGTCTGCATCAGCCGCGTGCGGATACCTTGGGGATGATTTCAAATCAGCGTGTAAATATTACGAAGCTTTATTCAAAGCAGACATGCGTTCAACAATACCCGAAGCCTTATGCGACATCCATGCTATATCGAGCTACGTCTCAGCCGATCTCGTCATGTATATGCGTTTGTTAAACGGCGAAAACGTAAGCTACAGCTTCTTCCGCGACGACTGTCACAGACGTCACGCAGAGTCTGTGTCACTTATGCACGACGGAAAATCCGACGAAGCATTTGTGATCCTCGATATACTGTCCGATGACACATCTCTTCCCTTTTACATGAGATACCGTGTTTACGATGATCTTGAAAAATGTGCAAGTGAAGTCGGAGAATTCAAAGCTGCCTATTCAGCAGCCAAGAAAAAGCTGGGGCTTACTGAAAGATGATATATCTTACGGACGTTTGACAGAAGTCAGTATCCTGTACCCCGAACCGCGCTTGGTTTCAAATATAAGCTTCCCTGTCATATCAGCCACATACTTACGTACGGTATCCATAAGTACCGCAACTTGGTGATGTGTCCCGCCATTTATAAGACAGCATGCCGCAAGCTCATCCGCACTGCACCATCTGCCGTTGTTTACTGCAAGATATTTCATAAGCAACCGCTGTGTATGTGACAGTCTGAGACTGACACCGCAGAATATTACGTCATTGTATGTGTCACAGTAAAGCTCTGTAGTAACGAATTCCGGATTAATTCCGTATTTCACATCAAGGACGTCAAGGATGCGATTATAAAGCCTCTGTTTCTCTGAGGGATATTCTTCCTTATCAAAATTTGAATACAAAATACTTTCAGGGTCTGCGCCGTCCGCGGTGTCAGACCCGTTTTCGATTACGTTCACAAAAGAGGATGCTGAAGCATCGCCAAGCCTTCCGCATATTATCCTGCAAGGGATACCGCAGGAAAGCAGAAAGGCGCGAAGGTCTTCCGCCTCCGATGTTCGTGACATGCTGTATATGGAAACCATAAAATCTCCTTAAAACAGGCATCGGTTAGCACGACCGATGCCTGTTCTTTTACTATTCGGTTCAGATACTGTGGACTTTCTTTTCGGGATCGGAGTTCTCCGCGTCAACACCGTACAGCTTTGCCTTACGGTATTCAAAGAACTTTGTAGCTACGGGCCCGAAGAGAGCGTAGGAAAGAACATCCTCTTCCTGCTCAAGATAAGGTCTGATCTCCTCGCGGAGGATGTCAAGCTCGGGCTTTAAGAGATCTGCGGGACGGCAGGTGATAGGCTCCTCTGCACCGATGATCTTCTTTCTGAATTCGTCAGATACCTCAACGGGACATCTTCCGTATTCACCTCTGATCATACCCTTGAACTCTTTGGAAACAAGCTTATATCTCTCACCGCTGATAACGTTGAGCACTGCCTGAGTACCTACGATCTGAGAGGTAGGAGTAACCAGCGGAGGGAATCCTGCATCTTCTCTTACTCTCGGAACCTCTGCAAGGACCTCCTCGAACTTGTCGCTCTTTCCCTGCTGCTTAAGCTGGGAAACAAGGTTGGAGAGCATACCGCCGGGTACCTGATAGGTAAGACCGTTTACGTCAACCTTAAGCACCTTGGGATCAAGCAGTCCGCTTGCGATATATTTTTCTCTGATAGGTGTGAAGTATGAGTTGATCTTATTAAGATCCTCCATCTTAAGACCTGTATCGTACTCCGTACCTGCAAGAGTAGCAACTATAGCCTCTGTGGGGGGCTGAGAGGTACCCATTGCCATGGGGGAGATCGCGGTATCAACAATGTCAACACCTGCTTCGATAGCCTTAAGAAGGGTCATGGATGCAAGACCTGTGGTATAGTGGGTATGAAGCTGTACGGGAAGAGATACGGATGCCTTGATAGCTTTTACCAGATCATAAGCCGCGTAAGGAGTCAGAAGGCCCGACATATCCTTGATACAGATGGAATCTGCACCCATTTCCTCAAGCTCTTTTGCGTATTTTGCAAAGGACTCGTTAGAGTGAACGGGGCTGATTGTATAGCTTACAACAGCCTGAACGTGACCGCCTTCGCGCTTGGTTGCGTCGATGGCACACTTAAGGTTACGTGAGTCGTTAAGCGCATCGAAAATACGGAGGATGTCAATTCCGTTCGCGATGGACTTCTGTACGAAGTAGGAAACTACGTCGTCAGCATAGTGTCTGTATCCGAGGATATTCTGACCACGGAACAGCATCTGAAGCTTTGTGTTTTTTACCTGATCGCGGATCTTTCTGAGTCTCTCCCATGGATCCTCGTTAAGGAAGCGGAGACATGAATCGAATGTAGCACCGCCCCATGCTTCGAGGGAGTGATATCCGACCTTATCGAGATCAGCAAGTATGGGAAGCATATCCTCAGTGGTCATACGTGTCGCTACAAGTGACTGATGAGAGTCTCTGAGGACGGTTTCTGTAATTTTTACTTTTGCCATTTATCGTACCGTTGCTCGCTATGGATGTGGATTTACGCTGAGCGTACCATAGCTGATGAAAATTTAGGTATTACTTAAAGAAATTGAGGAACACGCCTGCCGCAACCGCAGAGCCGATAACGCCTGCTACGTTGGGACCCATTGCGTGCATGAGAAGGAAGTTGGAAGGATTTTCCTTCTGTCCGACCATCTGGGAAACTCTCGCCGCCATAGGAACTGCGGATACACCCGCGGAGCCGATAAGAGGATTGATCTTTCCCTTTGTGAGAACGTACATGATCTTACCGCCGATAAGACCACCGCAAGTGGAAAGACAGAATGCGAAAAGGCCGAGACCTATGATAAATATCGTTGTCCATGAAAGAAAGCTTTCAGCACTTGCAGTAGCACCAACGGACACACCGAGGAAGATAGTAACGATATTGATAAGCTCGTTTTGAGCTGTCTTTGAAAGTCTGTCTGTAACACCGGAAACGTTGAACAGGTTACCAAGCATAAGAAGACCTACAAGGGGAGCCGCATCGGGAATGATAAGACAAACGATAAGAGTTACTACCACGGGAAAAATGACCTTTTCAAGCTTGGAAACAGGTCTTAAGTTAGTCATTACAACGCTTCTTTCCTTCTTGGTTGTGAGAAGCTTCATAAAGAAGGGCTGTATCATGGGGATGAGCGCCATGTAGCTGTATGCCGCAATAGCGATCGCACCCAGAAGCGTGGGAGCAAGTGTCTTTGTTACGAGAATAGCCGTAGGACCGTCAGCACCGCCGATGATACCGATGGATGCCGCCGCCTTAGGTACGAATCCAATGAGGATAGCGCCTGCATATGCTACGGGTACACCAAGCTGAGCTGATGCTCCGAGGAAAAGTGACTTGGGGTTTGCGATAAGGGGAGTAAAATCAGTCATGGCACCGATGCCCAGGAAGATAAGCGAGGGATAGATACCAAGCTTTACGCCCAGATACAAAAAGTCGATAAGCGAGCCTTCCGCAACGACTTTCGCGATGTCAACGTGGTCACCGAGGAAAAACTCCTCCATGTGGAACAGGTTTGCACCGGGAAGATTTGCGAGAAGCATACCGAAAGCAATGGGGATAAGCAGTAAAGGCTCAAAACCTTTTACTACTGCGAGGTAAAGAAGCGTACCGATAATGACATACATTGCCAGTGTCTTTACCATAAACACCGGGTCAGCTACAAGCTGAGCTATACCGGTGGACTCTAAAAATCTTGTTAAGAGTTCCAAAATTCAACACTCCGATCTTTATGACGTGAGTTACGCGATTGTTACGATAGCGTCTCCGGAGTTAACGGTTGCGCCCTGAGGTGCGTTAACTGCAGTAACGGTACCTGATACGGGAGAGAAGATCTCATTTTCCATCTTCATTGCTTCGAGGATGCAAACGAGAGAATCCTTCTCTACCTTATCGCCTACCTTTACGTTCATTTTAAGGATGGTACCGGGCATGGGAGCCTTAACAGCCTCGCCTGCAGCGGAAGCTACGGGTACTGCCTTGGGAGCTGCCGCAGGAGCGGGTGCCGCCGCTACGGGTGCGGGTGCCGCGGGAGCCGCTGTCACTCCTTCAGCGATCTCTTCTACTGTTACTGTATATGTTACGCCGTTTACTGTTACGTTATAGTTTTTCATTTTTCGTATACCTTTCTGTATAGTGAGAATATCTTATTTAGGAGTTCCAGGGCTTATTACCCTGCTTTGCTCTCTTAAAGGAGACCACTCTGAAGGGCTTTACCTCGCCGTTTTCAGACTCTGCTGCAAGATACGCTGAAATCGCCGCGGTGATAACTGCAACGGTAACACCGTCGTCTGTAGCGGGTACTGCAGGCTCAGGAATAACTTCAGGCTGAGTTGGAACCGGCACGGGAGCGGCTTCCTTCTTCCTTTCAAGAGAGGAAAGCTTTACAATAACGAAGCTGATGATGGTCTGGGAAAGCCAGATAAGGAAGATTACTGAGAAAACGAACGCCATGACGATGAGTATCATACGTCCGCTTTCAGCGAACTTTTCTCCCCACGTCATACCGTTATTCATAACGGAGTCCATATTCACGTCAGCCGCAAGTCTTAACATATTCATAGAATACCTCCACTGACTTACATAGGCATGGTCAGATGCTTACGTGATGCACTGCCTGCGCTCTTAGCCATGAGCATATTGACAGCCGCCGCAATTCTGATGCGAAGCTCGTCGGAGGCAATGATGTCGTCGATCTCGCCGCTTTCTGCAGCTTCAACGGGAGTTGCAACACACTCGTTCCACTGACGCTCAAGATCCCCACGGCTGACGTCTGAGGTGATCTGATCGTTCATAAGGAATGCTACTGCGGCGGGTGCGTTCATAGCCGCGATCTTCGCGCTGTCAAGAGCGTAAACGATATCAGCGCCAAGTGCCTTGGAGCCAAGTACAGTAAACGCGGAACCGTATGCCTCACCCGTGATCACAGTGATCATAGGTGCTGTAGCGGACGCGTATGCTCCTGCAAGCTTTGCAAGCTCTGCGGCAAAGGGAGAAGCCTCAGACGCTACGGAAGTATCGATTCCTTCGCTGTCTACAAGAGTGATAACAGGAATATTGAAGCTGTCGAAAAGGGATACGAGACGCGCCGCCTTTCTTACGGATGCCGCAGTAAGACGACCGCCGTTTACAGCCTTGTTTGTAGCGACCACACCGACGGAAACACCGCCTATGGAAGCAAATCCGCCGACTGTTTCGGGTGCGTAATCTGCGTAAAGCTCAACAAGCTTTCCGTTATCGGCAAACGCTTTGATCACCTCACGAGCGTCGTCAGAAGCGATGGCTACGGTACGGTTTACGTTATCTGCGGAGATCTCTTCGGGTGTTCCCTCGCAGTTGTTGGAAGGAAGATAAGTCAAAGTCTCACGGGCAGAGGCGATGGCGGAAGCCACGTCTGCTGTATTTACAGCGGTAACGCCCATATCAGCCATTCCCTTAGCGTCAGTATTAAACACAGGATTTACGGAAAGAGATGCGTCATCAGCCTTGATAACGATATCGAACATACCGCAGATAACTGCAGCGGCACCGGAAACGTTACCTGCCGCAATAGCGATCTGAGGGATAATACCGGATGCGTTTGACACAGCCTTCATGATCCTGCCGTATCCTGCCATTACTCTGACGCCCTCGGGAATATAAGCTCCGGCAGAATCGAACACACCAACAACGGGTGCGCCGTTTTCCATTGCAAGGCGGTAAAGGTCACATATTTTGCGCGCATGAGCCTCGCTGACGGAACCTGCAGATCTTGAAATGTCCTGAGAGAAGGCGTAAACGAGTCGGCCGTTTACCGCTCCCCAACCGCAGATAACACTTTCAAATTCGTAATCGTTTGAGGTGTCGTCCTGACAGTTTCTGCGTCTGACGTACGTTCCGATCTGAGAAAATGTTCCCGAATCAAACAAACGCTCAAGTCTCCCCTTGGCATCAAGGGTGCCTGATGTTTCCTCTTCCTTTCGGGAAAGAAGCTCGCGGAGTGCGGAAGCTGTCTTTACACCGACGTTTTTGATCTTGTCGGCGTATGCTTCAAGATTAAATTTATCCATGAATTCCTCCGTGTGATAAGAATTTTGTAACAAATGAATTATATGTCCGAGAGTGGTGCAAATAACCAATTAATTATTCACAGCATTAAAGGTATATATTCTTTCCAATTATAATAATAATACAACAAATTCATAGAAATTTCAAGATTTTCACACAGTTATTTACATTATTTTCATATTTTTTCTGTGCAGAAAAAAATGTCGAAAACCCATTTAAAGGTATTTCCCTAAAATTAATGACCAAACCGTTGATTTTTCTCTGAAATAGGTTATAATATATGTTACAGTATTTCCCGAGAAAGAGAACAATAAAAAATGGTAATAGATTTTCACACCCACGCATTTCCCGAAAAAGTTGCCGTCCGTGCCATCCCCAACCTGCAGGCTAAAATAAATCTTCCGCCGCAGACGGACGGCACACTCAAAGACCTTTCCGAAAAAATGACTGCATGGGGAATTGACATGTCGGTCATTTGCAATATTGCAACCAATCCCCGTCAGCAGACAAGCGTTAATAATTTCGCCTTAGCCACACGTGCAGAGTACCCTTCCCTTTATGCGCTCGGCAGTATCCATCCCGACAGCGACTGCATTGAAGAGGAGCTTTGCCGTCTTAGAGAAGGCGGTATACGGGGAATAAAGATACATCCCGATTATATGGGACATGACATCACGGACAAATGCTTCGACAAGGTATTCGAGATTTGTGCCGCGAAGGGTATTTTCATCATAACCCACGCGGGATTTGACGTCTGTTCGCCCGACCACATACATGCTACACCTGCAATGCTCAGTGACGTTATCGACAGATATCCTTCCCTCAGGCTGATAGCCGCACACTTCGGCGGAAACATGATGTTTGACGAGGTTCTTGATAAGCTGTGCGGACGGGATATCTATATTGATACTTCACTCGTTTACGTTGAAAGTTACAACAGAGACCAGCTTTCAGCCATACTGAAGTCCCACGATCCCGAAAGGATACTTTTCGGCAGTGACGTGCCCTGGTGTCCTCCCGGTGAAAACGTAAGGTTTATCGAAAGCTTTAAACTCGGAGATAAAGTAAACGAGATGATTTTTTCGAAAAATGCCTCAGAACTGCTTGGACTGTAAAAAAGCGCGGTGCGCCCGATTTGGGGCGCACCGCTTTTTTTACTTCTGATCTGAATTAATATCTTCCGATCTTATCGTAGGGGATCTTGAAGAAGTCGACGTCATCGCGGATGCTGTAGTCACCGATTGAGGGATTTACGAAGATGGGATTTACATCATCCTTGTATTCTACGTTGTTTCCGCCGAACGTAAACAGGTACATTACTTCGGAGTCGTGAATCTTACCGCCGATTGCTGCGTTATTCGAGAGGTAAGTGGACTGAGTAAAGAGACAGTTTTCCTCTCCTACCTTTTCGGGATCGGTAGTATAGTCGTAAAGGTGGGGCCAACGTCTATACCATTCCTCATACATGGGATGACCGGGGGCAGGCTTGTTACCTACCATGGGATCCGTTGAGGGATCGTACTGATCAAGAGTTCCGTTGACAATGTGGCTGTATCTACCGTGGTTTGCGGTAATTGTACCTGAGTAGATCATTACGTTATCTTCAATTCTGTTTGCACGGCCTGCATTCTGTACAACGGTGTGTGTTGTGTTGTAGAAAATATTACCGTAAACTTCCTGGAAGTTGGTTCCCGCGTCGAGATAGATAGCGTAAACGGGGATATTCATGAAGATGTTGTGACGGATAATGTTATCACAGTGGATCTGAGTTATGGTATAAACAGCACCGTAGTCATAGGTCTTTGTCATAATTCTGTCGAATACGTTGTATTCGATTCTTACGCCGACGCTCTTATTATAGCGGATAGCACCGTGAGCGCCTTCGTAAAAGTAGTTATGAGTGATCTGCGTTCCAACGTCACCCGTGATCTCAATTGCACTGGAGAAGTAGTTAGGAAGGGTAAAATCATGGAAGTAGTTATTATCGATGACGATGTGTCCTTCTTCAAGGTTCATAACGTTTTCTGTGGTATCGTAAAAGCCCTTGCCGTCAACAAGGTCATCACCGTCTGCTTCGGAGAAAACGTAGATACAAGAGTCAACGCAGTTAAACATCTCACTGTTTGTAACGGTAAGTCCCTTTACGTAATAAGGCGCGTGAATACCTGCTTTACCGCCAACGTTACCGATCTTTCCGAGGTCGAAGGTAAAGTTATCTGCATAAAGCTCGATAGCGCTCTTTGACGTTGTATTGAACTCAAGTCCCACGAAGCTGATGTATTCGGCACCCTTTTCGATGGTTACAAATTCAATGCCGCCATCAATTGCGTAATTTCCTTTTGCTCTGTATACGTAAAGAGTTGACGTGCTGTTGTCAAACCAGTACTCACCGTTTGCATCCATGAATTCGGGACGGTTTGAGAAGAACACCTTATCATCGGTCCTTCCCTCATACATAAGCTCGTAATTAGGATACTTGATCCAATAGTCGTTAAGTGAATTTTTAAGATCAAGAACCATTATCTTGGTCTCGGGATCATATGACAGAACGTCGAAGGTATCGTTCATCCAGCCTGTTCTGAGATATCCGTTGATCTTCATGCCGTCTACGCTGCTAAGTCTCTCCACTACTCCGGGAAGAGCAAGCTGAAGCTGAATACTTGACCAGGGATCGACGGTGGTGGTCATATTCGTGTAATAATTACCGTCGTTAGGCTCTCGTGCCTCTGTGGCAATACCTGTTTCGGTAAACAGACGGGTGGTAAAGCCGAATCTGTCGATCCTTCCCTTGAGATCTGCCTTATAGATAAATTCTCTTGCGCTCTTCTTGAACATCTCGGCTTCCGTACCCTCAACGAGAGTAAACTCGTCCTCTTCGATGTACACGCCGTTACAGAATACTACGTCTCCGTCGCCGTACTTGCAGTACTTTATCGGGACATCTTCCGTACCTCCGTCATCGGGAGTAAAGGTCACGTTATCAAGTGAGCCATAGTCGCCTGCCATGAATGCAACGACTATCTCGTCCTTTGCCGTCTTTTTAAGTTCGCGCACCTTTGCCTTTGCACCTTCGAAGGTTGCAAGGGGCTTTTCCTTGGAGCCGTCGTTTTTGTCGTTACCGTCTACTGCTACGTAAACGTCAGCGTCTTCTACGAGGGGATAAGGCTGTTCCGTATAAGTAGACATTACCTTGGGTTGCACGTAAGCAAGCTTGTACTCAAACTTAGCGTCATTGAAACGGTGGATGATAGCCGCAAACTGCTCACGGGTAGCCTTGCCCGTGGGAGAAAGGGTGTCGCCGTTGCCTGTTCCGTTGATGATGCCGCAGGAGGTCGCCCACTTTACAGCCGCATTTGCCCAATCTGCAACAGTCGCCGCGTCGGTGAACTTATCGAGAGTCACTGTATTTTCGGTAATAACGTTCTTGTACTCCGCAAAGCGAACGAACATCGTCGCAAGCTCCTGACGGGTGATATCACGGTCGGGTGAAAAATATTCGTCTCCCCACTCGTCTATGCTTGTGCCGTTTACGATTCCCTTGGTCTTTGCCCATACAACTGCTTCTGAGTAATATTTTCTGTCCTTTACGTCAACGAACATATCCTTGAACGGGGTTCTGGGTGAGCCTTCAAGTCTGTAGAGGACCGTCACTACCATGGCGCGTGTCAACGATCCCGTGGGTGAGAAGGTTGACCCGCCCGTTCCGTTCATAAGTCCGTTTTCGGTCACGTACATAATGTCACCGTACGCCCACATATCTTCGGTTACGTCGGAATAGGTAACCTGTGCGGCTGACACCGGCATTCCCACGCTTAACGCGCTGAGAAGCATTACTGCCGCAAGGATCAGCGAAAGAAATTTTCTTTTCATAAATACCTCCGGATTTTAAGTCTATACAACATAAATTGAACAAAGTATTTAGACACTATTTCAAAAGGGGAGTCTCAAGCTAAGATAAACCTTACTTGGGACAACCCCTTCTCCAAATTCGAAAATTAAAAGATCAAATAAATCCTTCGTCAGCAGGAAGATCAGCTTCGCCGGCCATTACCTTTTCGCGGAATTCCTTAAGCTTGATAGCCTTTTCTTCAGCCTTTTTCTTCAGCTCCTCGGTACGTACTACGATCGCACGGTTGATGTCCTCAAGAGCCTTATCTGCGTCTGCACCGTAATTGATACATGTATCAAGGATAGCATTACCCTTCTTATCGAAGATCTTGAATACATAGTATGCTACGGGTTCACCCTTTTCAGGTGTGAAGGTCTTCTCAAGAAGCTCAGCATGATCAAGCTCGGTGTACTTGTAAGAGCCTGTCTTTGTCTCATTGATAGCTTCATCGGTAAGAGATACGCGCTTACCGTAAACGTACATCTTTTCACCTGTGAAAATAAGGTTATAAGATGCAAAATAGTTTGTTCTGGGTGTACCGTCCTTACCCTTCTTGAAGTAAATAACATCTTCCTTGGGTTCGAAATCAAATCCTGTGAAATCGATGGGCTTCATCATCTTGAGGAAGTTCTTCTCGTATACCTCGTACTTCTTCATGGATTCTTCCTGAAGGTCACGGGTAAGCTGCTGAGCCTGATAGTCGATATCAGTTTCGTCAGACTTGGAGCCGCTGGAAAATACGAGGACCATAAGAGCTACGATGATACCGATGATACCGCCGAGTCGGGAATCTTCAAAGCAAACGAAGAAGATCGAAACAGCAAGTATCACGAGACCGATGATCATAGGAATGGATATCGGCGGGGCAATAAAGAACTTGACATTACGTTTGGTTTCCATAAACACTCTCCTAAATTTTAGTTAATTCGTCGAACGAACCATTAAGTTATAATATATGATAACACAATTTTCATGAAATGTCAATACAATTTGTCATCTAAGCATGAGCTTACGCATAAAATCAATGGTAAATTTTATACCGGCTTCGCCAAGCTCACCCTTCCATACCGCGGAATGGGGCTCGATGCTGAGACCTGCGTTGTAGCCGTACTTGTAGAGGAGCACGAATACGGTGTTCCAATCGATCTGATCAAGACCTGCGGGAGAGTCGTCTACACACTCGCCGTTGAGATAGGTCGCACCCTTGATATGAATATGTGCAATTCTGGGAAGCCACTTATTAAGCTCGTCAAGATAACCGAGGTAACCGCCGTGACGGTTGAATGCGTGTGAGGGGTCATACTTGATCCAGAGATCCTGTACCTCACCGAGGACTACGTCCCAAGCATGAGACTCACATACAAAGTTACCCCAACTGCAGTTGTAAGCAGCCGCCTTGATGCCGAGCTTCTTAGCTTCCTCGGTGATCTTTGAGAAATACTCAACAGCCGCGCCATAGTTCTTGTAAAGGCTGATGCTGTCGTCGTAGTTACATCCGCAAACGAAAACGGGACAGCCCACCTCTGCAGCAGCATTCATAAGACGGATATTCTTATCAAGCTCCTCGGGAACGATAACGCCTCCTCTGTTGGCTTTGAGATTCCATCTGCCCACAGACGCGATGGTAACGGGGCTTGACGCGAGAAGCTTCTTTGTCTCGGGAAGAGCTTTAATGAAGTTCTCCGTGTCAGGATCAAAGTTGCAGCATACCTCGATAAAATCCAGTCCCAGCTTCTCTACGGTCTCGAATGCGACAGGACCGTACTGATCCTTCATTTCTTCACAAATAATTCCAAGTTTCATAAAACACCTCCGTCCCCGCTCAGGGGGAAATCACATTGATTTTTCGTCAGCGGCAATCTGCACGCAACCGCAGATACACCACCCAAATTCTATGTACCAATTATATCACCATTCAAATACTTTTTCAATAATCATACTCTTTAAAAATACCTTTTTTCAGCATTTTTTCGTATTTTTTCACCTAATTTTCGTTTTGCACAATGACCGCTCGTATTTTTGTATTTATGTTGTCAAGAATGACGGGCAAAAAATATTAACAAGCTATTGATTTTACTTTTACTTTTTGTTATAATACATGTATACAAGTTTGCAGTGGTGTACTGCTTAGAATATAACGATGAATATGAATAATCAGGAGACTAACTATGATTTCACGTGATGTAATAATTAAGAACAATGTTGGACTTCATGCAAGACCCGCTACATTCTTCATTCAGAAAGCTAACTCTTTCAAGAGCTCCATTTGGATCGAAAAGGACGACAGACGCGTTAACGCTAAGAGCCTTCTCGGTGTTCTCTCTCTCGGAATCGTTAAGGGCATGACAGTTACCCTTTATGCCGACGGTGCTGATGAGACCGACGCACTCGACGGTCTCGCTGCTCTTATCGACACAGGCTTCAACGAGTAATCAACCGTACTTACACGCCTTGCATGGCATGCTTACATATTTCCTTGTTCGCATGACGTCAAGGCGTTTTGTCTTTTTCACGCTCTTTATTTCCCAGTCTTATACCGAATGGAGATCTTTATGGAAAACGAACAGTTATTAAAAAGAAATATAAATACTCTCCGTTCAAAGGCTGCTGCCCTTCCCCGCCTTCCCGGTGTATACATTATGAAGGGACGGGACGGGAAAGTAATATATGTTGGAAAATCACGTTCGCTGAGAGACAGAGTTTACCAGTATTTCCACGGTGCCCACGACGTCAAGACCTCTCGGATGGCAGACAGCGTATACGATTTCGATTTTATAGTCTGTTCCACCGAGATGGAGGCATTGACCCTTGAAAACAGACTGATCAAGCACCACACACCCAAATACAACATTAAGCTGAAGGATGCTAAATCTTATCCTTATATAAAGCTGAACTACAAAAACGAATACCCGAACGTGTCCATGACCCGTACACGTCTGTCCGACGGCGCCATGTACTTCGGACCGTATTCTTCCACTTCCACCGTTTTTTCGGTGATCTCCTCATTAGAGAAGACTTTGGGTCTTCCCTCCTGTAAGAGAAAATTTCCCGCAGACATCGGAAAAGGCAGACCGTGTGTCAATTATCAGATAGGCAGATGTATCGGACTTTGCACAGGTAACGTTACTGTTGAAGAATACAGAAAGCTGATAGATACAGCCGCAGGTATTTTAAAGGGCGGTACCTCCGAAGCGATAAGGTCGCTGACTGAAGAGATGTACCGTCACTCCGAAGTAATGGAGTTTGAGAAGGCAGCTAAGTGCAGAGACACCATAGCATCGCTGAAAAAGCTTGGCGAGAGGCAGACAGCGGTATCATCTCCCGACACGGAATGTGACGTATTCGGATTTTGTCCCGCTAACTCTACAGAGTCGGGTCACGACAGCATTTCGGTCTTCTATATAAGAAGCGGTTATATCGCCGACAGAGATCATTTTCTGTTTGACGACTCTGCTCTGACAGACTCTGAGTCAGAAACAGTTCCCGATGAGTCGGAGCTTGCATCCATCATTACCCGTATATACGGAACGAGAGAACATATTCCGAAAGAAATTCTCCTTTCATTTGAGCTTTCCGAGTCCGACCACACACTTGTATCGGACTTTCTCAGTGAAAAGGCAGGACGCCGCGTGACTTTAAAAACTCCCCAGAGGGGTGCATCAAAGTCCCTCTGTACACTTGCCGTACACGATGCGGCACAGCACGCTGAGAATAAGGTCACAAAGCACAAGGCCACCGAAAAAATGTTAGGGCGTCTGGCTGAGACGCTGAGACTTGAGGTGTTCCCCGAACGTATCGAAGCCTATGATATATCGAACTTGGGCAGTGAACACATCACGGCAGGAATGGTGGTTGCCGTTGACGGTAGGTTCGTACGCAGCGAATACCGAACCTTTTCCATAAAAAGCCTTAGTGCCCCCGACGATTACGCGGCGATGACAGAGACTATCCTGAGACGCATGGCACACACGCGAGAGTCTGACGGAAATATGTCTGCCGCCCCCGACCTTATCCTCCTTGACGGAGGTGCGGGACACGTAAGCGTCATTGACAACGCGCTCCGCGAAAACGGATACTACGTTCCCGTTTTCGGTATGGTAAAGGATGAACACCACAAAACACGTACCCTTGTCAGCACGGAAGGCGAGATAGATATCTCACATATCACAGACGTGTTCCGATTCATCTATTCCCTTCAGGAAGAGGTTCACAGATTCACGGTAGACAGAATGACAAAGGCTAAGCGCAAAACGCTCAAAACCTCCTCCCTTGAAAAGATCGAAGGCATCGGACCCGCCAAGGCAAAACGGTTGCTTTCTCATTTTAAATCGATCACAGCAATAAAGAAAGCTGACGCAAGCGAACTTCGCGCGGTACAGGGTATTTCAGAAAAGGATGCCGCCGCGATCATAAAGTATTACGAAAACAAATAACGAAAGGTTTACAAAGATATGAGAATTATTACAGGTACAGCAAGAGGCGTAAAGCTTGAGACACTCGAATCCGACGCTACCCGCCCTACCTCCGACAAGGTAAAGGAAGCTATATTTTCAATGATACAGTTTGAGATCGAAGGCAGACGCGTTCTCGATCTTTTCGGCGGCTCAGGCCAGCTTGCTCTTGAAGCGCTTTCACGCGGTGCGGCTAAGGCTACCATCATCGATGAGTCCCGCGAGGCTGTTAATGTTATCATCAACAATGCAAAGCACGCAAAGCTCTACGACAGATGCCGTATCTCCGCAATCTCTTACGCCGCATTCCTCAAGAGCTTTTCCGATGTCGAGAAGTTTAACATAGTTTTCCTCGATCCGCCCTATAACACGGAGCTTCTCCACGATTCTCTGAAGCTCATCTCCGAGAGAGACGTGACCGCCCCCGGCGCATACATCATTTGCGAATGTGATACCAAGCCCTCCAAGAAGAAAAACCAGGAAAGAAAGGATCCCGAAAAGCTTGCGGCATCCGTTCTTGAAGACGTTTTCTCCGGCGACACCGATCTTATGGACAAGTACGTACTGGAGCGCAGTACAGTTTACGGAAGAACGAGAGTAACCGTTCTTATGAAGAAGGATGACGTGATATGAAAGCCTGTATCATCCCCGGAAGCTTTGATCCCGTAACAAAGGGACATACCGAGCTTTTCAAGGCGGCATCCAAACTTTTCGACAAGGTTTACGCCGTAATACTCGTCAACTCCGAGAAAAAAAGCGGTTATTTCACTCCCGAACAAAGACTTCAGTTAATGAAAGCCGCTGTAGACAAAATTAACGATGAGTGCGGCGGAAAGGCAGAAGCCGTTTTATACAGCGGACTCACCACAGACTGTGCGCTTGAGCTGGGTGCTTCTCATATCGTCAAAGGAGTACGTAACGCAAACGACTTCGCATACGAGTACGACCTTGCACAGATAAGCAAGAGATTTGCTCCCTCCCTTGAAACGGTGTTTATCCCCTCAAGTCCCGACCTTGCGTGTGTCAGCTCCACTTACGTTCGTGAGCTTATAAAATACGGCAAATTAGACAGTCCGGACTTTGCAGACGGCACCACGGAGCTTATAAAAAGTTATATCGGAAAATAATTTTTGGAGCTGTCGCATTTAGCGCCGAACAAAAGACACGAGGAAATTAATTATCAAAGCCTCGGAGGGGAGCACAAGTAAATAGCCATTAAAGTGGAAATCCGCCGAAAAAATCGGCGGATTTCTCCATTTTATGTGTCTTTTTAGCCGCGATTTTGCTCTCTACCGTACCGAGTACGCCGACGAGAACAAAATCACGACTTCTGCATCTAAATGCGACAGCCCCATTTTTCGTTAATAATAGAGTCTGCCGCTGAATATATTTAACCAGAATAATTCAAAGGCGGTACAGATCGTGGACAATGTTATAGGATTCGGAAGAAAAAAACGTATTTCCGAAAGAAAGACCAATGAACCTCAGGTCAAAATAGATACGGTATGCGGATTATCGTCTGATGACGCTGATCTGTCGGAAAGGCTTTACGGAAAAAACGTATTTTCCGAGAAAAAAAGACGCGGATTCTGGAGGGATTTTTTTGAGAATCTGTCTGACCCCATAATACGGGTACTGATCTGCGCCATGGCGGTCAATATACTGTTTACCCTTCATGACGTCAACTGGATCGAGATAGGCGGTATCGCCGCGACCGTGCTCATAGCTACGCTCGTTTCCACCGTTTCCGAGCACAGCAGCGGAGCGGCTTACGAAAAGCTTTTCGCAAAGGTCAACGAACACCGTCATACCGTGATAAGAGACTGTGAAAGGAAGACGGTTACCGTTTCCGAAATAGTAAAATACGACCTGATAGAGCTGTCAGCCGGTGAGATAGTACCGTGCGACGGTATTCTCACGTCGGGAAAGCTGAGCTGTGACCAGTCATCGATCACGGGAGAGTCGGGAGCTGTTGACAAGTTCCCCTCTCATGTACGATGCGTGACGGATGACTACGTGGCCTCTGTATCTCATCCAACGGAACCGGTCTGGCTGTCACGGGGCACCGCTGTGGTATCAGGCGGAGGTACTATGCTGTGCTGTGCGGTTGGGGACTCGACCTTTTACGGATCCATTGCAAAGGATCTGCAGGAGGACACTTCCCCAAGTCCGCTAAAAGAAAAGCTTACTGCTCTTGCAAAGTCCATCAGCCGACTTGGATACGTGGGTGCCGCCCTCGTCGCCGTGGTTTATTTATTTAACACCTTCGTTATTAGCTGTAATTTTGATTTTTCAAAGACATTAGATCTGCTGAGAGACACAAGATTTCTGGCAAGCGAGCTGATCCACGCGTTGACCGTTGCGATATCCATCGTAGTGGTGGCTGTCCCTGAGGGACTTCCCATGATGATAACGGTCGTTTTGTCGGCAAATATGAAGAAAATGATGAAAGAAGGAGTTCTCGTCCGCAGACTTGTAGGAATCGAGACTGCGGGAAGTCTCAGTATACTTTTCACCGACAAAACGGGCACTGTTACCACGGGAGACATGAAGGCTGTAAGGCTTATAACAACCTGCGGAGAATATACCTTAAACGGGGATGCCGCCCTTATTCCCGATACGGTTGGGGAACTGATCAATTTGGGCATCAAATTCTGCTCGGGTACATCAGGGGGGAACAGCACTGATAAAGCAATATCAAGGATACGGACGGGAAAGCTAAGGTATAGTTACGAATGTATCGATACTGTTCCCTTTGATTCCGGTTACAAATTTGCCGCCGCTAAGGTACGTTGTGAGGAAAACGGAAAAGCTTTCGTAATAGTCAGAGGCGCGCCTGACGTGATACTGTGTCATGTAAAAACAGGTATCGGTGAAGACGGAAGATCTGTGACGCTCAGCACGGGAGGATTATCCGTTTTCGGTAACGTAAACGATACTTCAAGACTCGTGGCCCAAGGCGTATGCTCGGAAAAAGATTTCGGCATGTTGAAAAAAGGCATCGTCCCCGCTTCTCTTACGTTCGTTTGCTCATTCGTTCTTCGTGACGAGATACGTACTGAGGTATCCAATGCTGTAACGGAATGTGCCACGGCGGGTCTGCAGGTGGTAATGCTCACGGGGGACAGCGACTCCACTGCAGCCGCCATCGCCATTGAAACAGGGATTCTGCCGAAAGACTATGCCGTGTATTCAAAAAGCGCAGAAATCCCCCAAAACATGAAGCTCGTTCTGAAAAGCAAAACCCTCCATGAGTTGTCGGACGCTGAACTGACAAACATATTACCGCAAATTGCAGTTATTTCGAGAGCTACACCAGCTGACAAAACACGGCTCGTTAAGATCGCCCGTTCTTTGGGAAACGTAGTGGGAATGACAGGCGACGGTGTTAATGATGCTCCCTCGCTGAAGGCGGCAGACGTTGGCTTTGCCATGGGAAGCGGAACCGATGCGGCACGGGAAGCGGGAGATATCGTCATCTCCGACAACAATTTCGCATCCATTGTAAAAGCGGTGCTCTACGGCAGGACCATATTCGCAAGCATACGGAAATTCATTCTTTTTCAGCTTACAATGAACGTATGTGCTGTGGGCGTTTCCATAATCGCTCCTCTGCTTGGCATTGAAACACCTATCACCATCACTCAGATGCTCTGGATAAATATCATCATGGATACTCTCGGCTCTCTTGCCTTTGCCGCCGAGCCACCTGTCAAAGGTTATATGAAGCGAAAGCCGATCAAGCGCGATGAAAAGATACTGAACAGAGCCATGATACGGCGTATTTTGTGCGGCGGTATTTATACCCTTTCTCTGTGTATGTTCTTTCTTACATCCGAAAGGATACATACGATATTTAACGGCACGGGTGAGATATACTACCTAACATTGTTTTTCGCTCTGTTCGTCTTCTGCGGTATAGCAAATTCATTCTGTGCAAGAACGGAGAGGCTCAACCTTGCGGCAAGCCTCTCCGGAAATAAGATATTCGTTTTAATTATGGCGCTTGTGGCGGCAGTTCAGCTTATCATCATTTATTTCGGCGGTACCGTATTCAGAACGGTCCCGCTGACGGCCGGGGAAATACTTACGGTCGCCTTGTTTGCATTGACGGTATTCCCTGCAGACTTAATGATCAAAGCATTCTCCCTGCTGTCGGGCAAGAAGAACATTTGATAATTGCCCTGTACAGACTTTTCATATCATCAGTACACAGAGCAGTACGCGTACAATATCAGCTGAATTTCACCAGATTCTCAAAGGAGTCACCGTTTTCACATATCTTCTCTTCATTTCCTATGACGCAAATGTAGTTTTGTGAAATTGCCGCGTCAACGGAATCTGCAAGTGAAATAAGTGTTTCGGCAGTTACGTCAAGCATTGCATGGCGGTCCGTGCGGATATCGTCAACGGTCCTGCCGGTCATATATGCCCCGATGGAGCGGGAAGCCTTGACGTATGCTCCTGAGGGTCTGTCAAGTCGTCCGAAGGTACCGACGATATGATTGTTTATATCTGCCTCCGTCAGACTTATACTGCGCAGGAATTCGCCGCAGGACCTGAACACGTCGATACTTTCCGTAAGGCAAGGATCGCGATAGGTCGCCATGCAAACGTTACCCGTGTTCAATGAAAATGCACAGGTATATCCGTACGCGCCGCCCTTCATACGTATCTCGGGATAGAGATAGTCATTTTTGAGAAGGGATGCAAGTATCTGATATTCACCGCGGTAAGGATATCCCGCAAGCTTAAGATTTCCCGCTATTGCAACGAACTGTACCTTAGACTGAGTCATAAAGCCTTCGTTAAGACGTCCGAGAGGGCGTCTTTCTGCTGTTGCGGCTTCAGCCCCTGCGTTAAGCTTGGAGACAAAACCAGTAACGGCTCTGACGGCTCCATCCATAATATCCCTGTCCGCGGCAAGGCTGACTGTCAGTCTTCTTCCCGCAAACACGCTCTCGCAGATATCTCTCAGCTCATCTGCAAGCTTGGATGAGGTCTCGTCGTAAGATTCAAGAAGTGCTTTCTCTGAGAAATACGCGCTTATACCGTCAAGCATATCCTCAAAAGCATCCGCTTCATTAAAGTATGCAAGTGCTCTTGCGGCGGCAAATTCACTGCCGGAGCGTACGATATCTCTCTGCTTTCCGCTGACAAGCTCGGAAAGTATCTCTTTAATTCGGCGCCTGTCACCGAAATTCGTTTCACCGATGATCTCACCTGCGAGGGACAGTGCTTTTTCCAACTTTTCAGAAAGCACACGCATATTTATCTCATAAAGAGGACGGAACGTTCCGTCTTTTTTGCGGTAAACGTCGCAGGTAAAGCCAAGACCTCCCGTGTTGAGCCTTACTTCATCTAAAAGCTCCTCGTATTTACTTGACGCTGTGTCCACCTTTCCAAGTACGTCACTCATAACGTCAAGCAGGTACAGCTTTTCATCAGGTAAGTGGGATATGTCGAACATGAGTCTGAGATATACGATGCCGTTGGTATTCACGTCATGGAACACGTAAGGGACACCGTCTATATTTTCCTCTCTGATATAAAGAGGAGCAGGCTCGCGGGGAATATCGTATTTTGAAAGTACCGGTATGCATGAAAGCTCTTCTTCGCTCTCTTCTCTGTCCTGATACTGCACGAAGCTTTCGTATGTGTCGCAAAGGTCCTCGAATTCTCCGTCGGAAAGGGATTCTTTGAAGCGGGAGAGCTTTTCTCTGAGCTCACCTGCTTTTCTGTCGTTCATACCCGCTTCAGCTTCAAGGATATATAGTGCTCCGTGCTCGGGTTCGATGAGACGCTCAACGAGCTTTTCGTAATAATCGGTATCAAGAAGCTCACGCAGTTGTTTTAAAAGCTCGTCTATTCTGAGATACGCAAATGGATCGGTATCTGAGTACAGCCAGTTCTGCAGCATACTGAGACTTGCATTAAGTCCTCTCGGTGTACTGCCCTGTTCGCCCTCTCTGAAGTGGAACTCGCTTCTCTCTATTGCCGCCATAAGGGACTTTCGGTTTACACCGTTTTTCACCGTATCTGCAAGGGTACGTCTGATGATCTCAAGGAATTCATCGGCACGGTCTGCATCGGTGTTTTTTGCGATGACCGAAAAGGCGGGATATTTCATGTGATTTAAGAATCCGCCGTATACCTCAACGCCTATCCCTGCCGATATCAGCGCATTCTTGACAGGGGCGCCCGGAGACTCAACGAGCACGTCCGAGAGAAAATCATAGGCAAGACATTCGAGCACGTCGTCGGAATCAGCGCATACTGCGCCGAATGAAAGAAACGTCTTTCCCAAAACGTCCTCGTCGGCAGCAACGGAATAGTGCTCTGTCTTTAGAATAACATTACCTTTTCCGAATTTCTTCTGTTCGGAGATACCGTTATCAAAAATCTTTTTTTCGTATCTTGAGAGATATTCTCTGTCGATATATTCAAGTCTCTCGGTCATGTCCATATTACCGTATAATGTAATATAACAATTGGAGGGATGATAATGACGGTTATAAAAGTCGATAAATTTTTCGTACGTGAGACTCGGTATATGATCAGGGTCTCCGCCCGAATTTTTACCGTAAGCATTGTCGGGGAAAAGTGCGCAGATAAGTCCGTCGTATACAGCGGAGTCAGGTGAGGACATAGCTCCCATCATTTCGCTGTAAACAACACCTCCGATATCGATACTGCCATCCTCAGCAGGCTCATAATGCCAGCCCTCCTGCATGAATATCTCGGGACGCTTTGCTATATTCGGTGAAAATACAGCGTCAAGATAAACGTTTGACAGATTGATAAAATCACGATCGTTACATGACGCCACGGGATACACGGTCTTGTCTGCATAGGTCATGGCATTAAGGAATGTCTGCATGGAGCTTTTTACAAGCTGCATGAAGGGATCCTTTACGGGATAACGCTCACTTCCGCAAAGCACGGAATGTTCGATGATATGGGGTGTTCCGCAATCGTCCTCGGGTGCTGTTGCAAACGCCGCGGAAAACAGCTTGTTTTCATCTTCGTTTATAAACACGGCGATCCTTGCACCTGTCTTTTTATGAGAGAGGATAGCGGCGGATGAATCTATGCATTTAATATATTCGCTTTTTACGATATCGTAAGCTTCGGGAATAACAGCGCGAAGCTTATCTTCGGTTAAGAATTCCATTTGTTATGACCTCTGAGTATTATGTATATGATATATTATGGACCAGTTCTGCCGTAAAGTCAACAGTGAACGCGAAAAAACTACTTGAAAAGCATAATAATTTATGATATACTCAAACATATAGTGCTGTTTTTTACCAAACCTCAGCTAAGGTAAAGGTCCGCCTGTGTCAGGACAGGCACTACTTTCAGGCAAGGCCCGTTTCCACTTTTTCGTCTTGTCTTCGCACCCACCCCCACCGCCATCAGCGGATCGAAATGGAGAACAACATGAAAAAAAGCTCCAAGCTCAAACTGATCCTTCGGTTTATGAAGGGGTCAGTACATATTTTTATACTCAGTATGATAGCGACCCTATGCGTGTCGCTTCTTGAGTTGGTCTACCCGCAGATCATAAGACTTCTCTGTGACTCAATTATCGGAAATGATCCCATTGACCCCGCTTCCCTTTCGGGTATGATCGTCACTCACACATTCGGTATTGATTATTTGAGAGAAAATCTTTGGGCAGTTGCGGTCATGATAATTGCATTTGCGGCACTTATCGGTGTTTTCAAGTATCTTTCGACTCTGCTTAACACGTCAGCCGCCGAAACACTCTGCGAGACTACCCGTAACACCCTTTTCGAAAAGATACAGAGTCTTCCCTACGCATGGCATACCTCAAATCCTACGGGCGACATTATTCAGAGATGTACCTCCGACGTTGAAACTATCAAGCGTTTCCTGTCAGAGCAGCTGACCCAGGTGATCAGCACTGTCATGCTCATCACTCTGTCCATCGTATTCCTTTCAAACATCCACAGTACGTTTGCTATCATTGCAGCAATTTCGATTCCCGTCGTAGTTGCCTTCTCGGGAGGCTTCCATATACTTATAAGAAAGGGCTTTGCAAAATGTGACGAGAACGAGGGTGTTCTTTCATCTATCGTGCAGGAAAACCTTACGGGCGTCAGAGTCGTAAGAGCTTTCGGCAGAGAAAACGCCGAAATCGATAAATTCACAGCACAGAACCGCAAATATACAGGTACTTGGCTGTACCTTTGCAAGATCCTTTCCGGATTCTGGGCCGTAAACGACATCATCGCCTGCGTGCAGGTACTGGTCATCATTTTAAGCGGTATTTATCTTTGCGTAGACGGAAGCATCACCGTCGGCGACTTCTTAGCGGCTGTTTCCTATAACGCTATGCTTACATGGCCCGTACGCCGTCTCGGCAGAATGATATCCGAGATGAGCAAGGCGACCATCGCCCTTGACCGTCTCGGTTATATCGTAAACGCAGACAGCGAAAAGGATCCCGAAGACGCGCTTGATGCCGATATGAGCGGAGATATCGTGTTTGACGGTGTTACTTTCTCATACGACGGACGCGAAAACGTGCTTGAAGACGTTTCGTTTAAGATCGAAAGCGGAACCACGCTCGGTATCCTTGGTGGTACGGGCAGCGGTAAATCCACTCTCGTACAGCTTCTTTGTAAGCTGTATACTCTTCCCGAGAACGGCGGCAAGATAACGGTGGCAGGAGTTGACATAAATTCTATCAGCTCAAAGTCCATCAGAGAAAACGTCGGTATCGTACTTCAGGAGCCTTTTCTGTTCTCTCGTACGATATCCGAGAACATTGCCATATCTAAGGAAGGCGCCACAGAAGAAGAAATAGAGTCGTCAGTTAAGATAGCTTGTCTTGACAAGGCTATTTCCGATTTCAAAAACGGTTACGACACCATCGTAGGTGAACGAGGCGTTACTCTTTCCGGAGGTCAGAAGCAGCGCGTTGCCATTGCACGAATACTCCTTCGCGGCACGCCCGTTATCATATTCGACGATTCCCTTTCCGCTGTCGACGCGGAAACCGACTCTCTTATCCGCGCCGCTATAAAGCGTGAGCTTTCAGGCTCAACAGTCATCATCATTTCTCACAGAATATCCTCCATCATGCACGCTGATAACATCATCGTTCTTGACAGAGGTAAGATAGCAGAAAACGGTACTCACGATGAGCTTCTGACAAAAGACGGCATCTACAAGCGAGTATTCGATCTCCAGCACACAGACAGTTTCAACTACGATGAGGAGGCTGACGTATGAAAAAAACAAACGATAACGTAACTAAGCTTCCTTATTTCGGTATTCCTCAGCTGCTTCCCTACCTGAAGCCCTATGCCGTTCTGATGATAATCATGGTGTTCTTCGGCTTTGCGGGAACCGGAACGGATATTATCATCCCTCTTTTCCAGAAGTATGCGATCAACAATTTTATCGCAAACGACACGACCCGCGGTATCGTCGGATTTATCATAGGCTACGTGGCTGTAATACTTATTCAGGCAGGCGTAAACCTTATTTCAACCTACCTTGCGTGTAAGATTGAGCTTGAGGTTGGACGTGACATGAAGCAGAACAGCTTTGAGCATCTGCAAAGCCTCTCCTTCTCGTATTTTAACAGAAACAACACAGGATACATCCACTCACGCGTTATGAGTGACACCGACAGGATCGGTACCCTGGTTTCATGGGGACTTATGGACGGCGTGTGGAATCTTTCCTACATCGTGGGCGTTATCGTCATGATGCTCTTCATGAACTGGCGTCTGGGAATCCTCGTTCTGCTTATCATCCCCGTTGCAATTGCTCTGTCCTGGTTTTTCCAGAAAAAGCTTGTACGTACACACAGGCAGATACGTGAGGAAAACTCTAAGATCACTTCAAACTTCTCCGAGGGTATCAACGGAGCAGACACCATTAAAACCCTCACGGTAGAGGATAAGATCGAGAGAGAATTCCGCGATCAAACAGGTATTATGCGCCGTGTATCAGTAAAAAGCGCACATTACAACGCGCTGTTCTCGTCCACGCTCACACTTTGCTCCTACACAGCGCTTGCCCTTGTGCTTTGGAGAGGCGGACTTATAACTCAGAAGGGACTCTTTGAGCTTGGTACTCTTTCGGTATTCATGTCATACGCTCTCAACATAATGGGCCCCGTACAGTGGCTGGTAAGCTCCATCACAATGCTTATCAGCGCTCAGGTAAATATCGAAAGATACACTTCCCTTATGAATACAAAATCAGACGTTACCGATACCCCCGAGGTAATATCAACATATGGCGACACCTTCTCCCCGAAGCGTGAAAATTGGGAGGAGCTTCACGGTGATATTGAATTCTGTGACGTTTCCTTTAAGTATCCCGACGGAGAGGAAATGGTGCTTGAGCACTTTAATCTGAAAGTCCCCCGCGGCACGAACGTTGCGATCGTAGGTGAGACGGGTGCAGGAAAATCAACCCTTGTAAATCTCGTTTGCCGATTCTTTGAGCCTACCGAAGGCGTGGTCAAGATAGACGGCAGGGACGCAAAAGAGAGAAGCCAGCTTTGGCTCCACTCAAACATCGGTTACGTACTGCAAACGCCCCATCTTTTCTCGGGAACCATCAGAGACAACCTCCGTTACGGAAAGACAGATGCAACTGACGAAGAGATCATGGCGGCTCTTAAGACCGTTTCTGCCGATAAGATAATCGACAGACTTGAAGGCGGTCTTGACAGCGAAGCAGGCGAAGGCGGCGGAAACCTTTCAACCGGTGAAAAGCAGCTTATTTCCTTCGCACGCGCTATTCTTTCAGATCCCAAGATACTTATCCTTGACGAGGCTACATCATCCGTAGATACGGAGACAGAGCGACTGATCCAAGATGCGGTTGAGACTGTTATCTCCGAGCGCACCTCATTTATTATCGCTCACAGACTGTCTACTATCGTAAACTGCGACATCATCCTGGCGGTTCGTGACGGTAAGATAGTTGAGTCCGGTACACACCGTGAGCTTATGAAGGCAAAGGGATATTACCACAGCCTTTATATGCGTCAGTTTGAGGACGAGGCTTTCGAAAAGCTTGAAGGATGATATAACGAATATGACAAACACCCACTTACCGAACGGTAAGTGGGTGTTTGTATTGTGATACGATTTAGGGAGCCATTATATCTATAACCAATTCTATCTTCATTTCTCCAAGCTTGCTGAGCAAACTACTGTCAATAGATATAATTTTTTGATATGTTTCAACATAGTGCGCTATAACCAAATAGACATCATTCTTAAACTCTGAAAGTTTTGAAATGAATTCTTTTTTCTCATATAGCCTTCTTATCAAATTATCAATAACACCGTTTAAACTTTCATCATCTGCTTCTTCCGTATATGTCCACGACGTCATTCTTCCCTTTTCTGTTTCATTGGGCTTGCCAATAACATCAGGTGAAAGCTGAAGATTTTCTCTTATGAGTTCGGCGTCCAGATCGTTGCTAAATATTCTAAGATGTACGAAATTCATAATCCCCTCCATTTAGTGTTAATCAAGTTACTGATTAGTACGATCGTATCGTTATGTAGGTTTGATAACCACCTATATTTTAGTACACATAATGATTAATTGTCAAATAGCAAAGATGACAAAAAACAGCAATTGATATTGTAAATGTGCAACAAGCCTCCGACGAGGTTTAACCGTCGGAGGCTGTCTTTATTTGTATTAAATTTATCTGTTCAACAGATCTGCAAGTATGCAGAAATCACGTGGTGATAACCTTTCGCCTCTGATATCTACTCTCATGCCTGCCGCTTCAAGTACCTCTGTGATCTTATCCTTGGGATACTTAGCACTTACCGCATTTACAAATGTCTTTCTTCTTTGTGCAAAGGCAAGACCTATAAGCTCAACCGTCTTTTTGCCGAGAGTATCGGGATCAAGAGGTGACGTCTTATATTCGGGATATATCTGGCAGATACCGCCGTGAGGGATGATTCCTATTACCGCTGAAGCCACTTTAGGTGCGGGATGGAAATTACCCGCAGACACGTTAAGAAGCTTCTCTACGTCCGCTCTGAGTGCGAGAGAGGCTGTTACCGAGCCGTACTCACTGTCACCCGCTTCGGAAGCCAGTCTGTCTGCCACCTCAAGCTGAATCATAACGGTTATAGCAGCATAAGGAAGTGGTGCTGACATGGGGAAAGACTCAACCAGCTTCATTATAACGGGAGAAGTAATATAATACGGCAGGTTTGCACAAACGCTGAGTGTACCGCCCGCAGAGAGAATATCTCCGAATTTTTCTTCGATAAAGGTGGGGAGGTCAACGTTCATGATGTCGCTTTCAACGACTTCTACGTTATCATAGTCCGCAAGGCTTTCACCGAGCAGGGGGATAAGACCGCGGTCTATCTCAACGGCAACTACTCTGTCGTACATCTCGGCAAGTCTGCAGGTAAGCGCACCTACACCGGGACCGATCTCAAGAACTGCATGAGGTCCGTCGCCGGGTGTTGACGCCGCAAGAGCGTATGAATTCTCCGCTATCATGCGAGGAACTGAGGGATTTATAAGAAAGTTCTGACCGAATGCCTTCTTAGGCGCAAGACCGTATTTATCAAGAAGGCGCTTGACCTCCGAACGGTTACAAAGATCCATATGTTTTATCCTTTCACGTTTACTGACAGGCTTTCATCAAGATCAGGTTATCGCACTAAAGTGAAAATGAACAAAAAAATGTAGGGGGCGACGTCCTCGACGCCCCGTTTCGTTGGCTAAGACATATTATATGTCCTTAGGCCTTCGTTACGGACCGTCGGGGACGCCGGTCCCTACGAACAACTCTGCGTATTGCCGATTATTTTTTTATGCGACAGCACCATCTTTAACGTTATCAAATTACGGAAACGCTGTATCCTACGGTAAATTCTTCACCCGCGGATATTTTCTTAGCGTATTTCTTGTCCTCGGCAAGTCCGCTTTCCTTTACGTTTGCGGGAAGACCGCACCAGGGCTCAAGGCACACGAAGGGTGCGTTAAGCTTTATGGGAGTCCACACTCCAAGAGCATCAAAGCCCTTGAAGCGGAAGCGGAAGCCGTGTCCGTCGACTGTAGAAACAAGATCGACTACCTTTGACGGAAGCTTTTCGATGATCATCGCGTCCTCGTCAAAGTCGGAATACTTAAGAGGAAGAATATTATCCTTTATACGGTGAAGCTTCGGTACACTGTCGTCCATATATCCGTTCTTTGTAACGGACATAACAGCTCCCCTTGCATTCTGGAATCTGAGAACGTAATCCTCAAACTCTCCGCCTTCGGGAAGAGGAACGCGGAATGCAGGATGACCACCAAGGCAGAAGACTGCGTCATTTTCGCTCGTTACCGTATAGGTGGTGGAAAATCCGTTCTCGCTGAGACGGTGTGCCACGCGCAGTGTATACTTTGCAGGATAATTTTTCAGCGTTTCCTCGCTCCACTTATGTTCAAATACTATAAAGTCGGGAGCAAGCTCAACAACCTTGAATCTCTCACCACGTACGATGCCGTGCTTGGGCATAGGATACTCTACACCGTCGTAGGTGACCTTACCGTTTAAGGACGAGCATACTGCGGGGAACAAATGAGGCGCCTGACCGGACCAATACTTTGAGTCTCCGTCCCATACGTACTCAATTCCGTCTGTAACAAAGGATATAAGCTCGCCGCCGCGGTCTGAGCATTCCGCAGTGGACATTGCTGTTTGTAATGTGTAAGTCATAATGCGCTCCGTTCCGCCGAGCTTGTCGGCTGATGTCAAGATTCAGAGAATTATTTCCGAATCAGAATCTGATCTTAGCTGCAAGATACTCTCTGAGAGATGTCATGGGAACTCTTTCCTGCTCCATGGTGTCACGGTCACGAACTGTTACGCAGCCGTCTGTCTCAGACTCAAAGTCATATGTAATGCAGTAGGGAGTACCGATCTCGTCCTGTCTTCTGTATCTCTTACCGATAGAGCCTGCCTCGTCATAGTCAACCATGAAGTCGCGGGAGAGCTCGTCGCAGAGCTTGCTTGCCTGCTCGGAAAGCTTCTTGGAGAGAGGAAGGACTGCCGCCTTGAAGGGAGCAAGAACGGGATGGAAGTGGAGAACAACACGTGTGTCGTTCTTAGCCTCGTCAACGATCTCCTCGTCGTAAGCCTCTGTGAGGATGGTGAGGAAGAGACGCTCTACGCCGAGAGAAGGCTCGATAACGTAGGGGATGTATCTTTCGTTGGTCTCGGGATCGAAGTAGTCAAGGCTCTTACCGCTTGTGTTGATGTGCTGTGTGAGGTCGTAGTCAGTTCTGTCTGCGATACCCCAAAGCTCGCCCCAACCGAAGGGGAAAAGGTACTCGAAGTCGGTTGTTGCCTTGGAATAGAAGCTGAGCTCCTCGGGAGAGTGGTCGCGGAGACGGAGGTTCTCTTCCTTGATGTTAAGGCTGAGGAGCCAGTCGCGGCAGAAGCCTCTCCAGTACTCGAACCACTCAAGGTCTGTGCCGGGCTTGCAGAAGAACTCAAGCTCCATCTGCTCGAACTCACGTACACGGAAGATAAAGTTACCGGGAGTGATCTCGTTTCTGAAGGACTTACCAACCTGCGCTACACCGAAGGGAACCTTCTTACGGCTTGTTCTCTGTATGTTAGCGAAGTTTACGAAGATACCCTGTGCAGTCTCGGGACGGAGATAGATCTCAGCCTTGGAGTCCTCTGTTACACCCTGGAAGGTCTTGAACATAAGGTTGAACTGTCTGATATCGGTGAAGTTATGCTTACCGCAATCGGGACAGGGGATCTGCTTTTCATTGATGTAATCCATCATCTGCTGGTTGGTCCAACCTGCAACGTTTGTACCGTCAAAATTCTCGATGAGGTTATCCGCTCTGTGACGGGTCTTACATTCCTTACAGTCCATAAGGGGGTCGGAGAATCCGCTAAGGTGACCGGATGCGATCCATGTCTGGGGATTCATAAGGATAGCTGAATCAAGACCTACGTTCAGCTTATTCTCACGGATAAACTTCTGCCTCCATGCATCCTTGATGTTGTTCTTAAGCTCAACACCGAGAGGACCGTAGTCCCATGTGTTGGCAAGACCGCCGTAGATCTCACTGCCGGGATATACAAATCCTCTGGACTTGCAGAGAGCAACGATCTTATCCATTGTCTTTTCAGTATTCTTCATGCGTGCCATTTTTTCAAATTCCTTTCAATTTCAATATGTGTATATTTATATATTGATTGACATGATCTATCGTGTGTTTAACCCGCAGCTCCTGTGGTCTCGTCCGACATGGACGCAGAAGCATCTTTTCCCCTGCTGCTTGCTCTGTACCTTTCAAACTGAGAAAGTGCAGCCTTGACGTCGGGACGGAACAAACCTTCATCATCGGAATACGTTCCCGGATAATTAAGCTCTACGTAGTCAAAATACTGTATAGCCTCAAGCATTGACTTATAGAACTCAGTATCCTCGGCATTGAAATCGGATCCGATAGTTGCTTTAGTTGCGTAAGGATCGTTTATATCATACTTATAGTCCTGCGCGGGAGTTCCGTCGGGATTGTCTATATAACTGAGAGTAGTAAGCTTATTGAGATTCTTCTCAAGCTCTTTAACCTCCGTAGCGGATGCTTTAAAGAGATACTGCTCGACTATCTCAAGAATATACTTTGATTTTACATCTATATCAGCGGCGCTCTTTTCATCAAAGCCGTTGATGGCATCCACCGTATCCTTACCGAATTCGTGTTTGCCCTTTTTAAGTGCAAGATGCTTTTCTTCAGCCTCGGTCTCAGACTCGGATGAGCTTTCCTTAGTACTCTCAGCTTCGGTACCGCTTGAGTCTCCGTCGCTTGAATCCTCATCTGCAGGCTGAACAGATACGTAATCTTCCTTAGACAGGTAGATATTACTGTCAAGCTCAAAGTCAACGCCACCGAGAACGTCGGCGATCTTTTTCTGATGCGCTGCGTCAAGAACAAAGCGGTAATCTATCTCAAGACCTGTCATGACGCTGATAAATTCAGACAAGGTATCAAGTCCGTAAAGACCGTACACCTCTCCGAGATCGCTCTCTCCGCAGGGGGCTGTGACCGCAGTTTCGGGAGAGATATAGCAGGAAACGTATTCCCTGTTTTCCTTATCGGCGCGAACGAGGACGATCCACGTTGCTCTGATGTAGCGGATGTCCGTTTTAAGAACGCTGTCGGGCTCTTTTATCTCCTTGGGTTCATCCTTAGCACGGGACTTTGACGTGGTGGTCTCGCTTGCTTTCGCACTCTCAGCATTCTCAGTCTCGTCCTTTTTGTTTGTCTCCGCAGGCTTCTTCGTCTCTTCGGTGTCGGTAGCCTTTTTATTGGCTTCATCAACTATCTTCTGGATATCCTCAAGTGTCGTGTAATAGTTGGTATAGAGGTCAGGTCTGTAGTCTGTTCCCACAAAGAGCATCGTAAAGGATTCTCCGTCGGGGACCTTCAAGCCGTCGGGAAGCTTATCATCGTCATCATCCGTCTCTTCGGGAGCATTGATGACGGGAGTATCAGATCTGTTTCCGTCAAGGATGTCAGTTATGATACCGGACAGATATTTTGTTGTAAAAAAGCCGATTATACCGAACACGAGCGCGGCTATAAGTAACGTTATCAAAAAATTTTTAAATGCAGACAACATGACAATTTCCTATCTGCAGCATCGCTGCCTTTTAACATCAAATCGGAGCGTGTTAATTCTGTTTACCGTTTCTGCGTTTTTCAGCCTCTGCCTGTGAAAAAACACATCCGCAATAGTCCTGTCTGTATAAATTATACACACTGGAAAGCTCTATAGAACGCAGATATCCGTTTTTCTTTTTAAAATCAGAGGTGAGATACCTCACACCGTATTCTTCACCTATCATGGCGCCCATACTGTTCAGCTTTTCCGCATTTTTATACGGGCTGACGCTAAGCGTGGTGGTGAAAAAGTCATATCCCCCTTCAGCGGCCGCCTGAGCAGTTCTTCTGAGACGCAGGTCGTAACAACCGAAGCATCTCGCTCCGCCTTCAGGAAGTTCTTCAAGTCCCTTTGCCATTGTGAAAAACTCATCAGGGTCATAATTCGGTGTGATAATGGGGGATTTTTTACCGGGTCTTTCCTCGACGAAGCGCTGAAGCTCTGAAAGTCTGTAATAAAACTCTTCCCTGTCCGAAATATTCGGATTGTAGAAATAAAGCGTGATATCCATCTTCCCCTCAAGATATTCGATAACGGAAGACGAACAAGGCGCACAGCAAACGTGCAAAAGAAGCTTATTTTTACCGCTTATTGCCGCTTCTTCAAGAAGCTTTTCGCACTCTAAGCCGTAATTGATACGATTCATCTGAAGTATATCCTCCTATCAGGGTTCTGCAAATAGATATACACTTTAACTATACCATATTTTTTTGAAAAAATCAACCTTTTTATTTTATTTCTAAGCAAAAAACTCCTCTCAGCACGTTTTTTCACGGCTGAGAGGATGGTTTTATTCTTCGCAGTCTGCTTCTCCAATCAGTTGACTGTCTTCGTTGTCCTTTGTGGTTTTGGGAGTTCCGTCCTTATTGTAATAAGGCTCTATCATATACTTGGCGATAACGGGATATGCCCAATACACGCCTGTATACGTGAGGAGCGAAAACACGATAACGAAAGGAAGAAGTATTCCCACGGGCATGAACACACCTATCATAAAGAAATTGATAACGGTGATCGCAGTTACGAGAAGTACAGCCACAGCGTTTCTCTTAATACCGAGGATGGTGAAAAGAAGCGCGTTCTTAAACAGCTTTCCGATCGAAAGATCAAAGGTGATCATCATCGGATATATGTACATTCTCATGATGACGTACAGCACTGCAAGCACCAAAGATGCAAAGAACATCATTATCGTAGCGAAGCTCTGGGAATAGTTCAGATTGAAGAACACGATATCGTACATAATGACCGCTGTGATCAAAAGGTCGAATATACCGAAGGGGATCGCCTGCTTGTAGTTTCTCTTGATGCAGTACCAGAAATCGTGCCAAATGAATATATGCTCGTCTCTTATCATTCCGCGGAATAGATATACGCTTCCTGCCATAACGCAGCCGAATGTAAGAAGCACGAGGAACGTGAGAGCAATGAACACGTAGTCGGTCGTCGACAGCACTACGATATCCCCCTGCCCTGCAAAGGTTCCGAAGATAGCAGATGTATATGCAGAAGGCTGACACATGTGTGCGCCGTTTACCTGTGCGAATATCGAATATACGGGAGCTGTGGAATTGATCGAGAAATAACCCGACAGGACCGCAAGCGCGAAAACTATGGGGAAGTTACCGATGAGGAGCATAAGGTTGATGGTAACTATCTGATTGAATCTTCTGCCGATAAGTTTAAAATAATTCTTTATACCGGGATTATCAAGTATCGGCGGCTCGTCATCCTCGACTCCTATGCCGTCACGAGTCATCCACGAAAACGGATTAAATTTTGAAGCTTCTTTTTTTTCATCTTTACGGGACATTTTCAACCTCCGTTATATCAAAGGGAATACAAAGTCTCCCTGAGTTTTTCAGATTTACGTCAGGCTTCAGATAAGCCAAACTTTTACTATATCGAGAAGAAATACCGTACCCGATATTACTGCAAAGCAGACGCATAACGAAAGACAGCGTTTTTTCATCGGGACACCGGGGGAAGGAACCGATATTGATACAGAAGCTGCCGACTGACATATCATAAGCAGACTCGATACAATATACAAAACAAGTATCGGCAGAGCAGACTTAAAGGACATTATTCCGCCGTCAGTTGCCATAACTGCGCCGCGGGAAATAAGGGCTGCCGCACATCCGAGGGATACACCGCGGTACAGCAAGACCGATGCCGAACATACAAACGAAAACAAAGAGAATGATGAAACGAACAGGAGCGCCAACTGAAAAGCTGATGCGGTACAATGCTCCAGGGAATACACCGTCGAATCCTTGAATGACACGGCAGAGCGCACGTCCGACAGCGGGAAAAATACAGTATCCGATATAACGATAGTTCCGACAAAAGCGCTTGTGACGACTGCCGACACGAACACGGCGGTAAGAATCAGCGCACGTTTCCACACAAATAAGTTTTTCGTCATAAAATACTCCGTGATCTGCGTATTCACTTAATCATATGTAGATCCTGCGGAGAAAATACCATTTATATAGTTGTATCACATTTTTCAGATAAAGTAAATATTAATTTGTAAATTTATCGTGCACACATAAAATATTATCAATTATGTTGATATATTTTTTGTTTTGCAGTATAATAATGGAGGAACAACGTATGGAGGTAACATATTTGGACAGACGCACTTTGCTTACGTATTTTAAGGATCCGCCCACTCTTACCACAGAAAGGCTGAAACTGAGAAAAATACTCAAAACCGACAGCGAAGACTACTTTGAGTTCGCCTCCGATCCCGCTGTTACAAAATATCTTCTTTGGAAGCCTCACGACAGCTTTAATTTTACAAGACATTATCTATCCTACCTGCAAGGCAGGTACCGCGCGGGCGAGTTTTACGACTGGGGTATAGTCGACCTCGCCTCGGGAAAGTTTATCGGCACATGCGGTTTTACCTCTTTTGATCTTACCAACAATTCCGCTGAGGTTGGATACGTACTGAGCCGCGGATGGTGGCACCGAGGCATTGCCGCAGAGGCTCTAACGAGGGTTCTTGATTTCGGATTCAATACTTTGGGGCTCAGACGTATCGAGGCGAGATATATGGCAGACAACGAAAGCAGCCGCCGTGTTATGGAAAAGGTCGGTATGGTGTTCGAGGGAATTCGGCGCGATGCTCTGCTTCTTGACGGTGTTTATATTTCCGTAGGTACCTGTGCCATTCTGAACGACGAGTTCAAGTATCGGTCATGACAGAATAATCCCCCGTTTCTTCTCATAGGAATATTACGTACACGTTATATACGAAAGGTTTGATCCTATGAGAAAAAAGACCATGTCTGCCGCTTTCACGGCACTGTGCTTTACCGCATTCGGACTTGTTTTGCTGTCACTCTCCATCGGCATTCTCGGAATAGGCGGGACGGATATTATTTCCGACGGCAGGATATCTGCGGCAGTTAAGCTTGAAAGCGAAAGCCTTTCTCCGGAAGAGGAGCCGCAAACGGGCGGAGAAAACGGCACGGTATCCCCCTCACCTCCCGTTATACTTATCGACGCGGGTCACGGAGGCGAGGACGGCGGTGCCTTTTCTGCTGATGGTGTGCTGGAAAAGGACTTGAATCTGGCAATGTCCCGCGACGTTGCCGCTCTGTGTCTCATTTTCGGCATTCCATATGAGATGACGAGAGACGAAGACGTGCTTCTGTACGACAGATACGGTGAACTTGAAAGCTACGAGGGCAGAAAAAAATCTCTTGACCTTAAAAACCGTCTCCGTATGGCTGAGGAGCTTGATACCGTGCTGTTTTTAAGCATACATATGAACAAGTTTCCGTCGGAGGGCGTCAAGGGATTTCAGGTATACTACAGTGATAACGCCGCCGACTCACGCCCTCTCGCCGAAAGCGTACAGTCATTCGTAAAAAGCCACGTTCAGCCCTATAACGAAAGATTACCGAAATCGGCTGACAGCTCCATATATTTACTCAAAAACATAAATACAACGGCAATACTTGCGGAATGCGGATTTTTATCCAACGTCGGAGAGGCGGCGGAGCTTAACACTCCATCTTACCGCATGAAGCTTGCCGCGTCCCTGTTTGTGCCGTCTGCGGAGTATTACGTCAGATGCGCCGCAAGTTAAAATGAAATTTATAGATTTAAGGAATATAAAAGATGAAAACTCCGAAAACCGTTTTCACATGTACTGCATGTGATTATCAAAGTCCAAAATGGCTTGGAAAATGTCCCTCATGCGGAGCGTGGAACTCCTTTGAAGAGGAGACATACAGAGACGTAAAATCATCCCCTACCGCCACGTCTGCTGTGGCGGGCGGTGAGCCTGCTGTTTCATTCCATGGTCTCGACATTCCCGAATATATGCGTGTGTCCACACAGATCCCCGAATTTGACCGTGTCCTTGGCGGAGGTCTCGTTGTAGGCTCTGCGGTGCTTCTTGCAGGTGAGCCCGGTATCGGTAAATCCACCCTTCTTATGCAGTTATGCGGCACGCTTGGCGACGACGTGAAAATACTTTACGTGTCGGGAGAGGAATCCCGTTCTCAGCTTAAGCTGAGAGCCAACCGTCTGGGTGTTGATCCTACGCAGATGTACGTACATAACGAGGTGCTGGTTGACAACATCCTGAAGGAATACGAGCGTGTGTCCCCCGACATCATGATCATCGACTCCATACAGACTCTCGTGTGCTCGGGTATCTCCTCGGGTGCCGGAAGCGTTACACAGGTACGCGAGTCTGCCAACAGACTTATCGCCCGCATCAAGGCGGACGGCACTTCCCTCATTATCGTCGGTCACGTGAACAAGGAGGGCGGTATTGCAGGTCCCAAGGTGCTTGAACACATGGTTGATGCTGTGCTTTCATTTGAGGG
>JAFSGU010000013.1 GCA_017440665.1 Clostridia bacterium
CCAATCCCTTGAAAAGTTAGGATTTTCCGTTTCGCTTTCTTAATATTATATTCTTTTATTTTTCTTTTTTTACGATGCCGTCATGGCTTTTTTTGTCATGCCTTTTTTTATTTTTTTAATACTGGTTTTCAGGACAGTCCCAACAGAAACCGTCGTTTTTCATATTATTTGATTAACTTAAAACTCGTATTCCTCAGCGTTGACTTCGCCGTTTTCGATATCAACGATAAGAATTGCTCTTTCCTTAACAGCAACCTCGTAAGCCATGCCGTCAGCAACGACAGCCACGTCCTTAACGTTACCCTTTTCGGTCCAGTCGGTGTTGAGAAGCATAATTGTGGTCTTGTCACCGTCTACCCAGCGTGTCCAGAATACCTCACGGGAATCGTCGATAACGTAAACGTCACGCTCTGCAGTCTCAGCCGCAAGAAGCTCTACCCACGTAGCCGCAAACTTCTGGAACTGCTCGTGACCTGCATAAGCCCACATGGTGAAGGTGTAAACGTATCCGTCGCCTACCTTGTTCTTTACGAGCATGGGGTTGCCGGTCCAAGCGTCCCAAGCCACTACCTCAGCGCCGCACAGCTCCACGTCGGCGAGCATGGGAACGCCGTCCTCTGCTACGTCGAAGCTGGGACCCGCAGATAGCTCGGATTCAACGATCTCGCCTCTGCCTGAGCAGTTCCACTGACCGGTGTATCTTTCGCCGATACCGCGTACCTTGATACCGCACATCTCACTGAGGTCACCGTCACGCCACAGCGCCAGATCCTTCATATCGGCAAGGAAGTCACGCTTAGTGTGTGTGCTGAACTGGGGAAGACCTGTGAGAAGCACGCCGCCATTCTTTACGTAGTCGAGAGTCTTTTCGTAATCTTCGAGGGTCTGGGTGTTCCAACCGAGGTTGAGAAGGAGCTTGTAATTCTTGTAGAAGTCTGCGGAAGCCTCAACGGGAACGCAGTCGAAGTCACCGTAGGGTGTACCTGCGAAGAAGAAGCGTCTCTTGTGAGTATCCTGCATGAGAGGATGTGTGGAGGTACCGGGCATCAGCACGTCGAGAACCTGATGGCACTTTTCGGGCTGGAGGTGTCCCCAGGTTGCGCTGTTGTTACCGTACTTGCCCCATACGGAGTAGCGGGGGTCCTGCTCGGTGTCGCAGATGAAGCCGTTGAAGGGAGCGGCGTAGCGTCCGTCGATAAAGCCGATGTTACGTACGTTCTTGCCGCGACGGGGATGAGTCTTTGCAAACTTGAAGAAGTCGCGGGTCATGTCTCTCTTACCCTTGGTAAGAAGATCGTCCCAAGCGATTCTTTCCTCTGTGAAGATGTTGAAGAGGGAGTCCTCCTCGTAGATGGTCTCAGCGCCCATCGCCCAAGGCTGCATGATGGAAAGGAAGTACTGACCCAGGTGGCTTTCCTTGTATGGCTCGTAGCAGTGCATGATGGCAATATGTACGCCCCACGTACCGTCTCCGAGAGAGTCAGCCGCACCGCGTGCCTGAGCGAGAAGAGGCATTGTGGGACCTACCATTGTCTCGGCACGAACAAAGTTTGCGCCCGCGAGGTAGGAATATCTGATACCGCCCGATGCGTCTCCGAAGGCGGCGGTGTCGCAAACGGTGTGAGCCTTGTCGATCTCGATCTTGAGGTGAGCGAGGAACTTGTCCTGAGCCTCCTTCATATCGTCGGAGCTGTCCTCAGGTGTGGGATCGTATGCGTAAACCGTGCCGGGATACTCGTGGAGACCACAGTCGTGGAACATATCTCCCGCGCCCTCAGCAAGGGCACCTGAGAGGTAGTTGTTGCAGGCAGCGGCGTACATACCGTGCTCACGGCAGTACTCGCCCCACTTACGGAGAAGCTCATCGGGAACGTCACCGTTGAAGCTGCGGAACATGATGTAGTTGCCGAGACGGGTGCCCTGAGTGTAGTCAAGGAGCCAGTCCATAAAGCCTGTGTCGTCGTGAGGAACCGTTGTGCAGTCGTAACCCACCTTAACGGGAATTTCCTCTTCGGGAATATCGTAGATTTCAAGCTCCTTTTCGTCAGATGCGGTCTTGATAGTGGTGCAGCAGGGACAGCAAGCGGTGAACTCGAACTCGTTCCAGCCCTTCTTGCAGTCTACGGTAATATCCTTACCGAATACGTTAACAGCAATAGCCTCTTCACGTGTAGCGTATACCTTACCCTTCAGAGTTTCACCGACGAGAGCCCACTTCGGTGTGAGAAGCTGACCGTGATCCATCTCAGCCTGCTTTGCTGTGATACGGCTGATGGCGAAGCATACCTCGGGATGAAGGTTCTTCAGCGCGAACTCATGCTCGCCTGCGGGAACGTTAACTGTGATCCATGCGTCCTCAAGGAGCTGGAGGTTATAGTCGTGGCGTCTGTAGTAACGGGAGAACTCCGCTACCTTTTCACCGTCGCAGTAAAGCTCGAAGGGGATCATAGCGTCAACCTGAGACTCCGCTACGGGATCGAACTCAGGCGCACCCATACCGACGGTGTGGATAACGGTGTCACTTACGTCCTTTGTCTTCTCGGGAACTGTGTACTTGAACTTTACCGACTCACCGGGACGGAGCCAAGCAAGGTCGCATCTTGCCCAAGGGTGAACGTCGAGACCGAGATCCTCGGCATTCCAGATGGTCTGACCCTCGAGAGTCTCGGGTCTGAACCAGATAAAGCCCTTGCGGATAACGAGAATGGAGCAGCCGAGGTACTTGGGGCCTACGGGGAAATCAAGCTTTCCCTCCTCGATGATCTCTTTTGCGGTGAATTCGGCATCACCCGACATGGTGTGGAGGTGGAAAACAGCATCCTC
>JAFSGU010000014.1 GCA_017440665.1 Clostridia bacterium
CCAAGTGATGGGTTCGGAATCCCAAACGCGTCAGCGTTTAATTCGTTAGTAAAAAGAGTTACTTATATCTGTTCGCACTTGCTATATCACGAGCGCCTAACCCATACAGACTCGAAAGAGTCTGTTTTCTTTTTTCGGAAAGGGAGAGCACGAGCATCCTCACGGATGCCCGTTAAACTTGCAAGTGCTACCTAACGATACGGCATCCGCACTTGGCGCAAGCCAAGTGATGGGTTCGGAATCCCAAACGCGTCAGCGTTTAATTCGTTAGTAAAAAGAGTTACTTATATCTGTTCGCACTTGCTATATCACGAGCGCCTAACCCATACAGACTCGAAAGAGTCTGTCAGACTGACCGCCGCAAGTCAAGCTTGCGGCGGTATTCTTCACGGAGCTTTGCTCCTATCTGCTTTAGCTATACAGATCACTCGACAAAAGCCTTGCAGAATCTCATAAGGATGGTTGCTACCTGCTCTCTCGTTGCATTTCCCTGAGGATCGAGACGGGTAACACCGTCATTTCCCTTCGCGCCTGTGATAAGGCCTTCTGCATTCGCCCATGCAAGAGCGTCGTATGCCCATGAACCTACCTTGTCAGCGTCGGGGAAGGTCGTGATATCGTTTGTCCTTGTGACGTCATAGCCCATGTACTTAGCAAAGCGGTAAAGGAAGGTCGCCATCTGCTCGCGGGTCACCGCACCGTCAGGCGCAAAGGTCGTCGCGCTCGTACCCGTTACGATGCCGTTTTCGTAAGCCCAAAGGACCGCATCGTAATACCAACCGGTGGTGATATCCGCAAAGGGATTGTATCCACTGTGGCTCGGCTGTCCTGCGATCCTGTAAAGGACCGTTACGATCATTGAACGTGACATAGTGGCGGAAGGACTGAACGTTGTACCGTTGCCCGTACCGTTCATGTAGCCGTAGGTCACAACGTAGTCGATACCCGGCTTTGCCCATGAGGTCGCCGATACGTCGGTGAACTTCTTTGAGGAGTCTACAAGCGTTATTGTCTCTTCCACGGTGAAATAGAGATAAATATCTGCGCCGTCTCCATAACAGTCATAGCAGGATTCATCCCTGCCGTCATATTCAGGCAGCTCTTTTTCTCCATAATAGAACTTGGTAGCATCGGTAAATTCATACCCCGCTTCAGGCTTCAGATACACGAACAAAGCGTAGAGACCTTCTCCAAAAGGTGTGTCCTCATCCAGAAGCTCCCGATGATGGACTTCCGGCTCGACCTTTAACCATGCGTATCCGATGCCTTCTTCTGCGTCAAACGTAACACCGTCGCCGGTAAGAGTAATGTCGAAATCAGGCTTTGCACCAAAAACAGGCTCGGTTACGTCGCTGACCTTTACGGAAGTGATGGGAGCAGGTGCAGGAATGGTATAAGTTACAAGACATATCATGTTACCTGCAAGCTCATACATACCCTCCGGAATCATTCCGTTGATCGTAATCGTCACATCATCCGCGAATCCATAGCCATCCGCCGGAATGAATGCAAGCCAAAGACCATATTTTTCACCGGCTTTGAATTTGTAGTTATCTTCAGGATAAATGATCGTCTCTTCCGCTACGATCTCCCATTCTAATTCTGCGGTATAGCCCTCGCCTCCGACTACAGCTTCAAAGCTGGGTGATGCACCTGCTACGGGGACAGTAACGGTTGCGGAAAGGCTTGTGATCTTTTCGGTCGCAGTATCTTCCAAGGTGAAGTAGAGATAAATTTCTACAATTTCGTCCCACCAGTTATAGCAGGGATCATCACTGCCGCCAAATTCAGAGAGTTTGTCATCGTTATAATAGAACTCGGTATCATATGTAAATGTATAACCCTCTTCCGGCTGAAGTACAACGGATAAGGAATAAAAACCTGCCTCAAACGGTGTGTCCTTATCCATGGTTTCCCATCCGCCGGCTTCCGGGTTGTACTTAACCCATGTAACAGCTTCCCATTCTCCGTCATATTCGGCAAGTGCAGCGCCCTCTCCTGTAAGGGTAACGTCATAATCAGGCTTCGCGCCGATAACAGGCTCGGTAACATCGCTGACTTTTACAGAAGTGATGGGAGTTTTTGTAACAGGCACAGCTTCCCACACTGCGTTAACACTGACATGGTCGGAAACCGTGATCTTTTCACCCGGAGCATATTCACCTGTGCTGATCTTCCATGTCTTGAACTGCATACCCGCGGGAGGTGTAAACGTACATTCGGGAAGCACGTACTCTCCCTCTGTCATCGTATGGGGAGCCAGGGTTCCCTCTCCGCCGTTTGCGTTGAAGGATACGACGTAAATGTCCTCCCAAATAGCTTTCACCGCTGTATTTGAACTGATCGTGATCACATTTCCGGGTGCATATTCAACGCCGACCGCTTCCCAAGCTTTGAACTGCTTGCCTGCGGGAGCTGTAAAATAACATTTTGGAAGAGTGTAAGTACCTGCCGACATGCAAACGGGACCGTATATGCCGTCTCCTCCGTTCGCATCAAAGAAAACCGTATACGTAGTGAGAGTCGTTTTCGTCCAAACTGCCTTAAGGACAGTATCTCCCGTAATATCAACAGGCGTTCCTGCAGGGAATACCACCTGAATATCATTTACACGCCAGCCTGCGAAGACCATCACATCTCTGCCGTTTTTCGGTGCAGTAAACTGACAGGCGGGCAGAACGTATTTTGAGCCGTACACGGAAACAGTATCCATCGTTCCCAAGCCGCCGTTTGCATCAAAGCTTATGCTATAGACAGTTACCGAACCGACTGTTCTTCTCCACGCCGCAGTTATAACTGTGTCTTCCGTAACGACTACCGTATCGCCGACGGAATGGCTGACACCGTTCACCTTCCAGCCGGAGAAAGTGCTGTTGATAGGAGGCATAAAGCCGCATTCGGGCAGAACGAATGCACCGTAAAGCTTAACCTCGGGCATCGTACCTATACCGCCGTTTGCGTCAAAGGTCACGGTACGGGTGCATCGGCAGCATTCCACGCAATAACCGCATCCGCCTTCACACTCACCTGCATCCCCATAACACTCGCAGCAATCGGGACAGTGCAGTTCTTCGTCTACGGCACATTCTATGCACCTTTCGCATCCCTCGCAAAAATCGTCTGCACAATCGGCGCAAAGCTCACAGTTCTGACAGTAGGGGTCACCGCTGTTGAAACAAAACTCACCGCATCCGATACAGTGATAACCGAGGTCCGCCGCGCAAACCATGCAGTATTCTCCGCAGTATTCACAGATATCCGTACAGTTTTCGCACGTATCGCACTCGGAACAGATCACGGTACAGTTTTCACACAGTGCGCACTCGGAGCACAGATCCGCACAATCGGAGCACACCTCACCGCAGTCGGGGCAACGCACTGCACAGTCTTCACACATACCGCAGGAAGGACAAAGCTCTCTGCATTCCTCACAAGTACCGCAATCGGGACACGTTGCCTTACATCCTGAGCAGTAAGTCTCACAGACAGAACAAATATCTACGCATTCATCGCAGAATGAGCATTCGACACATAGATTTGCACAGCTCTGACAAGCAGCCAAGCAACCGACGCAGACTTCTGCACAGCTTTCACATACGCCGCAGCCGCCGCAGACGTCACTGCATTCGGAACAGTAGCTTTCGCACAGCGGACATACTATCGCACAATTCTCGCATATCAGACATCCGCCGCAGATCACACCGCAATTATCACAGGTCTCACCGCACTCCTTACAGATCAAGCCGTCATTTTCACAAACTCCGCAGGTAGTGCAGACGACCGCACAGGAAGTACACTTTTCTCCGCATACTTCGCATATTTCTTCACAGTTTTCGCAGGAGTAGCAGTTACCGCAGACCGTGCCGCAGTCAGAGCACATCTCTCCGCACTCAGGGCAGAGCCATACGTGTTCTGTACATTTTCCGCAAGTATAGCAGATATCGGCATAGCAGTTGGTGCAGTGCTCGCCGCATTCTTCACAAATTATTTCACAGTTTTCGCAATAATAGCAATTTCCGCAGACCGTGCCGCAATCGGAACACATCTCTCCGCAATCAGGGCAGAGCCACACATGCTTCTCGCACTTGCCGCAGTTTCCGCAGATCTCAGCACAGCAGTTGGTACAGCTTTCAATGCATTCCGTGCAGATCTCGGTACAGTCACCGCACAGTTTACATGTAGTACAGCAATTGTCAGCGCATTCAAAGCACTTAAAGCATCCTACGCAATACGACCCTTCTCCACGGTCATACAGACAGTCGCCGCATTCCGTGCAGTGACACTCGTTGTTCTGCGCACATTCTACACAGAGCTTGCATTCTTCACAATAGTCGTCGCCTAAGCATTCCGTGCAGGCATTACATTCCTGACAGTAAACAGCATCGCCGCCGCTGACAAAACAGATGTGGCAATCAGAGCATGCCGCACCGTATTCCAAATGGCAGGCAAGGCAGGCACCGCAGTCAGGACCTTCTGAACAGGTAAATCCGCACCCGAAGCAATTATTACAGATGCCACACAGCTCCGCGTCATTTTCACAGATACCGCAAGACGGACAATGCCCGTCACCCAAACATGCGGAACACAAGCAGCAATTTTCACAGAAGTTGCTGTCGCATTCGGAACAAACTATATGACAGCTTTCGCACAGCCACGTGTCACCGTAACTGCAGGCACCGCAGTCCACGCAGTGAATGTATTCCTCATACTGACAGGACGGACAGTAACCGCAGAGCTCACAAAATTCCGTACAGTTTTCACAAGCATCGTAACACAAGGTGCAAACCTCATATTCCTCAAAGCAACCGCCGCAGGTTCTGCAGTGACTTTCGTTGTCGATCAGACAATCGATACAATTCCAATCGCAGGTCTCACACATCTCGACGCACAACTCACACCTGTTACACCAGTCACACAGATACTCATTGTCGTTACAGCCTATAAGACATTCGGAACAGTGATCGTAATCCGCACATTCAACGCAACGGTCGCAATGATCACAAATATACGCACACTCAGCACAGAGTCCGCAAGATATACAGGCATCCGAGGGACTGCAGGCCCCGCACTCAGGACAATGTTCACCGTCGTCTATTGCGCATTCCACACACATGCAGCAATCCTCGCAGAATGCATCGTCCTCGGTATTGCAGGCGCTGCAGTTACGACAGTGATTGTTTTCATAACAGTCACCGTCTGCTTCGTCACTGCAGTGATTGCCGCAATCAGCGATCCAACTGTCGCCGATATGTCTGCTGCAATAGTCGCAGTCCGTCTCCTCGTCCCACGCGCGGACGCTGAGTGCAGACGCGGGGAGCATGCCGAAGACGATCACAAACGACAGCAACATGCTTAAAAGTCTTTGGGTTTGTTTTCTCATAGTTCAAACCTCCTTTGGAAATTTTTATCGCACACAGATTTGTTTTAGCCATTGGGATATCAACAGGCTGATACTCTTCCGTTAAAGATCTCACCGTAATCCCGGCCGGACCAACAATCGGTGTTGTAAACGTGTAGTAATTAAACGAATTCGGGACGTGCTCTCTGTTTAGCCGCCGCGAAAGCCAAGACGGCACCCTTCTTACAATTATATATTGAGGTATATTTCATTTTTTACACTACCCGAAAAAGAGTTTTGATTTCTCTTCTTCGGGTAGTATCGTCTTATATTTTTTCAAGTACGGCTTTTGTCTTTACTTATCCTATCTTCGTAAAATAAGGGAGTCTGTCGAGGGGAGCATCAACGGTTATCTCGCATCCGCCGTCATAGGTTACACCCATATCGTCTACCCACTTACCCTCGGGAAGTGTAAGTGTACGGGTGACAGCACCCTTTTCAACAACGGGAGCCACAAGCACGTCCTCGCCCAGCATGAAGCAGTCGAAGCATCTCTCGAATCCGCTGTGGGGGAAGGTGTACTCAAGGCTTCTGACTATTGGTTCACCCGTAACGGACGCCGCCTTTGCAAGATCTATGATCTTGTCAGCGTACTTCTCGTGGAGAGCGGACATCTTGTGGATGATCTGATATTTCTCGTCGTCAAGCACACGCCACGGCGCAAGGGAGAACTGCATCATGGGCATGAGTGCCGCCGCCTCGCAGTAACGAATGAGAAGCTCATCGTCAAACGTGGTGGAGCCCGGAAGAAAATCTGTGAATGAGCCGCCGCCGATCATGTCGGGACATACGTAAGCATAACCGAGAATACTCTGTGTCACGGTATCCGGAACGAGAGCCGCAACGCCGTGTTCCCATGCGTGAGCCTTGTCGTGGAGCCTCTGTACAAGGGGAAGTCCGGCGCATCCGAAGGAAGCGCGGAACTCGTTGTACGCATATTTTGCGCCGTACTTGTTCCAAAGAGCCGCATGCTCCGCGGGAGTTACCTTTTTGTACGTGATGTCGTCCTCGAAATAGTAGAGCGCGTCGCCCGCGTCAAGCTTGAAGCCGTCAACACCGTATTCGTCCATGAGAACGCGAAGCTTTTCGTCAAGCCACGCCTCCGTTTCGGGGTTTGTCATGTCAAGAACCGCTGACCAGCCGTTCCACCACTCGCGTACAGCTGCCACGGGAGAGGGAGACGCAGCGTACTTTCTGTCTTCGCGGCGAACGAGCATGCCTCTCTGGTGGAGATAGCGTGCCTCGGGTGAGTCGGGAGAGATAAAGGGGCAGATCCACATCATGATCTTGAAGCCCATGTCATGTAGCTCACGGCACATTGCGGCAGGATCCGGGAACTTTTCCTTGGAGAAGCGGAAGCTTCCGTAATAATCGTTCCAGCCGTCGTCTACCATGATGATGCCTGCAGGCATACCGTTGTCGATGATGCCGTGGGCATAACGCATAACTCTCTCCTGAGTCTGATCGTAGATAAGCTCGATCCATGTGTTATACTGAGGTATTCTGAAGAATTCCTCGGGCGGGATCCCGTCGCGGGGAGGGAAGTGTCGACGCATTGCCTCTGTGAACGCACCCTTCAACGTACCGAAGCCCTCAGCGTAGTCGATTTCCCCGAAGCGTGAGGATACGTTTATGATACCGTTTTCGATGAGAAGCGTAAAGCCGAGAGGAGCAAAGATAAAGCGCCCCATATTGGAGATAAGAAGGGGATTGTCCTGGTTGCAGGTAGCGGACGTCTCTATATCCACCCGGTACTTGGTGTTTTTGTCGTGGGGCATTTGCTGTCCGTGCTTGCTGGAGGGACCGTACCACACCTCGCCGTCAAGCATTTCAATTTTTATATCCATGGTTATATGTTTCCTTTACTTAGTATGGGTGTTATGTCAGTTTCGAAGCATTCGGGATATACCCGTAATGTTTCCGTCTTCCACGTAAACACGGGGAACTCTGCGGGATATACAGCATACTATCTCGTATCCGATAGTGCCTGCGTGTGCGGCAACCTCGTCTGCAGAGATGAACTCGTCTCCGTCACTGCCGAATATGGTGGCAACGTCGCCTACCTTTACCTCCGGGATGTCCGTCACGTCCACCATCATCTGGTCCATACACACTCTGCCCGCGATCTTGGCGCGGCGTCCTCTTATCAGCACGTCTCCGCGGCTTGAGAGAAGGCGCGGAACACCGTCTGCGTAACCTGCCTGCAGAGTGGCGATAACGCTTTCTCTTTCGGTCACGTAGGTGCATCCGTAGCTGACGGGTGTGCCCGCAGGAACGCGGCGAAGGCCCGACACGTGTGTTCTGAGAGACATTGCGGGGTGAAGCTCACCGAATGCGGAAAGGTCTGTCTCGTCCGACGGAGCGATGCCGTAAAGCAAGATACCCTCTCTGACCATATCGTATTTGGGAGGCGCCGTGACAGAGCCCGCGCTGTTACAAACGTGACGTATGGGAATATGAACTCCCGCCGCAGAAATAGCCTCGGTCATTTTACGGAAGCGCTCCGCCTGAAGTGCGGTAAACGCAGGATCTGCGCTGTCAGCCGCCGCAAAGTGAGTGAATATTCCGCGTATGTCCACGCCCTCAAGCTTCGCTATATCACAGATAGCCTTTACGCTTCCTTCCGTGCAGTCAAAGCCTATACGGCACATGCCCGTATCAAGGGCGATGTGGATGCCCACGGTCTTGCCGCGGGGCGCGGCGTAATTTGATATCTCAAGTGCCTCTTCGTAATTTGAAACGGAGGTCTCGATATTGTATCCCGCAAGTCGGGGAAGATCCCCCGCGGGTGTATGTGCAAGGACGAGTATGGGTCTTCGAACGCCGTCGCGACGGAGCTCCTCCGCCTCGTCGGTCATTGCTACCGCAAAATAGTCCGCGTCATGCTCGAGCAGGCGGGCTATCCGTGCTGCGCCGTGACCGTATGCATTGGCTTTTATAACAGCGGCTATCTTTACGTTTTCAGGGAGGATACGCCTTAGCGCCGCGTGATTTTCTCTTATGGCATCAAGGTCAACCTCCGCCCATGCTCTGAGGGAGTCGTATATATCGTCCATATGAAAGCTTCTTTCCTGTAGATTCGGCGGTGTCCGCCTTCTTATAGTATACCATGTTTTCCCCTCCGTGACAATAGTTTTTTTTCACTGTGGGTACGAATATACCGTACTCCCCGGGATAATTCGTAAAGATACGGCATATTATCATACATCAACGTCAGGTGTATCACATCAAAGGAATACATCATGCTGAAAAAACTGCTTATTTTTATAATCTGCATAGCGATGCTCACCTCATGTACTGCCGCCGCTCAGAGAGACGCTGACGGCGCCAAGACGGAGCGCGGTGAGAAAAAAGCAAAGCTTCCGAAATGTGCCGATTACGGCGAGGGGGACGTGTCGTACACCGCAGAATTATCCGACGGAAAACGCTCCGTTATATTTGACGCAGAAAGGCGGAACGGAATAACCACAGCCACGGTAAGGTCCCCCGAAGAGCTCTCGGGAACGCTCATAACCGACGACACGGAGGGCATGAGAATGATCCTTGCGGGAGGATGTGAGCTTCCCATATCGGCGGAAGCATCTGCGGGACTTGCGGCGGTATTCGCCCTGTATCTTCCGCTTCCCGATGACGCAAAGGCGGCGGGTGAGGGAGAGGTGGAATTCAGCGTGGGAGAATATACCGCCGGGCTGAAGCTGACGGAGGACGGATATCCCCACACGGCGACGCTCTCCAAGGACGGTGCAGAAAGGCAGATCAGATTCACGGCACGTCGGTAATAATTATTAATTTCCCCTCAAAAAAAGCAGGGCTCAACGCGAAAAACGGTATCCTGCAGGATGTAAGTAATCCGTAATTCGTTTAAATAGCACATCATATTGTGTTGAAGCGCTTTATTATGACTAACGCGCGGGGAAAATTGCACAAAAAAAGACGCATAAATTGTGCAAGCTCATGAAAATTCCGAGGTGGGAAAAGTGATATTGATTATCCGATAAAAAAGTGGTATAATATAATGGAATCCAGAGTAAGCACTTTCTGAGTATTCATACAATAAGTTATTACATACCGACTACCCATCGGATGTTTGAACGAAAACCATCTTACGGAGGTTCTCCCCATGAAAAAATTACTCGCCCTCACCTTAGCAGTCGTTCTTCTGTCTGCCACACTCGTTAGCTGCGGCACGACACTTGAGAAGGATGCAGAAGGCAACTTAGACCGCGGTGCTGTTATCAATATGTACCTGACGGACGAAGTATACGACTTTGACCCCCAGCAGCCCGTCAATGACGATGCTAAGCTCAAGATCCTTCACCTCCTTTTCGAAGGTCTCACAAAGCTCAACTCCAAGGGCAAGTGGGAAAAGGCTATGATGGACAGCTACACCGTCAACCCCGATGACCGTGACGGTTACTCCATTACCATCGAGCTTAAGTCCTCCAAGTGGACTGACGGCCGTCCCGTTCAGGCAGGTGACTTCGTTACCTCATGGAAGAGACTTGTTGACACCAACAACAAGGGCGAAGCCGCTTCCCTCCTTTACGATATCAAGAACGCACGCGCTATCAACCTGGGCGACGTTTCCGTTGACGACCTTGGCGTATCCGCGGTTGATACATACACTCTTAAGGTAACTTTCGAGAACGATAACGTTGACATCGACAGATTCTTCACAAATCTCTCTTCCATCGCTCTCGTTCCCCTTCGTGAGGATGTTCTTGCAAGATACGGCGAAACATGGTCTTCCGTTACCAACGCTGTTATCTCCAACGGTCCCTTCGCTGTAAAGGCTGCCGGTGAAAACGGCGAGATCAGACTTGAGCGTTCCAGCTACTACTACCGCGACACCGAATCCAATGAATATCTTGATACATACGTTATTCCCTACAGACTTATCACCGACCACAGCGTAAAGCTTGAGGATCAGCTTAAGGGTATGGATGAGAACAGCGTATTCTATCTTGGCAACCTTCCCCTCGACGTACGTGCTGAATACGCAAAGAAGGCAGAGGTTGCTGACATGATGTCCACAATGTCCTTCTACTTCAACACCACTGATGCTCCCTTCAACAAGGCTGAGGTCCGTCGCGGACTTTCTCTCGCGCTTGACCGCGAGAAGATCGCTGAGATCCTTACCTTCGCCGAGGCTGCTGAGGGTGTTATCCCCGAAGGCGCATTCGACACAAGCTACAAGACCTCCTTCAGAAAGGAAGGCGGTAAGCTTATCGAGTCCTCTGCTAACGTCTCCGAAGCTAAGAAGCTCATCGGCAATGCAAAGGGCAGCTTCACCATCACAGTACGCGACAACGAGGCTGATATCGCTGTTGCTGAGTATGCCGCAGAGGTTTGGGGCGAGCTTGGCTTCAAGGTAAAGGTTGATGTGACCGGCACAAGAGCAGAAACAGGTATCGACCCCGCTACAAAGTCTGTAACCGAATACGTTGTAGACGAATATGATGAAGCTTACGAAAGCGGTGACTTCGACGTTATCCTCGTTGATATGACTATGGCATCTCCCGACGCATTCGGTACTCTCGCTCAGTTTGCCGCTGACTACTCCGGCAACGGTATCGAGATGGATGCTGAGGCAGGTTATCCCTACTATCCTCACGTAACAGGCTTTGACAGCGAAGAATACCTCGCTATCATCGAGAAGGCCGCTAAGGCTGAGTCTGCCGCTGACAGAGCAGCTGCTCTCCACGAGGCTGAAGAAATGCTTCTTGAAGAAATGCCCGTATGTCCTCTCGTAACTCTTCAGTCTGCTTACATCAAGTCCAAAATTCTCTCCGGTTTTGATACCGATTACTACGGCGTAACCGATTTCAAGCGTGTAAAGATGAAGAACTACATGGATTATAAGCCCGATGAAGAGGCAGAGGAAGAGAGCAAGAGCTCTGAAAAGTAATCTTCATTAAATAATTTAATCTGTCCTATAACATTACAAGGCTTCCGTACAGACGTCGGAGGCCTTGTCTTTCCCCTGTGCGGGGTTACTGACAGTCGGCAACGGTGCCGACGACACAGAAAGGATCCACACTATGAAAATGACGCTTAAAAGCTCGGAAGAGATAAAAATATTTATACTGTATCTGCTTGACAGAATAGGTTACCCCCTCAGCTATTCCGACCTCGGCACCATCATTATCCGCGACGGAGTGGTAGATTACTTCGCATATTGCGAATATTTTTGCGAGCTCGTTGAAGCGGGACATATCGCCGAGTCTGACGAGGAAGGTAATCCTCTGCCCGGAGTGCCGTGCGAAACTGCGGGGGGTGAAGCTTCTGAAAACGGAAGCTCTGACGGACTTAACGGAGAGGTAAAGTACAAGCGTCCTACAGGCGACGACCTTGCAGACAAAAACAAGACTTACGTAGTATCAGATACGGGAAAGCTCATCGCAAGAAGCCTTTCCGAAAACATACTTATGTCCGCTGTAAGAGAAAAAAGCTACATCAGCGCAATGCGTCACCTTTCTCTTGAAAAAAGAGGCGCTGTATGTGACCAGACCTTCGAAAGAAGCGGCGAGAATTTCATCTTCAAATGCTCCATCAAGGACAAGGAAGGAGTCTCCCTTGAGCTTGCCGTCCGTGCGGATACGGTGCATCAGCTCAACCGAATGAGGCTGAATTTCGACGACAAGCCCGACGTGGTCATGAGAGGAATAGTTGCGCTCCTCACAGGAAACGTCAACTATTTATTCGAAGAGTGATACGCTTTGTCGAAAAAGAACAATAAAAGCGTCAAAATCACGAAATTATTATAAATATTAATGTATAATTTTTAAAAAACTATTGACGGAATTGTAATTTAGTGGTATAATTGTTTAAAAGCACGTTACATGGATGTTACATAGAAGGTAGATTTCATCGGTAGGTAAGAATTGAGCACGGATAAAAAAACACTCGAGTTATTGACCCGTATCAAGGCCGGGGATGAAATAGCCTTCCACGAACTGACGGAGTCCTACGCTTCTCTTATCGAATCTGTGGCACACAGTACCGCAGAATATCTCGGAAGAGCGGGAATCATATCTCCTGATGCTGCGGTGGATGACCTGCGTCAGGAAGCAAGACTTGCGCTGTACAGAGCAAGCTTACGCTACGACGAGGACGGCATTGGAGAAAAAGTCACGTTCGGTCTTTTTGCAAAGATCTGCATGAGAAACGCTCTCACATCCGAGTTTCGCAGACTCAGCGCAAAAAAAAGACGCAGTGACAGATTAAGGCGCGGCTCTCTTGACGAGGCAAAAGCGGCGGTAAGCGACGTGTCTGACGCGGATATGCGCTCAGCACTTGAAAAGCTGCTCATGAGCGGAGACGGTGAGCTTTCCCGTTATGAGGAAAGCGTCCTCAGAGCTTATGCCGAAGGAAAAAAGATCCCCGCCATTGCCGAAGATCTGGGCAGGAGCATAAGGTCCGTAAACAACGCGCTATACCGCATAAGAGTAAAGCTTAAGCGGTAGATACCACGAATACTGCGGCAGGTGCCGTGTATATACATGCCCGTATAGCTTAATGTAAGAGCGTTGGTTTCAAAGGTGGCGGTTTGATTCCGCCGAGGGCAGAAATTTTTCCATATTTTAAAGCGAGGAACACAAGATGTACCAGGACAAGACCCTTAAGTGCAAGGAATGCGGCAACGAGTTCGTATTCACAGCAGGCGAGCAGGAATTTTACGCAGAGAAGGGCTTCCAGAATGAGCCCCAGAGATGCAAGGCTTGCCGCGATGCTCGCAAGAATGCAACACGCGAACCCAGAGAAATGTTTACAACAGTATGCCACAAGTGCGGCGGCGAGGCTAAGGTTCCCTTCCAGCCCAACAGTGACAGACCTGTATACTGCAGCGATTGCTTTGCAGAGATGAAGGGTCAGCAGTAATTTTATTGCATTCCATGGAAGCAATTTAGGCTCGTAAACCAAAGCGAAATAATTTGTTTCAACACAAAGACCGCAGGAAGACCTGCGGTCTTTTACTGTCCGAATAGTTATACCGTGACTTATACTGAAAAGGGGGTGCCCTATTTAGATGCAGAAGTCGTGATTTTGTTCTCGCCCTGTTACTCGGTACGGTAGAGAGCAAAATCGCGGCTAAAAAGACACATAAAATGGCGAAATCCGCCGAAAAAAACGGCGGATTTCCACTTTAATGGCTATTTACTTGCGCTCCCCTCCGAGGCTTTGACAATCAATTTCCTCTTGTCTTTTGTTCGGCGCTAAATGCGACAGCTCCTTTAATTTGAAATTTACGGTTCGTAGGTCATTCCTACGTGCAGGCCTGTACCCACCTTTATAACGATATCGTTTTCCTGAAGGAAGGGATAATAGGGCTCGCCTGTTCCCTCACTTGTCTCGGGAGCTGTAGTTTCAGCTCCGTTGTCATCGGAAGGAGCCTCTCCGCCTTCCTCTGCGGGAATATCGGATGCAAGTCTGCAAAGCACGTATCCGTTCTCACTGTCGATAACGGATATTCTGCGGAATTTTACCGTAACCTCGTCAAGGATGAATACCCCCTCAAATCCGTCGTGTATTCTGACAGCGGAGATGGGTATCTTATATCCCTCTACCTTGTTGTGTACGACCTCGTAGCTCTGGCTCCTCGAATAGTCAAACCCTTCAGGCATAACCGAACATTCAAACAGAGCAACCGCGTCGGTACCGTTGGTAAGCACCCTGTCAAGCTTCATCGAAACAGGAGCAGACCCGTTGTTCTTCAGTACCATATCGTAGTATTTGCCTTCGGAGTAATGTGACGTATCCGATGCTGACATCTTACACGCAACGTACCACTTGAAGCTGCCTACGATCTTACCTGCGGAAGACTTTTCCGCACCCACGTCCTTTGACGCGGCTTCATCTATCATGCTGATGACGTCGGAATAAGTTACGCTGTCGATATCGGCGGATGAAAATACGTTTTCATATCCGTCGGTATATGAAAAATAATATCCGGAGGATGGGGCGTATACCGTGCCCGTAACCTGACCCATGCTTGCGCGCAGAGTGTTAAGCTCTGCCGTAAGGGAGGCTATCCTGCCCGAAAAATCCGTAACTTTTCCCGTCAGGACACCGAGACGGCGTATATCCAATGCAAGTGACGCTTTGAGGGATGCAGCGCCCTTGAAATCTCCGTTCACGCTCTGGCGTCTGACTGAGAGCACGTCTGCTGATATCTGCTTGCTTACCGCAGACGAATCTCCAACGGAGAGATGATTGTTTATACATTTTTCGTAAAACGCTATCTGATCCTCTATGAGGTTTATTTTCGATTGGGTCTGCACCGAGGCGGAACTGTATACGTCAGCAACTCTCTGCCCTACGATGACCTTTGCTCCGTCCGGGACTACGGGCGAAAGATGGCCGTTTACCGCGCCGTCGATAGGATACTCTTCTCTTATTATAAAAGCCTGTCCCGTAACACTTTCCGACACGGTCTCGCTTCGTGCGTACATGACGGATATCTGTTCCTTCATATTACCCGAGATGTGAAATCCGATATAAATGATGGCGCAGACTGCAAGAATCGTAACTCCAACGTAAAGCCCTACCCGCGTCAGGTATTCCTTGTCGAAAAACGGAGCTTTATACTTTTTGTTCATAACGACCTCCATTCGGTCAATGTTTGCCTGAAAATGGGGTTTTCCCCTGTAAGATCATCCAAGCCGAGTGAGTGTTGCTTCTTCGGCAAGAGAACCCTCAAGAGAACGGCAAGTGAAGAGGAATGACTGAACATCACTCTTTTCCAGTATGCGAAGCGCATTTGCCACACGTCCCTCGTCAAGAGATGCAAGACTTTCGTCAAAGATAACGGGAGGGATCATACCGTCCTTGTAAAGTGACTTAACAAGGGCAAGACGGAGAGCGATATACGCCATATCCTTCGTTCCCGCTGAGAGATAATCAAGCTCAAGAGTTCCGAAGGTGCTGTCTCTGAAGTTCATATCAAACGACGGAGATATGCCGATGGCGGAATATTTTCCCGCAGTCGCCTGCGCCATGATACGGGACGCCTCTGTTGTAAGAGAGGGGACTACGGACGAGCGGATGTTTTCGCCTGCTGCGGAGAGAGTCTCGCTTGCCAGGATGAGTGCATCGTGGGTCTTACGGAGAGATTCAAGACGTGACTTTATCTCCCAAAGCTCCTCGGCATCGGTGGCGGGAGACACGTTTACCGCACGAAGAGCGGCACATTCTCTTTCAAGATCAAGTTCTCTGTCGCGAAGACCTTCGGTCTTGGTTCTGTTGAAGGTAAGCTCACGCTTTATCGCGGACTTTTCCTCTTCGGTCATAGACGCTACCACAGAGCCTATTTCGGTCTCTCTCACCGCGGCAGCCTTGGCAAGCACGTCTTCGGCTGACACAGGACCCATGGCAGCAATTGTTGCGGAAAGCTGTCCTTCTATATTGGAAATCTCCGCGGCAAGTGCTTTTTTCTTTTGTACAGCATCCGCACCGTATTTAGCAAGATGCTTGATAAGAACGTTTGTAGGGATACCGTCTGTGGGAATTCCTGCAGCGGCTGCAAGCTTTTCCAGGGTGTCCTCTGCGTCCTTAGCGGCAGAAAGAGCGGCTGTGTGAGCAACGCGAGCATTGTCGATCTCGCGCAGCTTGCCGCTGAGAGAGGCTGCGATCTCAAACATATGGTCGCAGTCGTCAGCATCCCATTCGTCAAGGATACGGTATGACTTTCTTCTCTTAGAGCCTGAAATGATCATGGTAACGATACCTGCGATCACCAGCGCGCCTGTTACCGCAAGAAGAGGTGTGAACAGAGCGTTGTTTATAAACTTAAGTCCTGCAGATACGATGATGGCAAGAAGTCCGACGATAAGCAGTACCGTACCCGTGGTAAACAGACGGGATGCACCCTTCTCGTATGCCGCCGCGGCGTCTGCGTCAACCTCGGGGTCTCTATCGGGTGCGACGAACGAGCCGCGTAATTTCTTTTCGGTCTCGTCAAGCTCAGCCTTAAGCTTGGAAGCCTTTTCGATATCTCTTACTGCAACGGCAAGAGACGACATGAAATTGTCGTCTGCGGCGGAAGATGTGTTTTCAAGGGCACGCTTGGCATCCGCAAGCTTTGTACGAAGCATGTCTGCCTTTAAGATCCTTGCTTCATCTGCAAATACGTCGATGGCAGACTCAGCCGCCTCCAATTCCGCACGGCGTGCTTCTGCAGTAGCGATATTCTGCTTTACGTCGGCAAGGGAGACCTCCGCTCTTATAAGGCGTGAGGATGTCTCCTTTGAGTTTTCCATGCGGATCTCGATCTCGTCGCGACGATTTTCAAGATCGTGTATCTCACCGCCCGTGCGGTTTTTGTGGAGAAGCTTTATTCTTGCGCGGTCAAGCATATCAGCCGCTTTTTTTACGTTTACGTTTTCGTCAGCCGCGCTGATCATGTTTTCAACAGCGTCCTTCAGAGAAGAACCGTCGGGCTTTATGTCCCCCTCCTGAGCGGCAAAAGCACTTCCCACGAATACTCCCTCGGGTACGCCGAAGAAGAATACGCCGGGCTGACCGCTGACGCTGAGAGGCATGGACGTGTCGTTGTCAATAACTCGTGCCTTTTCGGAATACTTGGTCTTGCCGTCCGCGTCGCTCTTGGCGGTGATGGTACGTTCAACCCGTACGTTCTGAGTTTTTCCGTTATCCGTGATCTCGCAGATTGCGTATCCCGATGCAATGCCTCGGGACCAGTTTATATATCGTGCCTTTTCCGGTATCTGTCCGTCAACGGCACGGGTTGAAAGCCCGTAGAAGATAAACTTGATGAACATGGCAATAGCGCTTTTTCCCGATTCGTTATTGCCCTCGATTATATTAAGACCGCGGTCAAACTTAAAGGTCTTGTCCGTGACGGGACCGAAAGCCGCGATATGTAACTCTTTTATATACATCTGTCTGTTCCTTTACTAAAACTTATAGGATAGCGCTTATACTATGGCTTCTCCCGCGAGAGCGGAAAGTCCCATACGGAGAGCGTCAGCGGCGATGGCTCTTGCCTCCGGATCATCTCCCGTGAGTGCGGGCTCAAGCAGGCGGAAGAATTCACCCTTCAGGGTGGGGTCCAGCCTGAGCGAGTCGGCGTCAAGCATTGGAGAGGTGTCATCGACCACCTTCAGCGCAAAGACACGGGGAGCATCTGCTTCAAGCACTGAAGTATTCAGCGTAAACGAGGGGTCTGTCTCGCCTGTAAGAGTGAGGCGAAGTATCGTGTCATCTCCGTAATGCTTTTCTGTAATGAATGCGGCAATGCGGCTGCGAAGCTCTGTATTGGATGCGGCGCCGTCCACGCGGAGAGTTTCGTTCTCGTATCTTCTCTTGGAAAAGCGTACTCTCTGTGAGGTGATACCCTCGCCGTCTAAAGTAACAAACAGCGCTCCCTTGTGACCGGTCTCGTCAAAGCTTCTGCCTTCAAGGCATCCGCAGTAAGCAATGCGGTCCGTATACTCTGCGGGATTGTGAACGTGACCGAGAGCGGTATAATCCGCACCGAAAGTCTCCACCTCACGCACCGTAAGGGGACAGTAGGTGCTTCTTGAAGAGGTAAGATCGCCGTGTGCACAGAGGATATTTATCATATCGCCGTCTGCTTCACGTACACTTCTGCCCGTGAGAGGAGACAGCTCCATCTTCTGTGAAGTAAACGCCCATCCCCAAACGCGCACGTTCAGCTCCTCGAATTCGAAGTGATCGAGAGTCTCATCGGTGAAGATGTGAACGTTTTCGGGGAATACACCGCGTCTCCATACGCTGGACTCGGATACGGAGTCGTGGTTTCCGGGGCTGATGACGATGGGACAGGGTGTGTTTTCAGCTTCTTTTTTGATAAGTGCGAGAGTCTCGCGGGTAACGAAATCAGCATCGAACAGGTCGCCTGCGATGAGGATGAGGTCCGCCTTTTCCATTCTCGCGTAGTGCATCATGGATGTGAAAGCGGCGCGAAGCTCGTTACGTCTGACCTCCGCTGTTCTGGGGTCGAGTCCGGAGAAGGGGCTGTCTAAGTGGATGTCCCCCGTATGTAAAATGCGAAGCATATATATAAACCTTTCTGTGGTACTTATTTATTCTACTTTACCAAGGTAAAAAAGCTTTTCTGCTTTAAGTATGGGCGCAGACTCCTTATCCTCCGCTCCAATACCTACACCGAGGAATACGTTTCCGTATTTCACGCGGACCTTTTCGCCTGCAGGTACGTTTATGCGTACCTTTTTCTGCATGAGAGGCGCGCCTGCAAGATACAGATTGGCGAAGAACTTCGGAAGCTGTACCGCTCTCATGTGCTCGAAGAGAGACTCTACGGGAAGAGGGAGAGTAAGGCGTTCCTCGAAGGACATCTTCTCAAGCTCCTCAATGGTGTAAGCGTCGTCGAGAGAGAAAGAGCCTGTTTCGGTTCTTCTGAGAGCGGACATAACGCCGCCGCAGCCAAGCTCCCGACCGATGTCGGAGCAAAGGGTACGTATATAGGTGCCCTTTGAGCAGGCAACGTCAAGGCGCCACGTATCGGCAGATATCTGTTCTGCGTCGATGCTGTGGATGGTTACGGGACGGGGCTTTCTGTCCACCTCGCCGCCTTCGCGGGCAATATCCACAAGCTTCTGACCGCCCACCTTGATGGCGGAATACATGGGAGGGGTCTGCATGATTTCACCCACGAATGATGAGATGACTTCACGTACGCGGTCTGCGTCGGGAATGTCAGGACAGGTGGTAAGCACCTCTCCCGTGATGTCCTCCGTGTCCGTGGTGAGACCTAACTTTAACTCTGCGGTATAACGCTTGTCCTGCGCCATAACGTAATCGCAAGCCTTTACCGCTCTGCCAAGTAAAACGGGCAGAACTCCCGTAGCAAGGGGATCAAGCGTACCGGTATGCCCTACGTTTGGCATATCGAACATTTTCTTGAGTATCGATATTATCCTGAAGGAGGTAACTCCTTCGTGTTTGTCTATTACTATAACACCGCAGGCGGTGTCGGGCTTCTTTGCCAATGTGGTTTCCTCTTTTCTGTAGTTTAACGGCGCACGCCGAAACGTCCCTGATACGGATCTTGATTTAAATTCAAAGGGAGAGCGCGCCGCCGAAGGCTCCGATGGCGATGGAAAGTGCCTCTTCGGGAGTTTTTGCGGAGATCTTGCATCCTGCCGCCTTTGCGTGGCCGCCTCCTCCGAAGGAAGCGCATATATCGGATACGTTTACGTCACAGTTGCTTCTTGACGATACTCTGTATACGGTGGGGTCGGAAAAGCTCTGTCTTACGGAAAGGGCGATCTCAACGCCCTCAAGTGAACGGGGCGTTTCCACAGCCGCGCCGAAGTCACTTTCCTCAAGTCCCGCAGAGGTGACGTCCTCCTTGGTGAGGAATACGATGCCCAGCCTGCCGTCCTCGTATACCTTAAGCTTGTTGATGGCAAGAGCCTGAGCGAGAAGGTCGCTCATGGTACGTCTGCCGAAAAGGGTACGGCATATCTCGTCGGTGGTCATTCCGCCGTCCTCTGCTGTGTTGATCTCCTCCACCAGCTCAGAGGCGATGATGTGGGTGTCGGGCGTTACGTTAGAATATTTGAACGAACCCGTGTCGGAAATAATGGCGGTGTACACGTTTCTCGATACGTCGGGGACATTATCAAAGCCGTACATTTCCTGAGCCGTACGGTATACGTCGTATACGATCTCTCCTGCGGCGGATGCCACAGGATCGATATAACAGGGAGCATATGGAGTTCCCTCAGCGTGGTGATCGATCATAAAGTCGACTCTGCCGCGGTCAACGAGAAATCCGAGAGACCCCAGCTGCTCGTATGACGCAACGTCTACGGTACAGATAAGGTCGAAGTTTTCCTCTCTGCCTGCCTTGAACTCGGTGTACTCATCGCGAAGGAGAAACTCAAGTCGTGGAGCGGGCTTGTCGGGGGACACTACCTTCACCTCACAGCCAAGAGCCTCTGCCGTGAGAGCGAGAGCGGCACACGAGCCGAGGGCGTCGCCGTCGGGGTTGGTGTGACACGCTATCAGCACGCGGCGGGCATCCTTCAGCTTGCGTACGATATCCTCAAGGGTGATGTTCTCAAAGCTCATCGTCAGTCTCCTCGTCCTCGATGTCAGCGGGAGCCTCTGTCTTCTTGATACTGTTAAGAAGAGATGCGATCTCGGCACCGTGGCTCACACCCTTGTCACGTACGAATGTGATCTCGGGAGTGATACGCATGTTGAGTCTTACAGCAAGCTCGCGCCTTACGAAGGGGGCGGCGGACTTGAGACCGCGTCTCAGCTCCTTTTCAGCCTCAGCGTCAAGCTCTGCGTCGTCGAGGAATGAGTAAAACACTTTCGCATACTTAAGATCGCCTGTAACGTCAGCGCCTGTAACAGTTATCATATACGTGGAAACGCGGGGGTCCTTGATGTCGCGGATTATGTCAGCCGTCTCCTGTGCGACTGCATCGTTTATTCTGTTTCTTCTGTATTTTGCCATTGCAAAAGATCCTTTCTTAAGATCATACTTTTCCATTATAGGTACAGTTATTTCATTATAATTATAGTATACCACAAACGGGAGTGGCTTTTCAATAACAGATTGAAAAAATCCGTCATTTGCAGAAGAAAAATAGTGCATTTTAGGTTTTTGCCAAATGTTTTCGAAACCTTTCTTTCTTAAACCCTTGATTTTTCTCCCAAGATGTTGTATAATAAATTAAATAATTGTATCGAGACGCGGTACGGGTAATATTATCCGCGGGCAAAGCAGACATTCGCCTTTTACTCCGCGCGGGATACGTCATCGGAGGGGCAAAATGACCGACAGACAAATAGTGATTTCGGACAATTTGCGCCGCGTACGCGAAAGGATAGCCGAAGCCACAGAAAAACGCGGCGACGGGAGAGAGGTCTCTCTTTTGGCGGCTACCAAGACCGTATGTACCGATGATATAATTTTTGCAGCGGATGCTCTGGACCTGAAGCTTGCAGGTGAAAACCGCGCTCAGGAATTCAGAGATAAGTTTGACGCTCTGAGAGATCATCTCGATGAATTTCACTTCATCGGTCATCTGCAGAGCAACAAGCTCAAGTACGTTGTGGGAAAGGCTGACCTGATCCATTCTGTGTCATCCCTCCGTCTTGCCGAGGAGATCGACAAAATGGCTGAAAAGCAGGGTATCCGTCAGCCTGTGCTCATCGAGCTCAACTGCGCCGCAGAAGAAGCTAAAAGCGGATTTCTGCCGTGTGACGCGCCCTTTGTGATCGACGAGTTTGAGCGTTTTCCCCATCTCGATCTTCGGGGAATAATGACTATGGGCCCCGCCGGGGTCGAAAAATGCGTTTTGAGAAAATATTTTAGAGAAACTTATCAGATTTTTATTGACAATTTTGCAAAAAAAACGCATAATATAAGAGAGACTGTTTTGTCTATGGGTATGAGCGACAGTTTTGATATAGCTATTGAAGAGGGCGCCACCATGGTTCGCGTGGGCAGTGCCATTTTCGGGCAGCGTACATACCTTTAACAGTTAAAAATAAAAAAATTACAGATATATCTGGAGGCTTATTATGGGATTCATGGACAGAATCAAGAACGTAGCAGGCGGCTACGACGATAACTACGAGGACGATTACTACAACAATTTCGAAGACGACTACGGTACTATGGACGATATGGCAGGCGGTATGGACCAGTCCAATATCGGCAACATGGGTAACGCAGGTCCTATCGGCGGTAACATGGGCGGCATCAGCCTTTCCGGCACAGGTACAGCTCTCGAGATGAAGGTCGTAAAGCCTCAGCAGTTCGACAGCGTTTGCCAGATCGCCGATCACCTTCTCAACAAGCGCACCGTTGTTCTCAACCTTGAGAACACAAGCAAGGAAACTGCTCGCCGTCTTATCGACTTCCTTTCCGGCGTTGCTTACTCCATCGACGGTTCTATCAAGAAGATCGCTACAAACGCTTACGTTATCACTCCCAACAACGTTGACGTTGGAGACGCTCAGCTCAAGAACCCCAAGGTTCGCGAGGAAGAGCCTGCACCCGAACCCAACCCCGACATTTTCCCCGAGTTCTGATAATTTATCCTCGGAAAATTACGGCAGTTTGATTTAAAGCAGTGTTCACTGCATAAAATGTAAATAGCGGCGGAAGTCCGAGCCAGACTGTTTATGCTGCACCGGCCACGCTCCCGATCGATCCGGACGGAGGGTGTGGTTTCGTGTGCCGAGACAGTCTACGGGCATCCGCCGTTTGTCGTTTTATGATGCCGCAATGCTTAACTTCGGAGAAACGCTTTTATCATGGAAATAATTTTCACTCTAACTGTAATGACCCTGCGTCTTATTTTGGCTACGGTCATGATGGCTATGTTTCTGCGGGCTGTGCTCAGCTTTTTACCCACTGAGGAGGGAGCGATACATTCATTTCTCGCCCTTATCACCGAGCCGTTCATTCTGCCCGTCAGAATATTATTCGATAAATTAGGGATAGATTTCGGAATTCCCCTGGATATTCCTTTTTTCGTAACTTCCATTCTTCTCGCCATTTTGGCGCTCTTTATTTGATATGCAGGCAAAAAACAAGAACGACATCATGGTCTATGCAAAGGCAAGTGACCTTTGTGACGCCGCTGTCAGAAGAGAATACGATTTTATCTACAGCCGATTTCTGACTCCCGCCGAGCAGATCATATATTACACGGCTGTCCGTGAAGAATATCCCATTCTTCTTTCCCGATGCTTTTTCTTCGGCGGTGCCCTCATGGCAGACAGAAGAGTATGTGTCATGGCGCCGTCGTACGTTGACGCGCCTCCCCTGTCGTCCCCGGCGGAGATATTCTCAGAGGAGAGGGAGAGATTGTTTTGCGAGATCGCGTCTGCCTACGCCGCGGACGAAAGCTTCGGCATCGTTCCGCTGTCTGTTACGGGAAGCGGCTTTGCGGAGCTTTCTCACAGACATTATATGGGAAGCATACTGTCCCTGGGTATTGAGCGGGAGGTCCTCGGCGACATTGCCGTCACAGGTAAGTCTTCCGCTGTCATATTCGCTTCCGATACGATAGCTCCCTATATTTGTGAAAGCCTTACTAAGATAGGCAGAGACGGCGTTGCGGTCTCCGCCTTCCACGTGCCCGACGGCTTTAAGGTACCCCATGAATTTAAAGAGATGACCCTTGTTGCCGCGTCTGACAGAGTGGATTCCATAGTGTCATCCATAACGAATCAGTCCCGTGCCACAGCGAAGGAATACTGCCTGACGGGTCTTGTTGAGATAAACTACGTCACCGTGACTGAGGCTGACAAGAGGCTTTCTCCGGGTGACAAGATATCCGTGCGCGGATACGGAAAATACATAATCGACGCCTTTTCGGGCGAAACGCGGAGCGGACGCGCCAGAATATCCGTCCGTAAGTATATATAAACCCATATTACTTTGATCTGTCGCGTCCCGGGACGCGGGAAAGGGAATTACTATGAGCGTACAAAACAGCCTTATGAAGCCCGCTTTCACAAAAAGCGTTATGGGCTATAATACCGGCGAGGTAGATAAATACGTAGAACACGTTTCCGAAAGATACAATTCCGTATGCAAGGAGAACGCCGAGCTGAAGCGCCGCCTTCTTGCCGAAGGCGTTCGTATGAGAGAAGCCGAGGAAAAGATAGCTGAGCTTGAAAGCACTGCGGTCCAAGGTGTGGCTCTCGATAAAAGCGAGCTTGTGAAGATATTCGACGCGCTGAACGCAGAAAAGGAAAGATTTGCATATTTCGTAGAGTCTCTCAAGGAGAGCCTTAACGATATCTGCGCCGAGAGCGAGGAAGCGTTGACGGCAGACGATTCATGGGAAGAAGTTCTGGACGGATACGTTGAAGAAGTGCACAACGAGGATGATACGTCATCTGCGGTGTCAGACGGCAACGAAGGCTTTTACGAAATATGCGACGATGATGCTGACAGCGTTGGTGAAATTACTCCTGCCTGCGAAGAGGTCTGCGAAACCGTAGCAGAGGACGACGCATACGGTGCCGAGACCGACGACGTTCTTTCAATATTTAACACCGCTACTGCAGAAGACAAAGCTGACATAAGCTTTGTCGTTCCCGATCTTGACGGCGACGTATTTGCAGACGGCGACCCCGCAGAGGACGATACTCCGTCAGATGAAGACGTCATTACCGAAGAGGATGCAGATATGGATGCCGATGAGGAAACTGCCGGGGATGAGAACGAGCATGATGAAAGAACCCCCGCTCAGATCGCCGCCGATCTTGATTTTTACACCGACGGCGACCATGCTGACGGCGAAAGCTTCGACCCTATGACCTTAGCGGCGCAGATCACGTCCCGCAACAGCCGTCCCAAGATCAGCGATTTTATGAAGACCGTTCCTTCGGACGAAAACTAAGGGGGATACGTCAGTGCTTCTTTGCTTGATAGTAATGGTCCTGACAGTTTTTGCAGACCAGGCGACAAAGCTTTTAACTCTGGAATATCTTACGGATGCACCCGTGAAGCTGATCCCCGATGTGCTCCACCTCACATACGTAGAAAACAAAGGTGCCGCGTTCGGTATGCTTGCCGATCACCGATGGGTGTTTATCATAATCTCCACCGTAGCGATAATCGCGCTTGTGGCGTATCTGTTTATAAAAAAGCCGAAGGATAAGCTTCTGTGCATATCCCTCGCCCTTATAGCCGGCGGCGGTATCGGAAATATGATCGACCGGGTCTTCCGCGGATTTGTGGTCGACATGATCGACTTCACCCTCATTGATTTCTACGTTTTCAACGTGGCTGACAGCGCGGTATGCATCGGATGCGGCCTTCTTATACTTTACATGATTCTTGACGAGATAAGGACGAAAAGAGAAAAAACAGGCGCTTGATCCTCTCTTTTCCGAATAAAAAGATGTTTAAAAATATACCTGAATATATAATTCCCGTGCTTGACGAGCTTGAAGGCGCGGGGTACGAGGCGTATCTCGTGGGCGGTTGCGTCCGCGACCGCGCGAGGGGCGTTGTGCCTAACGATTACGACGTCACCACCAACGCCAAGCCCCACGAGATGCAGTCTGTCTTCAGCTCATACCGCGTGATCGAAACGGGACTTAAGCACGGTACTCTTACCGTGGTGTCAAGCGGTGAGTGTGTTGAGGTGACCACCTACCGAATAGACGGAAAATACGCGGACAACCGCCATCCCACCTCTGTCAGCTTTACGGATGATGTGACCCTTGACCTGTCCCGACGGGATTTTACGGTAAACGCCATGGCGTACAGCCGCAAGCTTGGACTTTGCGACCCATTCGGCGGAATGGACGACCTTGGCAGAAAAATGATAGTGTGCGTAGGCTCGCCTACAGAGCGTTTCAGCGAGGACGGACTTCGAATTCTCCGTGCTCTCCGCTTTGCGTCGGTGCTTGAGTTTGCCATAGACGGTGAAACGGCTGACGCTATCCACGCCATGAAAGATCTTCTCCGCGGCATATCCAAGGAGAGGATATATACGGAGCTTGGAAAGCTTCTCTGCGGTGGATACGCTTCCCGTATCATGAGTGAATATGCGGACGTGCTGTCCGTTTGTATAGAGGGAGTTTCTCCCGAGGCGATAGAAAAGACCTCCCGTGTGGTCGCTTCACTTGAAGCAGATGCCGTGCTGAGGCTTGCCTATATCTGCAGACTTTCCGCTGATATGGACGGTGACACCCCCGCACAGCACGCCGCCGCAGTTTGCAAAAAGCTGAAGACCTCATCGGCTGACGTGAAGAGAGCATCACTTTTTGCTTCTCTCATGGGTGAGATGCTTCCCGTTGAGAAAAAGGATATAAAGTATCTGATGGGTAAGCTGACCGCGGAGGATATCAGAAGCTACGCCGCGGTACGCACCGTATTTACGGAAGACGGGGCGGAAAGCGAGCGGTTTATCGGTGAGTACGAAAAGATAGCGGCTGCAGATCCATGTGTTAAGGTATCCGGACTTGCAGTCGGCGGCGCGGACGTCATGGAAAAAGCAGGCGTGAAGGGACAAGCGGTAGGACGTACCCTTGCGTGGCTTCTTGACGGGGTCATCTGCGAGCGGCTTGAAAACACGAGAGAGGCACTTTTGGCGGCACTTGATGATCTGCCGGAGGAGCTGAAGTAAAACGAATATGTGACGGACAATACAGAACCCGTTTCCTTTGCAGGAAATGGGTTCGTCTTTATGGGATCGATGCAGCATTTCATATGGTGAAATGTAATTTGCCGCCGTGGGACAGTTTAGGTTGTTCGTTCACCCGTAGCTGTGAGGGAATACATACCTTTTTATACGTCGGGGGTTTACTCCCGCCGAAAGCTATGGTATAATACATTTAATTACAAAAGATCACAAGGAACTGATATGACAAAAATATTATTCGTCTGCCACGGAAATATATGCCGAAGTCCGATGGCGGAATTCGTTTTTAAAGATATCATCAAAAAAGCGGGGCTTGACGACAGATTCTGCGTTGCCTCTGCCGCTACAAGCTACGAGGAGATAGGAAATCCCGTTCATCCCGGCACGGCGAGGATACTCGACCGCCTCGGTATATCATACCGCGGAAAGCGTGCGGTGCATCTGGAAAAAACTGACTATGCCAAATATGACTTTCTGATATGCATGGACAGTGCAAACGTGCGTAACACACTGCGTATCACAGGGGGAGACCCGGATAATAAAGTACGTAAATTGCTTGAGTTCGCCCACTCGGACAGAGACGTGGCTGACCCGTGGTATACGGGAAATTTCGAAAAGACCTATGACGACGTCCTTACGGGATGCACGGGACTTTTGGAATATATTCGGGGAAATACTGCCAAACCTTATCTTTAAAAGCCCAGCCATAAATCCCGCAAGACTAAGCCTCCCTCTCGGAGGGAGGCTTTTACAACAGCGTCAATATCACTACAATACCTACATGAAAGGAGGGGCGGAGGTGAAAAAGAAAACGCAAAGGGAAACGAATCCTTATAAATATTCGGACACAAACAAAAGATATCATACCTTCGATTATTACACCCGTCACACCTTCGGCGGTAAGTGTGCGAGAATACCTCTTGACGCAGGATTCTCATGCCCCAATAAAGACGGTACCGTGTCTCACGGAGGATGTATCTTCTGCCTTTCGGGAAGCTCATCCTCATGCGGGGACACATTGCGTAAGCAATACGACGCGGCTGTGGAGACAGCAAGCCGCAAGTGGACGCCCGTGGGGTATATTCCCTATCTTCAGGCTAACACAAACACCTACGCGCCCCCCGAGACTTTGAGAAAAATATACGAAGAAGCGGCGTCTCTCCCAAATTCGGTGATGCTGGGTATCGCCACCCGAGCCGACTGCCTTTCCGACGGAGCAGTAGCGGAGATAGTACGTATTTCCGAAAAGTTGCCCGTGACGGTGGAGCTTGGTCTGCAAAGCGCGTCGGACATAACGGCGGAGAGAATAAACCGCGGACATAGCTTCGAAGTTTTCCTTGCAGGATACGGAAAACTCCGAGCGGCAGGCGGAAACGTCAGTATCGGTATCCATATAATCAACGGTCTGCCCGGTGAGAGCTATGAGGATATGATGGAGACCGCAAGAAAAGCGGCTGAGCTGAAGCCCGACCAGGTGAAGATACATCTGCTGAACGTGCTGAAGGACACCGCTCTCGGAGAAATGTATTTGAGAGGCGAATACGTCCCCATGGAGAGAGATGATTACGTACGCACAGTATGCGATCAGCTTGAAGTCCTGCCGCCCGAAACGGTGATAGGACGCATCACGGGAGACAGCATGGCAGACGTGCTTCTCGCGCCCGCGTGGAGCAGAAGAAAGACGGAAGTCACCAACATGATCGACCGCCTGCTGTTCGAGCGTGACTCCTGGCAGGGGAAGCGATATAATGATGTATTGACCGAGCGGTCAATATGATGCAGTGCCACAGGCACAATGATGTTTTTCCTCACGGAAAAATGATGTGATCCGCTTCGCGGATCGTATAGGGGGACACCACCTGCCTAAATTTTACTCATCAACAAAACAAAAGGGGCTGTCGCATTTAGCGCCGAACAAAAGACACGAGGAAATTAATTGTCAAAGTCTCGGAGGGGAGCGCAAGTAAATAGCCATTAAAGTGGAAATCCGCCGATTTTTTCGGCGGATTTCTCCATTTTATGTGTCTTTTTAGCCGC
>JAFSGU010000015.1 GCA_017440665.1 Clostridia bacterium
CTTCAGAAACGCTGAAGCCTGCCGCATGATCAAGGGATGTAACGACTTCGGTGCAGGCGGTGTATCCGTTGCTATCGGTGAGCTTGCAGACGGTCTTGAGATCGACCTTAACGCAGTTCCCAAGAAGTACGAGGGTCTTGACGGTACCGAGCTTGCAATCAGCGAATCTCAGGAGAGAATGGCTGTAGTTATTGAAAAGGAAAATATCGACGCTTTCCTCGCTCTTGCGGCTGAAGAAAACCTTATGGCAACTCCCGTTGCTACCGTTACAGCTGAGCCTAAGCTGGTTATGCACTGGAACGGCAAGAAGATCGTTGACCTTGACCGTGAGTTCCTTAACTCCAACGGTGCAGAAAAGCACATTACCGCTGCTCCCGCGGCTCCCGCTCTCGTAAAGAAGGAGATCGCAGGCAGCTTTACAGATAACATGAAGGCTCTCGCAGACGACCTCAACGTTTGCTCCAAGAGAGGCCTTTCCGAGAGATTCGACTCCACCATCGGTGCAGGCACAGTCCTCATGCCCTTCGGCGGTAAGAATCAGCTCACTCCCATTCAGGCAATGGTACAGAAGGTATCCGTTGAAAAGAAGCATACTAACGACTGCTCCTTCATGTCCTTCGGATACAACCCCTTCATCACAGAGCAGAGCCCCTACCACGGTGCATACCTTGCAGTTGTTGAGTCCGTATGTAAGCTTATCGCTACGGGTGCTTCCTTCGAAGACGTATACCTGACATTCCAGGAATACTTCGAAAAGCTGGGCACAGACGCCCGCCGTTGGGGTAAGCCACTCGCCGCTCTTCTCGGTGCGTTCAAGGCTCAGATGGAGCTCGGCATCGGTTCTATCGGCGGTAAGGACTCCATGAGCGGCTCCTTCGAGGACCTTGACGTTCCTCCCACACTCGTTTCCTTCGCAGTTACAACAGGTAAGACTTCTGACGTTATCTCCCCCGAGTTCAAGAAGGCAGGCAGCAAGATCGCATTACTGAAACCCGAGTATGACGAGAACGGTCTCCCCGTAACCGCTTCCCTTACAGCTCTCTTCGATAAGGTAACAGCTCTCCAGAGATCCGGCAAAGTTCTCGCGGCATACACTCCCGGCATGGGCGGTGTAGCAGAGGCTATCATGAAGATGGCATTCGGTAACTCCCTCGGCGCACGTCTTGAGAACGTATGCAACGGTTGTCTCTTCGACTACTGCTACGGCGGATTCGTTCTCGAAGTTACCGAGGACATCGAGGGCGCACGCATGATCGGTACTGTTACCGACGACGGCTGCATCAGCCTCGGTGACGAGAAGGTACTTCTCACAGAGCTTCTCGGAATCTACGAGGACAAGCTTGAGAGCGTATTCTCCTGCAACATCCCCGACAGAAAGACTCCCATGGAGAACTTCAGCTATAAGGCTACCGAATGGGGTGCTCCCGCAGTTAAGTCTGCGCGTCCCAAGATCCTCATCCCCGCATTCCCCGGAACAAACTGCGAGTTTGACTCCGCTAAGGCTGTTCGCGACGCAGGCGCTGAGCCTGAGATCATCGTTATCCGCAACCTCACCGCATCCGCTATCAGCGAAAGCGTTGAGAAGTTCGCTACCGCTCTCAAGGACGCTCAGATGATCTTCATCCCCGGCGGCTTCTCCGGCGGTGACGAGCCCGACGGAAGTGGTAAGTTCATTACCGCATTCTTCCGCAACGCACAGATCAAGGAAGGTGTAACAGACCTGCTTGAAAACAGAGACGGTCTCATGTGCGGTATCTGTAACGGCTTCCAGGCACTCATCAAGCTGGGGCTCGTTCCCTACGGAAAGATCATCGACACTGATGAGAATTGCCCCACCCTTACATTCAACACCATCGCGCGTCACCAGTCCAGAATCGTTCACACAAGAATTGCTTCCAACAAGTCTCCTTGGCTTGCTCTCACAAACGTTGGCGACGTTTACACAGTTCCGATCTCCCACGGTGAAGGCCGCTTCCTCGCTGACGAGGCTCTCATCCGTCAGCTTGCCGCTAACGGTCAGATCGCAACTCAGTACGTTGACCTTGACGGCAACGCAACAAGCGACGTTCACTTCAATCCCAACGACTCCATGTTCGCCATCGAAGGTATCACATCTCCCGACGGACGTGTATTCGGTAAGATGGGTCACAGCGAAAGAGTCGGCGCAGGACTCTACAAGAACGTACCCGGCAACTACGACATCCGTATGTTCGAGGCTGCAGTTAAGTACTTTAAGTAATAATGTATCTTTGATCAGGGGCTCCCAATGAAGCATATGCTATCCTTTCTGCGGGAGCTCCAGCAAAGCGGGTGAGGGAGAATGCGTATGTAACCCACTTCTACTCTATGGTTACAGATAGTCTAGTGGTTTAATTTGTAGGGGAGCACTGTGTGCTCCCGCTTCAAACGATTTATTGTAACTAAAAATGAACGGGAGCACACAGTGCTCCCCTACAAGGTGTATGATTTACGAACATTTTCGAGGATCAATGTCACCATACATTCATTCTACCTTCCCACACCTCAAAATGAGTATGAAAGGAATTTTCCCTATGGCATACAAGACTGATATCGAAATTGCTCAGGAATGTGAAATGCGTCACATATCCGAGATCGCCGAGACTGCTCACGTTGACGAAAAGTACGTTGAGCTTTACGGCAAGTATAAGGCTAAGATCTCCCCCGCTATCTTAAACGAGACCGACCGTCCCGACGGCAAGCTCATTCTCGTTACAGCTATCACCCCCACCCCCGCAGGCGAAGGTAAGACTACCACCACCATCGGTCTTGCCGACGGTCTTAAGAGGATCGGCAAGGACGTAACCGTTGCTCTCCGTGAGCCCTCCCTCGGTCCCGTGTTCGGCGTAAAGGGCGGTGCTGCAGGCGGCGGATACGCTCAGGTTGTTCCCATGGAGGACATCAACCTCCACTTCACAGGTGACTTCCACGCCATCGGTGCGGCAAATAACCTTCTTGCGGCAATGCTTGACAACCACATCCAGCAGGGTAACGCTCTCGGAATCGACGTGCGCAAGATCACATGGAAGCGTTGCGTTGACATGAACGACAGACAGCTGAGAAACGTTGTTGACGGTCTCGGCGGTAAGGCAAACGGTGTTCCCCGTGAGGACGGATTTGATATTACCGTTGCATCCGAGATCATGGCTGTTCTCTGCCTCTCCTCCTCCATCACCGACCTTAAGGAGCGTCTCTCCCGCATCATCGTAGGATACACATACGACGACCGTCCCGTAACCTGCGGCGAGCTTAAGGCGGCAGGCGCTATGACAGCACTCCTTAAGGATGCTATCAAGCCCAATCTCGTACAGACTCTCGAGGGCACTCCCGCGTTCGTACACGGCGGTCCCTTCGCTAATATCGCACACGGATGTAACTCCGTTATGGCTACCCGTATTGCGCTCAAGATGGGTGACTACACTGTAACAGAGGCAGGCTTCGGTGCTGACCTTGGTGCTGAGAAGTTCCTCGACATCAAGTGCCGTATGGCAGGACTTGTACCTGACGCTGTAGTTATGGTCGCTACCGTCCGCGCTCTTAAGATGCACGGCGGAAAAGCAAAGACCGAGCTCGTAGGCGAGGACATCCCCGCTTTGGAAAAGGGTATTCCCAATCTTCTTCGTCACGTGTCTAATATCAAAAACGTATATAAGCTTCCCTGCGTAGTAGCAGTTAACCGTTTCCCCACCGACACCGATGCTGAGATCGACTTCATCATCGCAAAGTGCCGTGAGCTTGGCGTAAACACCGTTCTCTCCACAGTATGGGCAGACGGCGGAGCGGGCGGCGTAGAGCTTGCACGTGAAGTAGTACGCCTCTGCGAAGAGGAAAAGGGAGACTTCACATTCGCATATGAAAGTGAGCTTTCCATCACAGAAAAGATCGAGGCAATTGTCAAAAAAGTTTACGGCGGCGACGGTATTTCAATCCTTCCCGCGGCAAAGAAGCAGATTCAGTCTCTCGAAGCGCTCGGATTCGGTCATATGCCCGTTTGTATGGCTAAAACTCAGTACAGCTTCTCCGACGATCCCACAAAGCTCGGCGCACCTGAAGGATTTACCGTTACCATTAAGAACGTTAAGGTTTCTGCAGGCGCAGGCTTTGTTGTAGTCCTCACAGGTGACATCCTCACCATGCCGGGACTTCCCAAGGTTCCCGCTGCCGAGAAGATCGACGTTGACGAAAACGGCCGTATAACCGGTCTGTTCTGATAACACGCACACAGAGAGTCTCCCCTTGAGAGGCTCTCTGTTCCTCTGTGTAATTTGAAAGGATATATACAATGTTTATTCTTATAACTGCCGCTTTGATCCTTTTCGGTATCAAAACCGCACCTAAGGGTGAATTTTTCTCAGACAGCTTTTCCGTCGGTCAGACGAGAGCACTTAAGGGTATCTTCGCCATAGTTGTTATGTTCCACCACCTATACGGTGTACTTCTTCCCTCTTTTTTAAGTATCAAATACTTCAGAGACGTGGGATTTTTAATGGTTGGCGGCTTCTTCCTTATCTCCGGATACGGACTTATGTACGGAGTAAAAAACAAGAAAAATTATCTTAAAGGCTTCTTCTTTAAAAGAATACTCGCCATTGTGCTCCCCTACTACGTTATCGACGCCTTCTATATCCTTATGCGATATATGAACACCACCGATATGGAGGCGTTCAAGGTCTACCTGAAGGAATCTCTCATGGGTCTTCAGCTTTGGTTCGTACCCGTGATGGTCCTTTTGTACGTACTGTTCCGCATATCCTTTATCGGCCACGAAAAGAGGGAAAACAAGCTTATCTCCCCCTTGATACTCACGTTTTTGACGCTTGCCTTTGTGGTGCTCTTCACCACAACTCAGCACACGGGACGCAACGTGCTGTACGGCAGTAACTGGAACGATACCGCCCTGTGCTTCACCGTGGGAATGTGGTACTGCATACTTAAGGAACGCATAACTCCCTTCCTGCAGAAATTCTATTATCCCGTCACAGCCCTTTTCTTCCTTGCATTCTGTGCCGTTTTCCTGAAGGTCTTGAATCTTCCTCCCTACGTGTGGCCCACCGCGCCATATTATCTCACGGTACGCGTGATAGCGGCTGTACTCTTCTGCATTGTTATCCTTCTTCTTTCAATGAAAATTAAGCTTGGCAATGGGCTCATCAATATCTGCGGAGATCTTTCCTTTGAGCTTTATCTTTCCCACGCGATATTTATCTCTCTTTTCCGTTGGGGACCGATGCAGATATTCTCAAAGCAGATCGTTCTGAATATTCAAAGCGACGATCTTTACCTGGCGGCGATTCTTGTGGTATCCTTCATTTTCTCGCTTGTTATCCACAAGCTGTGCGCTCTCGTACTGAAGCCGCTGCAGAAGTCCTTTAAAAAGTAAAACAAAAAGAACTACCCGAAAAGAGTTTTGCTCTCTTATTCGGGTAGTTTTTTGTCGATATTTTGCTAAGCGATCGGTTATCCTTCCCTCACGGGAAAAATCGTACATATCGCATCGTCATCTGCGTGACGCAGATCCATCGGGGAAACCATAGCGCAAGTGAGTCTTACGTCAACAGATCAATATCTGCCGATCTTGCTGAAGTCGTAGGGTGTCTCAAACTCAAGCTCACAGTCGTCTCTGAGAGTGTAATCGCCCTGAGCGGGATTCACGAAAATGTGAGGTGCATCTCCCTCTCCCCTGAACGCTTCAAAGCCCCAGATGGGATTATTCTTATATTCATTGAACTTATTGTTATGGTAATCAAGATCCCAATGCTCAAGTTCCTTGAAACCGAAGGAATAGTTGTTCTTGATGATACATCCTGCGGAGTTTGCAAGCATATTGTATTCGTTAATATTCTCGGGAATTACCTCGGGACCGTAGTACGCGTCAAAGAACTCCGGCCATCTTGCCTCCCAAAGCTTCAGCGCCTCGGGATCCTTAGGAAGTCTCTGAGGAATAAGTGTCAGCATGTGCGCCCAGTTACCGCTGCCGACCTTTCCCTCATCTGCCAGCATATTTACCCACTTTGCCCAGATTCTGAGGGACTGACCGTTTCCATTCTCGTTACCGATGATAACGTTATCTCTGATTACATTATCACGTCCGCCGGAGTGAAGGAATGCATATCCTCCGGGCTGGTATATCATATTACCGTAGAACTGCTGACCTGAGATACCGTCGTCAATATACACCGCCCACGCGCCTATCTGGCCGGAGCTGACATTAGTGATCATATTGTAACGCACGATATTGTCGCGGTCTGTATGAGTACGTCCGCAGTATATCGCACCAAGGTCGGTATACGTGAGAATATCGTGGATATAGTTATACTCCATCACACAGTCGATACTGCGGTCCCAAACGGTGGAGAACATAATTGCAACGTGAGGTGCATGATATATCTCATTGTGAGATACTGTTGCTCCGACTGCATCTGTAAGTCTTACGCCTGCTGTCCATGTGTGATATACCTGACCGTAATCGTGGATGGTGTTGTTATCAACTACCGAGTTACAGGGCGTGAGGAACTCAAAATCACCGCCGGTCACAACAACACCGCCTGCAGAAAGCTCGCAAAGCTCGGAATTGATGAGCTTATTGTTCATTCCGTTAAGGTATACCGCGGTATAGTTTCCGTTTGATCCGAGTATTCTCGTGTCGTCAATAGTTACGTTATCTGCATTAACAACGATAGCATCATCAGAGCAGTAGCTGAAATCGATTCCCTCAAAGGTGAGGTGATCTGCGCCGTTTATATTAAGGAACGTTCCTGCTGTGGCAAGTGTATATCTCTTGAACTCGGGATCAAATAAGTAAAGAGTCTTTGTGGAGGGATCGAACCAGAACTCACCCTGCTGGTCAAGCTCCTCGGAAATGTTCATGTAATAAACGCTTACACCACCCATTGAACCGAATCCGTAAACGGTATCCTGAGCTATCATCTTGAGAGTACCCGTCTCTTTGTCATATCCGTTGATGAGGAGATAGTCTCCGTCATACTCGTGACCTGCTTTTCCGATAGCCGCGATGTTTTCATAGGTATGATAGCTGTCAAATCTTGCCGCACCCAGCTTGTCCAGCTTACAATCCCATGCCCCGTAGCCAATGCTTCCTTCATTAGTTTGCACATAGGACTCAACGAAAACTATAGTTTTGTCAACGTTGAACTTTCCCGTGGGGTTCTTGTTAGGATAGCGCGCCATATCAATGCGCTCAACCTCGCTGAAAAGCTGACACATACCGTTCAGCTCGCCGATGGTAGCCTTATCAGACATATCTGCTTTCACGATCTTGGATCTGTTTCGCTCGGGGAACAGATAGTAGTCGCTCTCGTCGATAGGACCGAACTCGTCGATATAAGCGGTAACACCGTTTGAGAAAAGAACGTCACCGTCGCCGTAGCAGGTGTACTTGATCGGTACTTTCTCCGTACCTGAGTCAGCCTCGGTCAGCTCGATCTGAAGGTTTCCGTAGTCGCCCGCCTTGAAAGCAACGACGATCTCGTCCTTCGCTGTCTTCTTAAGATCACGTACTTTCTTAACCGCTGCCTCGAATGTTGCAAGGGGCTTATCCTCAGTACCGGGGTTGCTGTCGTTTCCGTCAACTGCAACGTAGAGGTCAGCATCGTGGATGAGAGAATACTCCTTCTCGGTGTATGTGGAAATAGGCTTCGGTCTCTTTAAGAGATACTCATATGTAAAGTCATCATTTTCTCTGAAGCGCTGAATTATTGTAGCAAACTGCGCTCTGGATGCCGTATCGGCGGGAGAAAGAGTATCACCTGTACCGGTACCCTTGATAAGGCCGACTGCATTACACCAGGACATAGCCTCTTCTGCCCATGAAGCTACCAAAGATGCATCCTTGAAGTCCGAAATATCGGTTGACTCATTAGTTATAACGTAGCGGTAGCGAGCATATCTTACGAACATTGTCGCAAGCTCCTGACGGGTGATCGCTCTGTCGGGAGAGAACATATCTTCGCCAAAATCATTCGTACCCGTAGACGTTACGATATCATTTTCACGTGCCCAGTCAACGGGAAGAATGTAGTACGCGTCCTTCTGAAGGTCTCCGAAGACGCTTCCGCCGCCGCTTGTTTGGGGAGAGCCCTCCATTCTGTAGAGGACAGTCACTACCATAGCTCGGGTAAGACTGCCGTTCGGTGAGAAGGTAGAGCCGTTTCCCGTGCCGTTCATAAGACCGTTTTTCCATACGTACTCAACGGCATCATAGTACCACTCACCCTCGGGAACGTCTGTGAAGGGAAGCTCGCTCTTTGCAGCCGTGCTTCCGACTGCAAGCGTAGACAAAAGCATGACAACTGTAAGAAGTGTTGCTAAGATCCTTTTTGTTTTCATATTTTCCTCCGTTCGTTTCGGCATAAAAATAAAGCCGTATATTATACGACTTTATTTTATCACAATACTCAAAAAATGTCAACCTTCACTCACCGCAATTGACGGTGATCTCTCCTCCCTTGACAGTGAACACCACGTCACCCACAAGATCGGTGCGGTAGTATTCAAGCTCACGCTCAGCGAAAAACGCCTTAATCTCGCGGTGGGGATGACCGTAGCTGTTCCCCTCTCCGCAGGAGATAACACCGTACTTGGGAGATACCGCGTCAAAGAATGCCTCGCAGGTGGATGTGGATGAGCCGTGATGCCCCACCTTCAGAATATCGCTTTTCATACCGTAGGGATATTCATCCAAGGCATCCTTCTCCGTGCGATGCTCAGCATCCCCCGTGTACATCACAGACGAGCCGTCCACCTCAACGCGCATGATAATGCTGTTGGAATTGTGATCCTCATAATCCGTAACGGGAGCAAACACTTTGATATTCACGTCTCCCTCCGTATATGTACCGCCGGGAAGAGCCTCCGTAACCTGAACGTCATATTCCTCTATGGCGTCAAGTGCCTTCTCGAAGAACACCGCATCGGACGCGTAGGATGTCATCAGCACCTCATCTACGGGAATGCTTCGGATAACGTTAGCCGCGCCTCCCATGTGGTCGTCATGGGCGTGAGAGAATACGAACAGATCGATCCTGTCGGTGTATCTGCTGACGTAATCAATAACGATGTCGCTTTGATCAAGGGTACCGCAGTCCACAAGCACCGCCGCCTCGTCGGTCAGAATGAGGGATGCATCTCCCTGCCCCACGTCAATAAAGTGATATTCTGCATAGGCATCCGCCGAAATTGACGATCCGCCATTGATATAGTAATAGTATCCTATAGCGGCAGACATGATTATCAGCAAGACAAGGATAATAGGTCCGTATTTCGTCCCCATCAGCCCGCGCACAAGCTTTTTGGTTTCGCTGTTGTTGTAATTTCTGTTATTGTAATTCATAAGTCTCCAATTCTTCAGCCGTAAGGCAATTCAGCCGCGAAGCAGTTCAGATCTCCTGATCCGCTCACATATAAAAAATGCAGGCAAGCATAGCAAAAGCCACATGGCAGAATATCCGAGGCATACCTGCCCCATCAGATCATAAGGCATGGCGGAATAGTCCCACACGTCAAGGTGCAGCCACAGATTTACTAAGCATCCCACGGCAAGCTCGACCGCAGTTATACTCAAGGCTCCCGCAAGGCATTTTATAAAAAGCGGTGTATCTCTCAGATACACGTTCAGCATATATAAGAGGACAAGGCACACGCCGCCCGTGATAGTCATGGAAATATGGGTATACCCTCTCCACAAGACCTCAATACAAGTATAAACGAATGCGCCAAGGGCAAAGGTGAAGCTGATTTTCAACATCGGCAAGGAAAACTCCCGTGAAAATGATGTGTCTTCACCTATTGTTCCACCCCGGTGTAATTTTATACCGCGGTAACGTTAAAAAGCTATCCGACAGATAAACACATTCCCGCGCCTATCTGTCGGACTTCATTTATAAAGACTTTTCCCCGTCAGTTCTTGGAATGGGAATCTATTTCAAGATGAGAGAGCAGCTTCTGTACGTCTGTTCTGATCTTTAACAGCCAGTCGTCGTACACGAAGAAATTCTTGCTGTCGTTTGCCGAAAGGATGGCACGTCCCGTTGAATATCTGTAGAACTTGAACTCCTGTACGCTTCCGTCGGTAAGATTAAACGTAACGGTAGTCATGTGACTGTCGTCCTTTGCAATGACGTCGTCTATCTCCGACTCGGTAAACTCAAGCTCACCCATGATCTGTATAGCAAGGAAATCCTTGTACAGCTCGCGGAAGTTGTATACGTCAGCATCGGAAAGACGGAATCCGTCAGGTCCATCGATCTCAAGAGTGGCTACCTCGTCTGCGGTAACACCATGGCTGAGATCAAAGTCGTACTTGCCGTCCGCAGTCTCAATGTTCATGCTGTCAACGCGGAGGATGTTTATAGCGATGGGATAATCGTCGACCCATGAGATAAGCTTGTTTTCAAGCCAAGAGAAGTTATCTGCGGTGCATTTAACAACGATTCTGAATCCGTAAAGGTTGGATACGGCGTAATAGCATCCGTCATCCTGCTTTTCCGAAACGAAGAAGTAATACTCAAGCTCGCTCGAGCCGTTTGTATAGGTAAAGTACACGCTGTAATAGGGGTCTGCAAGTCCGTACTTTTCAAGCTCTTCCTTGTCCTCACCCATGTACACGACCTCTTCACCTACCATGGAGACGAACTTTGACGCTACGTTTGACATGAAATAGGTGTCGTCGGTCTTATATCCCGCAGGATACATCATCTTTGTCTCAGCCTGAGCGTCGGGATTCACAAATTCGCTCTTTTTGCTCTGCTTAACGAGGACGAACACATCCTCACCGTGCATAACGGTGAAGTCGTCAATGAGATAATAATTCTGATCTGTAAGTCCGAGGCACAGTATGGGATTCACGAATGCCGTGGCAGGCTGCAGAATGCTCGTTTCAACGGACGTGCTGAGGATGTAAACGCAATCCTCACGTCCCTCAAGCATAGCGTAGTATCCCTCCTCGGACACCAGCTTGTCTCCCACGAACACGCGGTATTCTCTGCCGTCCGTACAGGTGACCTTCCAGTAAACGTCACGCTCCGCAAGGCCGTACTTTTCAAGCTCAGCCTCCGTCGCCTCGGCGGTAAGTCTCTTTGAAGTGATCGTGTAACCGGCGGCGACCACGAGGGACGAGATACCCTCGGATTTGCAGGACACGTCCTCAAAGCCTTTGATCTTAAAGTTCTCCCCGTCCTTCACCAAGGTGAATTCCCCATGCTCGTTGGAAACGAATATCTCCTTCATTTCTGCACGTGTCACCTGGGGAAACATCATGATACGGTTATTCGTACCGAGAACCTCACCCTCCACAAGCTCGGGAGGCTCCGTTACCGTGTCGTCCTTCATCATGGGAAGGACCACCGCAACGTAAGCTATGAGAAGCAGAACGAACACCGCAGACGCGATTATAAGGGATCTTTTTTGTTTTTTTTCTCTCATGAGTGGCGTCTCCTTATAACTGTCACAACGCCAACCACCGTGATGACCGCGGGGAGGATAAGCGTACAGCAGACTGTAAATTTCGCACTCTGCGCGGTAGTCGCACTGCTGGAGGTATCGTCGAAGGGCTTCGGATCAAGGTCTGCAAGCACCTTGTCGCGTCCGATAAGCTTCAGCGCGGAAAGAATAACGTCGCTGTTGCCGTAGGATGTATCTACCAGATAGTTATTATAAGCGAAGCTGGGGCTTCCCGCCGCCATAACGTATGAGTAATAGTAATCGTTGTCGATTACTCTGTTTTCGTAGGAGATGGTAACGAGATCGTATTCGCCCGTTTCCATGACAGACTCGCTCTCGCGGTCAACAAGCTCTGCGCCCTCGTATGAGCCAAGCATGGTGTAAACTGCCTTCGCACCGACCATTGTTCCCTGACCTGTAAAGAGCTTTTCGATAGGCATTGCCTGACGGATCATAGACTTGGGCATGGAATCGAAGTTTTCAAGGTCGTCGTAAATATTCTGTCCGAAGTTGTCCTCTTCCTGATACTTGGTAACGATGGAGTAACCGTCAATGGACATGGAGTGAGCCGCATCCTTTACGTGAGTACCTGCCATGTAGCGGATACCCCACTCCTCTAAAAATTCGTTAAGGTTGTTAAGACCTGCCGCGTACTCGGAGTCCTCAAAGACTAAAAGTCCGCCCAGACCGTCAAGGAAGCGGTCGATCTTGTCGATCTCGTTTGCGCTTTCCGTCTCAGCCTCGATGCCGTGGAAATCGTACTTGGGATTGAAGATAACGAGGATCCTTGCGTCGTCATCCATCTCCTCCATGGCAAGGTCAATTTCTCTCACCTCAAAGCCTGCGTCTGTCAGAAGGGATGCAAGGGTTGCGGCATTGGTGATGTCCTCGCTGTGACCGGTGGTGAAGTAGGCGATGGGGGTCTCAGCCTGCGTAACCTGCATGATACCCGCTGTGTAACGGTATTCACCGTTGTACGCCCATCTCTTGCCCTCTTCGTTGTAGGTAAAGAACGCCTTGTAATTGTAGATCACGGATTCCGTACCGCTGGCGATAACCACGCTCTTGGCTGTGATCTTTGTGCCCTTGTTGTTGTAGAAATCCATGAAGAATTCGGGATTTTTCACTACGTCGTGACATTCAACGTGAACGTTGGGGATAGCTGAGGAGATCTGCTTAGCTGAATTATACACGTATCTCATATCGGCATCAGCCATAAGCTCGTCAGGCTCACAGGCAAAGTAGATGTACACGTCAGAGGTGATGTCGTCGATAAAGCTGAGGGACACGTCGGACATGGTGAACACAGCCTCGCCGGTCATGTCGGCATACCAGCCGAACTTTGCCGCAAGGGATGAGAAAATGGCGTTAAATACTATAACTATAGCAATAAATACGGCAGTAAAGCCCGCCGCCATTGCACCGTAGCGGAGCTTTCTTGATTTAGTAATGCTTCTTGAATTCATATTTATAGTCAAACCTTTCTTTTCACGCCCATCTGCGGCGGTCATGCACGCGCACAGCGAGGAAGAGGAATACTACGGTGAGAGACACGTAGTAAAGCACTGCGGAAAAATCAAAGATACCGTAGGTGAAGTTTATGTATCTTCCGTAAACGGATATCCATGACAAAGCCTGTCTTATGGGATAGAAATTGATGATACCGTTAAAGAGGGACGCCGCCACCATAACACCTAAGAGAGCGATAGTGCCGACTGCGGCTGTTACCGTGTTATCTGTAAGAGTGGAAACGAAGATCCCCGCCGCGGTGAAGCACATACCTACGAGAAGCATGGAAATGATGCAGCCGAGGGTAACGGCACCGTTCATCGTACCGAACATGGTAAGGGGGAGGAAGTATACGCATCCCACAAGCACCGTTCCTGCGAAAAGCACGTAGGAAGCGGCAAACTTAGCAATTACAAGAGAGGTAACGGAAATGGGAGCGGTCATAAGAAGCTGCTCCGTTTTTGAGCGTCTTTCCTCAGCAAAGCTCTTCATCGTGATGATGGGAACGAGGATGCCCGACGCGAAGATCATGACCTGGAAAAATCCCGACACGTCGACTGTTCCGGAATAAAGGGTGGTGATACCGAGAATAAATCCGGACACCGCAAGATATACTGCGCAGAACACGTATCCCAGGGGATTCGTGAAATATGAGCGCAATTCCTTTTTAAATACTGCAAACATTACAAATCTCCTTTCTTACGCCTTCTTGCTCTTTGAGGAAGCCTTTGCGTCAGCATCCATGATGCGGACGAATACGTCCTCAAGGTTCATGCCTGCCGCCTCAAGACCCACAAGAGGCCAGCCCTTTTCGGCAAGAAGATAGAAAAGGGGCTTTCTGATATCAACGCCCGCCTCGCTTCTTATGCGGAAGGTGTAGCTGTCAGCGTCTCTCTCTCCCGTCGCCTCAACGAATACGATGCCGTTAAGCGAGCGGAGAGCGCTTGCCGCCTCGCGCTGAGGCGCACATATCTTAACGATATATTCTCTGCTGTCGTTTGCCACCTTGGTGATGTTGGATGTCATCTCGTCAGCAATGATACGTCCCTCGTTGATGATAACTACTCTGTTACATACGGACTGTATCTCGGAAAGGATGTGGGATGACAGAATTACCGTGTGGTTCTTACCTAAGTTTCTGATAAGGTTGCGGATCTCGATGATCTGCTTGGGGTCAAGACCGACCGTAGGCTCGTCGAAAATGATAACGGGAGGATTTCCCACGAGCGCTTGTGCAATACCTACTCGCTGACGGTAACCCTTTGAAAGGTTGCCGATGATCCTGTCAGAGACGTCGTGGATCTTTGTGACCTGCATGATCTCCGCCAGATGCTTTTTACGGTTAAGCTTGCACTTCTTGATCTCGTAGACGAAATTAAGGTATTCGGACACCTTCATGTCGTTGTAAAGGGGAGGCTGCTCGGGCAAAAAGCCGATCTTTTTCTTCGCTTCGTCGGGGAACTCAAAAACGTCGATGCCCCCCACCTTTACCGTTCCGGCGGTAGCGGAAAGGTATCCTGTAAGTATGTTCATTGTGGTGGACTTACCTGCGCCGTTGGGACCGAGGAAACCTACGATCTCGCCCTCGCCCACTTTAAAGCTGATGCCCTCAAGAGCAGTTTTTTCACCGTACAGCTTCACCAAATTTTCGATCTGTATCATATATATTAACATGTCCTTTCTTCGGATGTGTTCGCGTTTATTATTTAAGTAACGAAAGCTCTATTGATTATATCATAAATTTGTAAACATTATTTGAACACATCGCAGTTTCACAGCATTTTTATGTGACGGTCTTCTGAAAAACTCACAAAATTCCCACAAGGCTTCCCATAGCGCCCCGTTTTCCGTGAGTTTTACGGTGGGAATGATACTTATCATTAAGGCACATGGTACACTCGTCAGATACATCGACATTCTCCGGCAACACTCCTGCTGACAACAATATCTCCAGATTCATTTCCGTAAGGTCTGCGTGAAGTCTTTCGCCTACGTACCTGATATGGCGGCGAGCAAAATCCTCTCCTCGGATGTCACGTACGGCTTCGTAGAGATCATCTCCAACCTCAAAGCAGCAATAACCTATGTGGGGACCTATCGCCGATTTTACGGTACCAATAACGGCTCCCTGCTCTGTCATTTTACGCACAGCCTCAGCGGCAATCCCCGCCACGGTACCTCTCCAGCCTGCGTGGACGGAGGACACAACGGGCGAGCCGTCCGCCTTGCGTCCCACAAGAAGGATGGGAACACAGTCTGCAGTACGGACAATGGGAACTACACCCGGGCGATCTGTGACAAATCCGTCGCAATGCTCACCCACGTGAACAAAGAATCCCTCGCCGCGGTTTTCTTCTGCAACGACTCTCACCTTTGCAGAATGGATCTGACTTGTAACGAGAGCAGCCTCAACTCCGAGCCTTCCCGCGGACGCTGTGCGCACAAGAATATCCGCATTCTCACGTACCGTCTCATCGCTGTCGCCGTGACCGGGTGCTACGTTCATGGAAGTAGTATCGGGATGTGTGCTGACTCCGCCGAGACGGGTTGAAAAGGCGTGAAACACCCCATCCCCCTCAAGAAGCGTAGACTTTACAAGTATTCCGTCTGTGTAGAACATGATTGTCTCCTTAGTGTAAATGAAGCATTTAAGCTAATGTAGGGGGCGGCGCCTTCGACGCCCCGTTTCGTTGGACTAAGACATATTTTATGTCTGTAACCACTAGTGTCGGGACGTCGGGGCGCCGTCCCCTACGTATCCTTTGGCGTTTTGTTGATTATTTTTTCTAAATACAACAAACGTACGTTTTTTATTATATCAGCTTACTTAAGCTTGATCACACCGTCGTCCCACATCTCGGGCTTTTCGTAGCCGAGAAGGTTAACAACAGTTGCAGCAACTGCGGAAAGACCAAACTGACCGTTATCCTCACATACCTCGTATGTGTCACGGCTTACGTTGTCGTAAATGATGCAGGGAACTCTGTTGAGAGTGTGGCTGGTCTTAGCCTTGAGAGATCCGTCACGGTTACGCTTGGGTTCTCCTGTCTTCTTGTCGGTCTCAGCCATTTCATCTGCGTTACCGTGGTCTGCTGTGATAACAGCTACGCCGCCAACCTTGTCAAGAACCTTGAGAATGCGTCCAAGCTGAAGGTCAAGCGCTTCCATAGAGCATACGGTAGCCTCAAGGCTTCCTGTGTGGCCTACCATGTCACCGTTGGGGAAGTTTACTCTGAGACAGTCGTACTTGCCGCTCTCGAGAGCCTCGATAAGGCAGTCAGTGATCTCAGCACACTTCATCCACGGACGCTGCTCAAAGGGAACGATGTCGGAGGGGATCTCTACGTAAGTCTCAAGCTCCTCGGAGAACTTACCGCTCTTGTTACCGTTCCAGAAGTAAGTAACGTGACCGTACTTCTGTGTCTCGGAAATAGCGTACTGAGAAATACCCGTATCGGTGAGGTACTCGCCCATTGTATTGGTGATCTCAGGGGGACTTACGAGGTACTTGGAGGGGATGTGGAGGTCGCCGTCATACTCAAGCATACCTGCGTAGATAACGGAGGGAACTCTCACTCTGTCGAACTTGTCGAAATCTGCGCCTGCCTCGAAGGTACGGGAAATTTCAATTGCGCGGTCACCGCGGAAATTGTAGAATACAACGCTGTCGCCGTCTTCAACTGTTCCTACGGGTGTGCCGTTTTCAGCAATAACGAAGGGAGGAAGATCCTGGTCGATAACGCCTGTCTCTGCTCTGTAAGTCTCAATTGCTTCCTTAGCGGATGCAAAGTATCTGCCCTCGCCGAGAACGTGAGTCTTCCAGCCAAGCTCTACCATTGCCCAGTTAGCCTCGTAACGGTCCATGGTGATCACCATACGGCCGCCGCCGGATGCGATGCGAACGTCGCAGTTCTCGTCGCGGATAGTGTCAAGATATGCTTCAAAAGGCTCAACGTAATCAAGAGCGGATGTCTCACCTACGTCACGGCCGTCAAGAAGGATGTGAAGTCTTATCTTGCGAACGCCGTCAGCCTTTGCTCTCTCGATCATAGACTTAAGGTGATCGATGTGGCTGTGTACGTTACCGTCGGAGAAAAGACCGATAAAGTGGAGAGCAGCGTCAGCCTTGGGAGCTGCGGTAAGCTCTGCCCATACGTCGGAATTAAAGATCTTTTCGCTTTCGATGCTCTGGGAAACGAGCTTTGCGCCCTGTGCGAACACCTGACCGCTGCCGAGAGCGTTGTGTCCTACCTCGGAGTTACCCATATCGTCGTCAGAGGGAAGACCTACTGCAGTACCGTGAGCCTTAAGGTTCACAACGGGGTACTCCTTCATGATTCTGTCAAGGTTGGGAGTTCTTGCAAGAGAAACTGCATTTGCCTCTCCTGCAGGAGCGATGCCTACGCCGTCCATAACGATGGTGAGAACGGGTCTGTTCTTCTTTACGCCGTTAATTGCTTTAAGTGCCATTTTTTATAATCCATTCCTTTTTATAGAATTTTTAACTGAATTACGATAGTTTCCTATCCTATATATTATATAACAAAAATGTGAACATTTTTTGACTTTTTACGTTTTTTATTGAAGTTTCTGCATTTTTATAACATCGTGCAAATTTGTGAGGGTTTTACCCGTTTCAGTTGCATATCTTACCGTATAAGCAGTACCGCCTCTGCCCGAATTGTTGTAATAGGCGATGCAATGCTCGCACATATCAGCCATGGTGCGGTTTCTCAGATGCATACATCCCGACGTATACGTCTCCGAGGTGTACATCACTCGGTCAGCCATTCCCTTCAATCTCTGGTAGACCGCCACGTCGCGGCTGTTTTTCCATTTCTCCGTCTGGTTTCTGCATGGGAGGACAAGGAATAGCTCAATGTCTGCGTGCCGCTTTCTTGCAACGGCGACCCGACATGCCGCAAGAGTATCAAATCCAACTGCGCCTCCGCAGATGAACGTGCGGAATCCTTCGGAATAGCATCTTTCTATTTCAGCGTCCACCGCGGCGCTGAGGATACCCACGTCACCCGACGGTATCGTTCTGTGCCCCGTGAAAAAGCACTGTCTGTCGCAAGCATCGTTATCCATATTTGCCATCCTTTCCGCAGATTAAAATACACGCTCAGCTATACAGCATAAGCAATATGACACCCCCATACAGCATGGGTAAGTGAGGAGCCACGTGAACAATAGCTCCGCGGCGCATCTTTTGTTTACGGCACCGCCTCCCGCCGCCGACGCGCCGAGCATGCTTGAGGTCTTCATGTACGTGGTGCTGACGGGGATCCCAAGGACAGACGACACCGCAGTACATGCAAGTGACGCCGTCTCGGACGCCGCGGCAGATACGCCGCCAAGCCCGCCCGTAAGGGAGAGTCCCGTTTTATTTATTATCTTCCTTCCGCCCGCAAGACAACCGATACCCATAATAAGGGAGCATATCACGTATGCGGACGTCGAAAGAGCCGCCGTTCCCGTAAGCGAGCAGAGCAGAAACATAAATTTCTGTCCGTCCTGAGCGCCGTGCCAGAAGGAAGACGCGGAGCAGAAAAACGCTGAGATAATACTTCCCCGTTTTTCTCCGCTGTATATTACGCAGGGAAAGCAAGACAGCAGGACGTAGGCTCCCGCTCCCGCAAAAAATCCCGTCGCGCACGACAGCACGCTTTTTATGCAGATGTCTATGTATGCACTTCCGACGCTCCCCGCAAAATAAAGGGACACACCGCCCACCGCCGCTATAAGTCCATGGCTCTCGCTGGTGGGTATACCGCATGCCCACGCGGCAGACGAAAAAATCACTACCGACAAAAGAGCACAAACCGTACCGACCGCCGTCAGATCTGACAGCTCCGCCATGCTTTCCGCCACCGCGGGAAAATACATACCTGAGAAAAGCATGCCGAGAAAATTGAACAGCGCGCATAAGAGACAAGCTGTCGGAAAGCTCAGCTTCCCGCTTGCCACGGCAGGAGCCATGGATGTGGGTGCATCGGTTGCTCCGTTTACAAATATCACCGCCGCAGTCATAAATACGGCTACAGTACAAAAGTCCATGTCGTCCCCCCTTTGCTACGATTTTATGTAGCCGTTTGGGGTAAAATGACATTTTACTGACGCGAAAGATCCGCCGTATTGACACGGTCTCGTTACTGTGATATACTGTATACGACAAATAAAGGTTGGGAGGAACAAAAATGAAGCTTTACGTTGATACGGGAAGAGACGAGACCGACCGCATGGCAGAGTGTGCGCTGAGAGAGCTTTCGGACGCATCCGGTGTCCTTGCAGTCTGCAGAGCCGACAGTAAAATACCCGCCGACGCCACTCACGCAGTCGTCATCTGCCGATCTGACGATTACCTTACCTCCTCCGTTCACTCTGCCCTGTCGGAAAAATTCGGAGGGGCATACGGATACATAAGATATCCCATATCGCTCCCTTTGCTGATCCGCACCGTACGTGAGATAACACGTGTGAAAAACGCACCCGCAGAAGGCTTCACCTTTGACCGCGAGACACGTACCGTCACCAAAAGCGGCGCCTCCGCCGTCCTCAGCGAAAAGGAAGCTGATCTTTTTTCCCTGCTTCTCTCGTCCGCAGGAAAACCGATATCAAGGGAAGATCTGCGTGAGTGTCTGTGGCAAAGCACCGACGGCACCAACGTCCCCGACGTATACGTAAGCTATCTCAGACGCAAGCTGACACCGATCCTCGGTGAAGGCTTTATCGTCAACGTCCGCGGCGCGGGATATATGTTGCGCGAGAATTAAATAAGCTCTTATGCCATTCGGCGTTTGCCGAATGGCATTTTTGTGTTACTCACCAAATTTTATCTGATCGTCTCCGCCACCGGACTGCTGGGAATTCTTAAAGGGGATGCCCAGATGCTCGTATGCCGCGTGGGTAGCGCATCTGCCTCGGGGCGTACGGCTGAGGAAGCCTATCTGCAGAAGGTACGGCTCGTACACGTCCTCGATGGTGACCGCCTCTTCGCCTACCGTTGCCGCAAGAGTTTCAAGTCCCACGGGACCTCCGCCGTAGAAATCGATAATAGTCCTGAGCATGCGTCTGTCCGTGTTGTCAAGACCAAGCTCGTCGATCTCGAGCATATCAAGCGCCATACGGGATATCTCGCAGTCAATACGTCCGTTGCCCTTTACCTGAGCAAAGTCGCGTACTCTCTTGAGAAGTCGGTTTGCAATACGGGGCGTACCTCTGGAGCGTGACGCTATCTCAAGGGCGCCGTCCTCGGTGATGGGCACGTCAAGGATGCCCGCGCTTCTCTTAACAATGGTGGCAAGCTCCTCAGGCGTGTACAGCTCAAGTCTCAAAAGAACGCCGAAGCGGTCGCGGAGAGGAGTTGTAAGCTGACCCGCGCGGGTCGTTGCACCGATAAGGGTAAACTTTGCAAGAGGCAGACGGATGCTTCTTGCCGCAGGACCCTTACCGATGATAATGTCAAGGGCATAGTCCTCCATTGCGGGGTAAAGAATCTCCTCTACCGAGCGGGACAGACGGTGTATCTCGTCGATAAACAGTACGTCTCCCTCTCCAAGGTTGGAAAGAAGTGCCGCTAAGTCTCCCTGCTTTTCTATGGCGGGACCGGACGTTATCCTCAGGTTTACTCCAAGCTCGTTGGCAATGATCTGCGAAAGAGTGGTCTTACCGAGACCGGGAGGGCCGTATAAAAGCACGTGGTCAAGGCAGTCGCCTCTCAGCTTTACCGCATCGATATATACCTTAAGTATCTCTTTTGCCTTTTCCTGACCGATATACTCGTCAAGCGCCTGAGGACGCAGTCCCACTTCCGTGTCGGTGTCCTCGGAGGAATACTCCGCCTGTACTATACGATCTTCAAAATCAAATTCGTTTATTTCCATTTTATTCTCCAAAAGCATATCTTACTGCTTCATAAGCGCCGCAAGACAGTCTCTGATGATGTCCTCCACAGACCCGTCTGTGGAAACGTTCTTCATTGCCGCGGCGATCTCGCTTCGTGAGTAACCGAGGACAGAGAGCGCGTCCTGGGCATCCTTCAGCTTTGACTTGTCCACTGCCGCCTTTTCCTTCTTTGGCGAAGGTGCTTCGTCGGCACCCGCAAAGGGGAACGCCTTAGCCATCTTCTCTTTAAGCTCGAGCACTACCCTTGCCGCAGTCTTTGCGCCTACTCCCGGCGCACGGGAAATGGTCTTTGTATCGTCTGAGGCGATTGTAAAGGCAAGCTTCTTGGGGGTAAGCAGCGACAGGATAGAGGTTGCCGCCTTGGGACCTACGCCCGACACGGAGATAAGCAGCTTGAACGCCTCAAGCTCCTCCTTTGACGCAAAGCCGAACAGCTCTACAGCATCCTCCTTCACCGCCATGTAGGTATACACCTTCACCGTCTCACCCTCTGCCGTGTCACCCGAGGGGGTGAAGGCAGGCGCGGGAAGGCTTGTCAGCGTATTTGCGGTAACGGTAAGCTTATAGCCCACACCTCCGCATTCTATCACTATGAACGAGCCGGTAACGTCCGCCTCGGTCAAGATTCCTCGAATAGTGTATATCATTTTATATTTCCAACTTTCACAAGAAAACAGATTTATTCTTCGCCGTCATCTTCGTCAGCATTTTCGGCAAGCACTTCATCGTACACGTCCGAATCGGGGATGACCGTATCGGCATCTTCTCCCCCATCGGTAGCCTCCGTGATCCCCTCCGTCAAAGCCGCCTTTTTACGGAGAAGCAGTCTGCGGATCACCTCTTCGCCCACGCAGATGAGCACGAACAGCGACAGACCGATCACGGATATTGTCATACCCGTTTTGTAGCTGTCAGACATGTAATACATCTCTATCTCATGCTCGCCCTCGTCCACCTCAAACGACATGAGAGACTGCATAGCCTTCTTTGTTCTGACCTCTTCACCGTCGCAGAGCACGTGCCAGCCCTTATCGTAGGGGATGGTGGTCAGCATCGTCATGTTGTTTCTGTCCGCCGTGATGGTTCCCTCTATTCTGTCCTCCTTAAATGACGTGACCTGAAGAGACGTGTCGTTTAAGGTATCGTGGAAACGGACAAACTCGTCCATATCGAAGGAGTAGAAAAACCTGTTGTGATTAATGGTGTAGAATTTATCCTCAGACTGAGTGAAGGTAACTGTGATCTCCTCGCCGGGCTCGAAGGAGCCAAGCTCAATGATACCGTGGGTATCATTGGTAAGATAAGTCACGTTGCTCTTGTACTTGGTGGTCATCTCTCCGGGAGTTACGTTGGGAGCCAGATAGCTCTCTCCGTCCTCACCGATGACGGTCTCGGCGCTTCCATCGTCACTAACCTCAGTAAATACCGTACCGGAAACAGAGAACGTCGCCTTTCTCGGCCAGTTGGAGGGGATGTACATGTAAATGGGACGCTCGTCGGGAACGGTAAATTTGTAGGTAACGGTGGCAGTGGTCGCACCTGCGTTCTTCTCATAACCGGTATGATTCTGCTCAGTACCGAACTTGCGGTTACCGTTGTGATCCGTATTGCTTACAAGGATGTTTTCCCAAATCTCCAGCTCCTCGTCACCGATCATAAGCGAGAATACCTCGTTCATATACTCAAAGGGATCGGTAAACAGCGGTTTTTCATTTGCCTTGAAGCCAACGATGCCGTTCTTTACCCCGAAAGCAACAGACATTGCGTAGGGGTTCTCGTAGATCACGATGTTATCGTCGGTCTTGTATATCTCTCGGTAATTGTCTTCGATGTAATCGGGGATATTCGCGCCCCAGAAGTCGCCGTAGACGTACTTGATACCGAAGAATGAGTCTGTGGGGAGAGTACCGCCCACGTATTTTGACCAATGAGACTTGGAGGTAAAGCCAAATCTTCTGAGAAGATCGATAACGTCTGAGTTAAGAGTCGACGTGGAGTTTGAAAGACCCTTGATGCCCAGCGCAAAGTTGTCGTTTGTTTTTCTGTGATTCAGCTTTTCTTCTCTGTAGAAGCTGTCTCCCTCCAGCTCGTCAACGTACTCGGTGACCTCATAATACTTGTCAAGGAAGTCGCGGTAGGACGCGCGGTTTGAGTAAAGCACGTCGCCGTTGAGCGCGTATACGTCGACCACACCCGACGCAAAAAGATCGAGAGCAACGATTATCGCAAGTACCACGGAGGTAAGCGTTACGTATGAACGGCGCGCAGCCTCGTGAGTAAAGCGGAGCGTGAGCAGGTACACACCGATAATACCGATGGACGCCCATATAGCTCTGAAATCGTCAAGGAAGGATATCTCAAACTGCTGAAGCACCACAAGTACAGCGCACAGCACTCCTCCGCACACAACGACCTTTCTAAAGCCAAGCTCCTTTATGCGGATAAACACCTCGTATGCCATGATGAGCATAATGAAGATAAACATGAAGGTAAAGCGGGCGTTCAGCCAGTTGGGACGCTGGAAGCCGTGCCAGATAAGGTCAGCCGTGCTGAGGTTTATGCTGACGATGAACAGCGCCATCATAAATCCGCCTGCCGCCTTACGTCTTGCGGGGATACCGGGAGTAATGAAGAACAGTGGTATCAGAATTGTCATAAGCATACCCGCGTACAGGAAGGGCACGCCCTCGGGACGTACGGTATCGTAAGTTCCAAAGAAGAGCTTGGATATGATGTGGCTGAAATCGTAAAGCTGTCTCGGCTCGAAATTCGGCTCGGAGAACTCAAGCTTACCGAAGCTGAGAGAATAGTAAGCCGAGGTGATCATCACCGCCGCGATCATAACCGCAATCACGGAGAAGACGAGCATCTTCGGAAGCGTTCTGAGGAAGTGAAGTTTTTTGCCACGTGGATTTCTCTCTTCCTTCGTCATAGAAAGATATCTGACGAAGAAATAGAAGAGAAGGAATATGCACATCATGTAGCCGATGTAGTAGTTAGAGAAGATCGCAAGAGCAAGGGTCAGCGTATACAGCTTGTACTCTCCAAACTTGATAAGTCTGTCCATTCCCAGAAGCACAAGAGGGAAAAGTAGCATACAGTCGATCCACATAAGATTACTCTGCATCACCACTCCAAAGGAACAGAGCGCATACATGGAAGCAAAAATGATGGTGGCTATGGGGCGGCGCTTGTCGAAGCGGCAATGTGCGTATATAGCAAAATTAAAGCCGCAGAAGCCGCACTTCAGGATCATTATCGCCATGACCACCTCTGTCATCCATTCTTTGGGGAACAGAAGGGTCAACAGGTTAAAGGGACTTGCCACGTAATAAGCAACGATACCCATGAACTCACCGCCAAGGGCACGCTCAAAGCTGTAAAGGAAGCTTCCGCCGTCAGCAAAGATAGAGCGGAACTTTTCGATATAGTACACGTACTGTGCGTTAAGGTCCAAAACAAGGGCGGAGCGTTCGCCAACGGGCCACACGCCGAGAGCCACGTAGATCAGCGTCATGAGCACGGCAGGCACAAGGAACGCAAAGCCTATGTACTTTTTACCTAAAAGAAAGCGTCTCACGGGACATTTGATCTTTGCCCGTCTCGCTTCAAGATCACTTTCAAATTCCGCATCCGTGTCGAAATCGACGCACTCCGCCGCGTCAGCTTCAACCGCGCTGTCTTCAGCAGGGGTGCCGTCGATGACGTCGTCTGTCACGGCGACTGACTCCTCTGCGGATACGTTTACGTTTTCCAGATTATCCATATTTTACTCCAATCGGTTATTCTCCGCAGAAATTTATTTCACGTCAGAGCCGTCTGCGGGACGGATCTTCTTTATAGCCTTTTCAAGCTTTTCGCGGGGCATGGTCATGTCTCGCCCGCACTTCTTGCAGATTATGCGCACGTCCGAGCCCACTCTCATCACCGTGAAGAGAGCACCTCCGCACGGGTGATTCTTTTTCATTTCAAGGGTATCCCCAGGGTTTATCACGGGTATTTTCATTTCCGTCAGTCACCTTTTTTCGTTTTGCCGCCGTATACATACAACACGGCATTATATTCTGTTTTATTATATCATAAACTCTCCCGAAAGTAAAGGTTTTTAGAGAGAGTTGGGCAAAAGCTTGTTTTTTATCGCCTATAGAAATATTCTTCTTGTTTTTACTCCAATAGTATGTTATAATTACTGCAGATAATAAAATGATTTGGAGATAAGTTATGATAAAGATCGAACGCACAAGCGCAATGAACTTTGACAACGCCATAAGAGGGGCGAGAAACCCCATGAACAGCTGGGCGAAAAGCGACAGCTACTATGACGACGCCGGAAGATTCGTTATGGGCGAGGCTGACCTTGCATTCGGCAAGAGACTCGTTACTGCCGGCCCCGACCACAGAAAATTCATCCGTCAGATCTTCGTTTCCGTGGATATCACGGCTCCCCTTTACTGGTGGAAGGAGTTTGACACCTACAAGGTTGGCACCGTAGCCAACTCAACCAGCACCATGCACAAGATCCACTCCAAGTCCTTCGAGCGAGACGATTTCAGCCACGACAAGATGTCAGAGGGGGCGCTTGCCTGCCTTGACAGCCTCATCGCATATCTGGAGGACGCCAGAGTCAGATTCATCGAGACCAAGGACAAGGCTCATTGGCACGACATGATACAGCTTCTCCCCTCAAGCTACAATCAGATGCGTACCGTAACTCTCAATTATGAGAATCTTATCAACATATATAACGCAAGATGCACTCACAAGCTTGACGAGTGGCACCGTCTTTGCGAGTGGATACTCACACTTCCCTACGCGGATGATCTTCTCGTCCCCGCGCTGAGACAAACAAACAAGTAATCGGAAAGTTGTCGGAAATGAAAGAAAAAAAGCTCTACTCTGAAGCTGAGCGAGCTAAAACAGGCAGAAACGCGGGAGTGGTGGGCATCGTCCTCAATCTCGTGCTTTTTGCCGTTAAGGTTACTGTCGGTATACTCACGTCGGGTGTGTCCCTTATCGCAGACGCCGTCAACAACCTGTCCGACGCGGGATGCTCCGTGATCGTCATGCTCAGCTATATTCTGGCAGGTAAGCCTGCTGACAAAAAACATCCCTACGGCCACGCAAGGATGGAGTATCTGTCAACGCTTATTATTTCAATAATCATCACCATGCTTGGCTTTGAGCTTTTCAAAAGCTCCGCGGGCAGTATAATAAGCGGCGGAGGCAACGAAAGCTACAGCGCCGCAGCCATTATCGTTATGGCGTCTACCGTTTTGGTAAAGCTTGCTGTCGCCATATATTTTAACGTAACGGGCAAAAGGATAGGCTCAGCCTCACTTATAGCCGCGTCCCACGACAGCTTCGGAGACGTGGGTGCCACCACCGCGGTAATCGCAGGTATGCTGCTGTCAAAGGTGACGGGTCCCGCAACTGACGGTGTACTCGGATGTGCCATTGCCGTTTACATCTTCGTGCTTGGTATCAAGCTTATAATCGAATCGTCGGACACTCTTCTCGGCACAGCCCCCGACCGCGACACCGTGAACAGGGTGACAAACAAGCTGGAAAGCTATGACGGGGTACTGGGTATCCACGATCTTATCATGCACAACTACGGCGAGGGGAGATTTTTCGCCTCCGTTCACGTTGAGGTGGACGCGGAGCGCGACATCATGCAAAGCCACGATATGATAGACAATATCGAAAGGGAATTTCTGCATGAGCTCGGCATCAGTCTGGTCATTCATCTTGACCCTGTATGCATCGGAGACGAGAGGGTAGATGCTCTCCGTCTTGCAGTTGCCGATATATTAACGGAGATAGCGGGCGAGGTACGCCACTCCGTATCCATGCACGATTTCCGTGCGGTATTCGGCGTGACACACACAAATCTGATCTTCGACGTTGCGGTGTCCTACGATTTTCCGCTGACGGAAAAGGAGCTGAAGGCGAAGATACAGTCTAAGCTTTCGGGGACTCACGAGAACTGCTTCTGCGTGATTACGGTGGATCACGATATAAGCGAGAATTGAATATTTACACTATGGGCTGTCGCATTTAGAAGAATAACTGGCAAAATGCCTAATAAAACGTAGGGGACGACGTCACTGTTTGCGAAGCAAACAATGGCGTCCCGTTTCGTTGGTTCAAGACATACTATATGTCCAAAATCCTTCGTTTCGGGACGCCATCGTTTGCTTCGCAAACAGTGACGTCGTCCCCTAC
>JAFSGU010000006.1 GCA_017440665.1 Clostridia bacterium
CCTCATCGAGAGTAACTGTGAAGGGCTTTTCAAGAAGGACGTGGAGACCGTGCTGGAGAGCGTAGATAGTAGGCTCAGCGTGCTGAGTGTTGTATGTACATACGCTTACAACGTCAAGATCGGGCTCGTTGTCGATCATGTCCTTGTGGTTGAGGTAGCAACGGCAACCTTCAACACCGAACTGCTTCATCTTCTTTTCTGCCTTACCGGGGATGAGATCTGCAGCTGCTACGATCTCAACGTCGGGCTGCTGGAGATAGCTCCAGATGTGGGATTCTGCGATCCAACCTGTACCGATGATACCGACCTTGATCTTCTTGTCGGTGACAACGATCTCTTCTTTTTCTTCTTCCTGCTTGAACTGGCTAAGAACCTTATCAGACATAGTAGATTTCACCTTTCAAATTAAAATAAATATTTTCTTATGACGGAAACGTCCCGTCTAAATTACCAATCAAGACCCTTAACGTAAGCGATGGACTTCTTTGCACACTCCATGGGAGTCATGCCTGCGGAAGGCTCATCCTGCTCAACAACTACCCAGCCTGCACCTGCGTCAACAGCAGCGGAAAGGATAGCGGGCATATCCTGAAGTCCGTGACCTACGGGACGGAATTCAAATGTGTTCTCCTGAGCGTCGCCCTCTTCCTCATCGATACCGATGAGCGCGTAGAGGTGCTTGGGAAGAGAACCGGTCATATAGAAGTCCTTAAGGTGAACAACGGGTGCTCTGCCTGTGAACTTGCGAACGTAATCAGCGGGGATCTCGCCGCCGATGTTTACCCAGCATGTGTCAAGCTCAGACTGGAAGATGTCAGCGGGGATGCTGTCATAAAGCTCTTCGAGAATGTACTTGCCGCTGTCAAGTCTCTTGAACTCGAAATCGTGGTTGTGGTAAAGAAGAGTCATGCCTCTTGCAGCCGCACCCTTAGCGATTCTTGTGAGAAGGTCAAGTGTGTTGTTGGGAACTGCAGGGTCGTTCCAGCGAGCCGCGCCGGGACGGCGGTCTTCCATAAGGTAGGGAACTACAACGTACTTAACGCCTGTAGCCTGATATCTGTCGAGAACAGCGTCAACGCCGCCTTCGTCGCACATGTATTCATCGGTTGTAACGTGTGCGGAGATCGGAACGAGACCGATCTCTTCAACGAGAGCCTTGAGAGCTGCGGGATCATTCTTGTAGTCGAAAAGACCTGCGAACTCAACGCCGTCATAACCCATTTCCTTAACTGCCTTAAGGGTACCTACAAGGTCCTTTTCCATTTCGTCTCTGAGAGAATAGAGCTGAATAGCTACCGGTAATGCCATAGCAAAACCTCCTGTTTTCATAATTGAATTTTTGTTGACGGAGAATTACACCTACTCCGACCTATACTGTTATTTTATAACAATACGACGGTAAAGTCAAGGAGTTTTGATAAATTGAGCATGATTTTTTTGCTTTTTTACAGTCTGCTTGTCTAATATGATTATTGGATGACTTAGGCGTAATTAAAAGGATCAAATCGCCGTGCGAAGTAATATTACTTCAAAATAATTATATATGTTTCTCATTGCTGTAGCAATATTCATAATTGTGTGTTATAATATAAAAAACGAAAAAAACTGCGGGCAGAGGAGGGAAGACTGTTGAAGAAAGTAAAAACGAAAAGTGCCGAAGAATTTGAAAAACTGAAGAAAGCCGAATATATCCTGGCATTTGCGGCACTGCTTTTTTGCATCGTTTTGCCGATAGTTTTGTCCTTATTTGATGCAAAGATAACTTCGATGTGGATATCGGACGCTTTTCTTATGACGGGAATTGCTATGGCATACGCTTCCGCCGTTATCGCCACGTATATCAGGTACAGAAAAAGTGTCAGCTATGCGGTCGGCGCATTGTGTGCGTTTATAATATTTTCATTCGTCTACCAGATCGTCCCTCACACGGTGACCTTTATTCTGACACTTGCGGAGCTTTGTGTTTCGGTCTTCGTTTTGACGTTCGGCGCATATAACTCGCGACGTGAAAAAGGCGTGATGATAACGTATATCTGCACGGCACTTATTTGCGGAGTATGGTTTCTTGCCACGTGCGTGTGATATGTGTGCGAAAGGAGTTTTAATATGCTTGTTCATAATATTTTTACGGTAATTTGTGCGCTTCTCGCGGCTGTATGTGCCAACTGTGTACCTATCGTACACAGGGTGGGATATGGTTCTATCTGGATATTCGTGCTGTTGACACTCGCGGTGAACCTGCTTCCCCTTGCGTCTTATAAAGGTCCGAGATCCTTCACGCTCCGTATGTGCTCTCACGGTGCTGTGTGCCTGAAGGCGTTCTTTATCGCACTTCCCGTTACCGCAGTCGTACAGACCGTATTCCTCCACCGTTACCTGCCCGACGACGTTTGGTGGGCGCTTTCTACCGCACTCGTATCAGTGATATCTCTTGCAGTGCTTTTCTGGAACGGTATTATATGCGTATATCTGTTTTCAACACAGCTTGGACTTGAATACAGGCTTAAAGGCGTAGTATTGGGACTTGTTCCCATCGCCAATCTGATTATGCTTTACCGTATCATCAAAACAGTGTGCACAGAGATAGAATTTGAAAAGGAAAAGCTTTCCGTTAATTCCGGGCGCCGTGGGGAAAAGATATGCTCCACCTTATACCCGATCCTTTTCGTACACGGTGTATGCTTCAGAGACTTTGCTTTCCCCAACTATTGGGGCAGAATACCGCACGAGCTTGAAAAAAACGGGGCGCGTGTGTTCTACGGAAACCACGGCTCTGCCGCGTCTGTCTGCGACAGCGCCCTTGAGCTTGCCGCGAGAATAAAGTATATTACAGACGATCTTGGTTACGGTAAGGTTAATATCATAGCCCATTCGAAGGGCGGTCTTGACTGCCGTTATGCTATCGCTGAATACGGCATCGGTGACAGAGTGGCATCCCTTATAACTGTAAATTCCCCCCATAAGGGATGTGCGTATGCGGATTATCTTCTTCACAAGATACCCGAAAAGATACAAAACAAGGTTGCACGTTCCTATAACAGCGTGCTCAAGCGTCTGGGAGACGATGACCCGGATTTTCTTGCCGCAATGCGAGACTTGACGGAAAAGAGAGTTTTGGAGATCACCCAAGGCTTCGGTGATGAGCACGGTATCAACGGCATATGCTGTATAAGTATAGGCTCCAAGATCAACAGCCGTTCCTCCGCTAAAATGCCCATGTCGCTGACACACGGCTTTGTAAAGAAGCACGTTGGAGAAAACGACGGTCTTGTGGGCGTGGACTCATTCGAATGGGGGGACGACTACAGGTTTATAAAGAACGACTCTCTAAGGGGTATATCCCACGCAGACATAATTGACATGACGAGGGAGAATATCCCGGGGTTTGATGTACGTGAATTTTACGTAAACCTTGTGTCGGAACTTAAGGAAAAAGGTTTATAACAATGGCATTTTTCAGTTTTATCGGTGATCTGTTCAAAAAGAGAAAGCTTCGGAATATGATCATGCTGACGGTTGCAGGTATCATAAACGCCTTCGGTATCACCGTGTTTTTGTCTCCCGTAAAGCTTTACGACAGCGGGATTTCGGGAACGTCCATGCTCCTTTCACAGCTTACACCCGAATTTATGAGCCTGTCCGTATTTCTGATAATCCTTAACGTACCGCTGTTTCTGTACGGACTGAAGAAACAGGGAAAGCTGTTCACCTTTTACGCAATATACACTGTTGCGATATATTCCGTAACGGCATGGCTCATTACCGATGTGCTCCCCATTGACGTAAGCTTTGCCTCTCCCCTTGCGGGAACGGACCTGCTTCTTTGTGCGCTGTTCGGCGGTATCATTTCAGGTGTGGGAAGCGGACTTGCGGTGAGATACGGCGGTGCCATGGACGGTGTTGAGGTTATGGCGGTCATATTTGCGAAGAAACTGGGACTTACGGTCGGAACCTTCGTTATGATATATAACGTTGTGCTCTATATTTTCTGCGGATTTTTCGTGGGAAGCTGGATTTTACCTCTTTACTCCATCGTGACCTACTACGCGGGACTCAAGACCATCGACTTTATCGTTGAGGGTCTGGACCGTAACAAGGCTGCAATGATAATCACGGTAAAGCCCGATGAGGTATGCGAAGCGCTGACTGCGGAATTTGAGTCAGGTATGACCAGAATTGAAGCAACGGGCAGTTACTCAGGTGAAGCAAAAACGGTAATATACTTCGTGGTCAACCGTTTCCAGATAGGTAAGATGAGGAACATCGTACGTGAGTACGACAGTAAGGCATACATAACCATCACGGAGATAGCAGACGTTTTCCGCGCAAACCGTCCATAATGGAACACATTTTTTGAATAATTTGTTGCAAAAAGCGAGGATATGTGATATACTTACCTCAGTATACATCCAATATTAAACGGAGGAGTGCGTCATGTGTGACGTGAAACCAACATGGATACAAATATTTCTTCAATCATTGAGCATTTCGGTATAAAGGGTGAATATGAGCTTTTCGGTAACGGACATATCAACGATACTTATTTCGTAAGATCCGAACCCCCGTACATTCTTCAGAAGCTTAACACAAATACGTTCAAGAAACCCATTGAGGTTATGGAAAACATCAAGGGTGTGACCGAGCACCTGAGAGGAAAGATACTCGCGGAGGGCGGAGACCCCGACCGCGAGACACTGAACTTCATCGACTCCGATGCAGGTACTCCTTATTATGTAACAGAGAACGGTGATTTTTACCGTATGTACAAGTTTGTAGGCGGCGCGCATTCCTGCGATTCCACCGACGACCCGATGCAGCTTTACTATGCGGCTAAGGCATTCGGCCATTTCCAGAATCTTCTCGCAGATTATCCCGCTGAGAGCCTTCACGAGGTTATCGTAAACTTCCACAACACCAAGTCACGTTATGCCGATTTCAAGAAGGCTGTGGCTGATGATCTTTCCGGCAGAGCGGCAAACGCCGAGGCTGAGATCAAGTTCGTTCTCGACAGAGAAGCGGACGCCTCCGTGGTCGTAGACGATATCGCAGCAGGACGCATCCCTCTCCGCGTAACACATAACGATACGAAGATCAATAACGTGCTTCTCGACGACGTTACAGGCGAAGGAGTATGCGTTATCGACCTTGATACGGTAATGCCCGGAAGCCTTCTTTACGACTTCGGTGACGCTCTCCGCTCCGGCGGTTCAAGCGGTGCTGAGGACGAGCCCGATCTTGATAAGATATGGTTTGACGCATCCAAGTTCGAGGCATTCACAAAGGGCTTCTTAGAGGTACTCCCCTCCATCACAGAGCGTGAGCTTGAGCTTCTTCCTTTCTCGGTAAAGCTTATGACGCTCGAGTGCGGATCCCGCTTCCTTGCGGACTATCTTAACGGAGACACATACTTCAGAACACATTATCCCGAGCACAACTTAGTCAGAGCGAGAACTCAGTTCAAGCTTGTTGCCGATATCGAGGCAAAGCACGACGAGCTGATGGAGATCGTAAAGAGAGTGGTAAATAAATAATCAAGAAAGGTCTCCGTGAAAAAAACGGAGACCTTCGTTTTTACGTGGGATAAGACGCAAATTACAGAAAGGAATGGATAAATATGAATAAAACAAACAGATCGGTGCGTTTTGCTTGGTTTTTCGGTATACTGTCGCTTCTGCTCGTTCTTGTACTTGCGGCGGCGTGCTTCGTTATCGTAAAACTGAACAGAAATAATATGTTTTCGAAAAGCATTTTGCTTGACAACAACTACTTTATGGATGACAGCTTTTTTGAAAATAAACAAGAAGAGGAAAGCACCGGGTCTGCTAACGAATACGTAGAGGGAATGGATATGGTGGTGCGTGAATATATCGTGTATTCATCAGACGGAACACCTCAGATTTTCTCCACACTCGTTAAACGGGAATATAAGGAGCATATAGACCGTATTATTTCCCGTATCAACAAGCTGTATTCTTCCTACATGGAAAGCATAACCATAGCGTACAATATAGAAAACGGGCTTTATAAGATCTACGGAACATACGGAATAAATCAGGATGGCGACCGAGCTGCAGAGACGTTTCTTAAGCAGCACGGTATTGAACTGTCCCTTGTAGAGGGCACGGTCAAAATAGAGGTTCCGTATATTTCGCAGGAAGGTGAGTTTCCCAACGGATGCGAAGCGGTATCTGCTGTTATGCTGCTCCAAAATTTGGGATTTGATATAACTCCGGGGGAGTTTATCGACGAACACCTGAACTGCGGGAAAACGTACATAAAATGGGGGTGCCGCTACGGACCTAATCCAAAGGAAGCGTACGTCGGAGACCCGAGGGACGCCGACGGAGGCTTTGGATGCTTTGCTCCCGTCATAGTGAATGCATTGAACTCGTATCTTCCTGCGAAATATACTGCTTTCAACACGACGGGAATGAGTTTAAACTCGTTAAAGAGTAATTTCCTCGACAGGGGTATTCCCGTTGCGGTTTGGGTGACGGTTGAAATGGAGGATGTAGACAAAATACTTCAGTGGCAGTCTTACGATAAGACGGAGACCTATCTCTATCCCTCAAACGAGCATTGCATGGTTTTAGTGGGTTACACGGAGGATACGTACGTATTTGCCGATCCGTACGGTTCAAAGGGTATAGTTGAATACCATGCTGACGATACGGTCCTTGCTTTTAATTCACTCGGTATGCAGTCCGTGGTAATATTGGAATCCGATATTGGGCAGTAAATTTACAGTACCACACATGACGTTACGACCACGTATGCCGCATATACCGTAAGGAGAATGATACCCTGAGCACGGGAGAATTTTGACCAAATCATGGCGGGTACAACTGCTATAACACCTACTAACAGACAGGCGGGAAGGTCTATCATCGCCGATGACAGAGAGACGGGAAGCGCCTTGCCCGAAATGATGGACGCGATGGGCATTATAAGTGTAAGGTCAAGGATATTAGCACCGAGAATATTACCGACTGAGAGAGCTGACTGCTTCTTTACGATGGCAGTAATTGTTGTGATAAGCTCGGGAAGCGACGTTCCCACGGCAACGAGGGTCACTCCGATGATCCTCTCTGAGATACCGATGGCAAGTGCAAGCTTACTGCCGTTGTCAACGAGCATATCCGCGCCGAGTACGATGCCTGCCGTACCGAGGACGAATTTGACCACGTTCTCTATAACGCGACGGCGGCTTTTCAGGTTGATGAAGTTCTCATCTTCCTCTCGGGGGACAATGGACTTTTTTGCACTGTTTATGTTTTCAAATATAAAGCATACGAAAATGAGAAGCAGAATGATGCACATCACCACGTTTATCTCACCGAATATACCGCATACGGCGATGATAACGGATGCACTTACCATCATTACGGATTTCATAAGATAATCGTTTCTCTTGATAACGCCGGGCATACATATAAGTGCGATAGCAAGGATGAGACCGAGATTGGCAGTGACGCTTCCTACAGCGTTGCCGATAGACATGTCCACCTTGTCCTGTGTCGCCGCCATAACGGAAACGATCATCTCGGGCAGAGTGGTGGCAAGGCTGACCACTGTAGCTCCGATGATAAGCTTCGGTATACCGCTGATCTCAGCGATCCAGCTTGCGGCATCTACGAAAAAATCTCCGCCCTTAACGATGAACACGATACCTAACGCAAAAAAGAAAATCGTCAGTGCAAGTTCCATTTTGATGTGACCTTTCAAAAGTTTATTTTAGTATTTACCGCAGTGATAAAATAATACGAATGCATATAAAAAAGACTCATGTATACCTTTGCTCGTATACATGAGTCTTGCGTTTTAAAGTAAGCCAGACCGACTTTCGCCGGACAGTGATGTTGACTTGCTCCGCATCTGCGCTCGCTACTCCCTCACGGATGAGTGTATTATAACATACCGAGGGATATTTTGTCAAGAATAATCGAAAGAATTACCGTTATTTCAATAAACTTGCGCTTGCTGGCTCGCGCTCGAAAAAGTATTTTCTGTTGTGAGTGCATATACTCTGTACCACACCCATGCAGATGAACATGGTGAGCATGGATGAGCCTCCGTATGAGAAGAAGGGAAGAGTTATACCTACAACGGGAAGCATGGCAAGACACATTCCGATATTCTCAAGGGTCTGTGCGATGAGCACCGCCGCGATACCTATGCAGATATACGATGCGTAGTCTTTTCTCGTTTGGCGGGATATAACAAGGATTCTGATTATCAACACAGTCATAAGGATAAGATAACCGAAGGTGCCGATAAATCCGAGCTTTTCAGCAAGTACGCAGAAAAGGAAGTCGGAGTGCGCCGCGGGAACCTTTGCGTAAACGGTACCGCCGAAGAGACCTGCACCCGTAAAGCCCCCCGATATTATCGCCTTTTTACTCATAAGAGCCTGATATCCGTATACCTCGGGGTCGATGGACGGGTCAAATCCCGCCATTATACGCAGACGCTGATATTCAGCCATCTTATCCCAAAGGAAGGGAGCCGCAATGATTATGATAACACCGGCGGCGGCAAAATACCAAAGGGAGAGGCCTGCGCAGAAGAGTATTGCCGCGGTTACAAACAGATAAACCAGGGTAGTACCAAGGTCTCCCGTTATAAGCACGAGACCTATGATTATCATGGCATGAACGGCAAGCTTCAGCACGTTCGTTATCTTGTTGATCTCGTTTTTTACACGGTCAACGTGACGGCTGAATGTTATGATATAGGATATCTTTACAAACTCACCGGGCTGAATGTTAAATGGAATACCGGGTATCTTGATCCAGTTATGGTTCGTGGAGGTCGACGAACCGATGTTTACAACGATAACGAGAAGCAGCATTCCTATGGATATTGCAAATAACAACAATTCGAATTTACTGCATACCTCGTCGTAGTCAACGGTCGCTATCACAAGCATGATGACGATACCGAGCAGAGCGGCTACACACTGTACCATGACCTTAAGCTTACCGCCGCTGAAAGCGTCCATGCCGCCCCAAAGCACGAGGATGCTCAAAAGAGTCATGGCAACCGACGTCACAATCACGGTCACGTCAAGCTTTGAAAAACGTTCTTTAACGGAGGAAATAAAACTTCGCATCATATCTCTCCTTCCACATTTGTGATTTCAGAAAACGATCTCATAATACTGTCTTACGCCTTCTTCAGCTTGGCGTATGTAGCCATCAGCTTCTTAGTGCCTGCCGTTTCAAATACGACCTCGTAAAGCACGTCGCCGCCCATAGGCTTGACGGAAAGGATAACGCCTTCGCCGAAGATCGGATGTACCACTGATTCGCCTGCGCTGAATTTCTGTATAGACGATGCTGCCGCAGGCTTCGGTGCGATACCGATGCCCGAGGGTCTTGCCTGAGCGTTTGCGGGACGGGATGCAAAGGGAGACGTGCCTGTGGAATACGTGCTTCCCGCAGTGCGGGGAACAGCCTTTGTCTTAGGCTTTTCTCTGTCCACAAGCTCTTCGGGAATCTCTGCGGCGAAACGGGAGAGTTGATTGTACTGTGTTCTGCCGTTCATCATTCTGTCGTTTACGTGGGTGATGTAAAGATTCTTCTTTGCTCTTGTGATGGCAACGTAAGCGAGACGTCTTTCCTCCTCGATCTCCTCGGGACTCATGACAGTCATGTAGCTGGGGAAGATATTCTCCTCCATTCCGGGGAGGAATACCACGGGAAACTCAAGTCCCTTGGCGCTGTGTACGGTCATGAGTACCACCGCATCCGCCTCTTCATCGTACTTGTCGATGTCGGAAACAAGTGCAACTTCCTCGAGAAATTCAAGGAGATTAGGATCATCTGCGGCCTCTTCATACTGAACTGCAGTGGTGATAAGCTCGTCCAAGTTAGCAAGGCGCTCGTCACGTTCCTTTACGTCCTTAATCTCTGATATCATCTTGCCGTAACCCGAGACCTCGATTACGCGGGTTATAAGCTCGGAAACGCGGAGCCTTTCAGCATCCTCGCGAAGGGTTTCGATAAGCAGAGCGAAGTCACGCATAGCGTTGCCCGCCGCGTTTGAAATGGCGGTAAACTGCTTTGCATTCTTCATAAGCTCAAGTACGGAATAGCCAAGCTCGTAAGCGAGAGTTTCCGCAACGCCGTAAGACTTTTCACCGATACCTCTCTTGGGAGTGTTGACGATACGTGCAAGTCGGATGTCGTCAAAGGGATTGCATATTACCTGAAGGTATGATACGATATCCTTTACCTCCATACGGTCGAAGAATCGGAGGCCGCCAAGCATTCTGTAGGGAATACCGCCTTTTGCGAAAGCCTGCTCGAACGTTCTTGAGAGGGAGTTCATTCTGTAAAGCAGTGCGAAGTCGCGGAAGCGGTTCTTGCCGTCGCGCACGCGGGAGGTGATCATGTCGGAAATATATCTCGCCTCGTCGTTCTGTGTCTGAAGATTCTTGATGACTATCTTGTCTCCGCGGTCTCCGCTCGTCCAAAGGGTTTTGCCGAGTCTGCCGGAGTTATTGGATATGACCTTGTTAGCCGCGTCAAGAATGGTCTGAGTGGAACGGTAGTTTTCCTCCAGCTTGATGACCTTCGTGTTGCTGTAGTTTTTGTCGAACGTCAAAATATTCTCGATGACCGCACCGCGGAACTTGTAGATACTCTGGTCGTCGTCGCCTACTACCATGATATTGCGGTAATAGTCGGAGAGAAGCAGGGTCAGCTTAAGCTGAGCGTAGTTGGTATCCTGATACTCGTCAACGCAAACGTATCTGTAGGTGCGCTGAAGCTTTGTACGTACCTCTTCGTCAGTTTCAAGAAGCTCGACCGTACGCATGATGATGTCGTCAAAGTCGAGAAGATTCTGACTTTTCAGACGCTTTGCGTAAAGCTCGTATACCTCAGCAGCCTTCTTTGTTTTTATGTCTGTGCCTGCCTCAGCCATAAGGTCGGCGGGAGTCATAAGCTTGTCCTTGGCGTGGCTGATGATGGTCTGCATTGACTTGACAGGGAAGGTCTTATCGTCTATATTCAGCTTTTTCATGCATTCGGTAAGCTCGCGCTTACTGTCTGCAGTATCGCAGATACCGAAGGTGTTTTCGTATCCGATACGGTCAGCCCATCTTCTGAGTATACGTACGCATATGGAATGGAACGTTCCCGTTCGTATCTCGCGGACTTCGTCGGAATCCTCGCCGAAAACGGATGCGATACGGCTCTTTATCTCACCAGCCGCCTTGTTTGTAAAGGTGATTCCCATTACCGACCATGCGGGTGCGGGATTTACCTTGAAACGGAGCAGATATTCGGAAAGCTCATCGTCGGGCAGTTTCATAGCGTCACGCATCTCTGCAAGAGTGTCTTCCGTAATATCTGCGGGAGCAAGCTCTGAATAGTATGCGTTACCGTAGCGTATAATATGGGAGATGCGGTTTACAAGCACGGTGGTCTTACCGCTTCCCGCACCTGCGAGAATGAGAAGAGGACCGTTTACGGTGTATACGGCATCCCGCTGTCTGTCGTTAAGCTTACGGTACAGTTTATCGAAAAGCTGTCTTTTCAGTTTTATATATTCTTCGTAAATCATCATTTGCGCAAAATACTCCATTATGTTATATTATTAATATTCTATCATTTTTTGAAGATTATTTCAATATCAAAAGGTAACAAAGATAATAAAAGAACCTAAAAACATATACAAAATAATTTTTCAAAAACAGTAAAATTGTGAAAATAAAGGTTGACAAACGGGAAAACTTGTGATACAATATTAAGGCTGTACGGGAAAGTACGGAAATGCCCCATTAGCTCAGCCGGTAGAGCACATGACTTTTAATCATGGTGTCCGGAGTTCGATTCTCCGATGGAGCAAAGGAAAACCGCGAAAACGAAAGTTTTCGCGGTTTTTTCATGCTTTTTTGACATTTTTTTATTTGGCAACAAATGCTTTTATTCTCCATGTAATAATAAACTGTAGTCAAAAATCAGTCAAAAATGGTATATATTACAAGGTCACACGGACTTCACGCACCGCACGTACAGTATCTTCCGTAACCTCACATCCTACTGCAAGGATATTCACACCTCTTTCTGCCGCATGACGTACCGCATCACCGAATGCTTTGTGCGTCAAGTCGTTCGGTCGCATTTCAGAAATACCTTCCATCTGTACAACGAACAACAGATACGCCTCGAAGCCTTCGTGTGCGGCTGCTTCAAGCTCACGTACGTGCTTGACACCTCTTTCCGTAGGCGCGTCGGGAAAATAAGCGATACCGTTTTCCTCAAGGGTCACTCCCTTGATTTCAATAAAAGCACGCCTGTCGCCGTCGGTGACGTACAAATCAAATCTTGATGACCCCCACGTGACCTCTCGGCGTACTTCTGCATTTTCCGAAAATAAACCGCTAGCTCCTATCCACTCTTCCGCTATTCTGTTAGGTGCAGAAGAATCCATATTGACGAGCATGTCTCCCTTGCGTACCGTTACAAGGTCGTATTTTGTTTTTCTTTCGGTGTTGGCTGAGGTTTCAAGATAGACCTCGGCCCCCTCTGTAAGAAGCTCGCGGCATCTGCCCGTGTTTTTTACGTGTACCGTGTGCAGTACACCATCAAGCTCCACCTTAGCAATAAATCTATTTGGGCGTGAGATAAAGCTGCCCTTTACTATATTGTTATATTTCATGCTTTTTCACCGTTTCTTCAAATCCGGCGTACAGCCTGTCTGCAAGGGCCGTCATTCTGTCAGCGTTTACCTTAAGAACACGTCTGTCGTAGGTTAGCAGACCGTTGGTCTCGTCCTCAACGTCGCTGACCTGTGTGAGTACTGCGGCGGACAGTCCCTTTTCGATATGGGGAAGTATCTCGTTTTCGTAAAGGCAGACAAGTCCTCCCTCAAGCTCATCCGTGCTCTTGAAAAAACGGTAACCGTAGTTTTTCTTAAGGTTAAAGCTGTGACCGTCTATTTTACATGAGTAGCCTCCGAACTCGGAGAGCACCATGGGACGTCCTCTGACAGGCTTCAGCCTTACGGGTCTGAAGTATACGTGATCGCTCTCAACGTCCGTCTCAAGCGTTTTAAACCATCCTGAAGCGGTATCATACACCCTTGTTGGATCAAGCTTGCGCAGTAAGCCGTAACACATCACCTCGCCGAACTGTCCCCAACCTTCGTTGAATATCGTGTAGTAGCATACAGACGGGTTGTTGTACAGCATAGACTGTATACCGACTGCGGTCCAAATGAATTTTTCTTTTCTTTCGCGGGTTGCGTACGTCTTGATCCCCCGTCTGATACCGACGGTGGGCAGAGCCGTGTCCCTTATAAAGCTGTACGGCCCGTTGTTTATCATATCCTGAAAGACTATCATTCCGTACATGTCGCAGTAGTGGTAGAACACCTGCGGCTCTGTCTTGATATGTTTTCTGAGCATATTGAAGCCACAGCTTTTCATCTTCAGAATGTCAGATCTGTATCCCTCTTCCGTAGCGGGCAAAAAAATACCGTCGCTGTAGTATCCCTGGTCAAGGAGTCCGTGCAGAAAATACGGTTTACCGTTCAGTGCGAGGTATGAGGTGCCGCCGACCTCTGTTATACCGAAGGTGCGTAGAGCAAAATACGATTTTATAACGTCGTCACCGCAACGTAAGGTGAAATAATATAGATAAGGATCCTCGGGAGACCACAGATGGGGAGAGGGAACGCTCAGATAATATTCGTCTCCCGTGAAGGAAGCTTCAAGCATTCCGCTTTCAGTCTCCACCGACAGGTGTTTTTCATCTTCACCTCCGAAGACGAAAAAGTGAACACCGCATAGATCGGGCGTCATACGGAAGCCTTCAACGTAAACGCTCGGAACGAATTCGAGCCAAACACTTTGCCATATACCGCTGACCTTGGTATACCACATTCCGCCTCTTTTGTCAGTCTGCTTTCCGTACGGATACTTCTTGTCAAGTGGATCACGGGCTTCAACGGTTAAGACGTTTTCTCCGCACACAACAAGCTCTGTAACGTCGAAGGTATGCGGCAGATATCCGCCGTCACCCTTGCCTGCAGGCTGAGAGTTAACGTATACTGTGCAGGTCTGGTCAACTGCATCGAGGTGAAGCAGGATCTTTCCATTAAGCTGAGAATTCTCTATATTAAATCGGCGGGTATAGCGCATCACGTCACGTTTGCCTATTTCCATGGATACTCCCGACAGTCTTGACTCGGGAGGAAAAGGTACCTTGATGATACCCGAATATTTTATCTTTTTACCGTCGGTTACCGTCAGGTCCCAATCTCCGTTGAGTGTGACGTATCCGTCCCTCATAAAACCGGGACGTGGATGGCTCGCATACGGGATCTCGGGCATATCCTCTTCAAATGGGGTTGAAAGCTCTACCGTCTCATCTATCTTTCTCACGAACTGTTACCTCACTTTTCTATGTGACTATAGTATACCATATTTTTGTAGACTTTGCTTGTGAAAATTAAAAGGGGCTGTCTCATTTAGCGCCGAACAAAAGACACGAGGAAATTAATTGTCAAAGCCTCGGAGAGGAGCACAAGTAAATAGCCATTAAAGTGGAAATTCGCCGAAAAAATCGGCGGATTTCTCCATTTTATGTGTCTTTTTAGCCGCGATTTTGCTCTCTACCGTACCGAGTACGCCGACGAGAACAAAATCACGACTTCTGCATCTAAATGCGCCCCCCCTTTCAGGTTACCGACAGCTCTGTGTTTTTCTAAGTTTTTATTTACTTCTTTCTTTTTCCCGTTAGGAGCATTACCGCACAGCCGAATATCATTATAACGGGGAAAAGAGTAGCCGCAAGCAGACCCGCACGGAGCGCGTCGCTTCCCGAGACAGATGCAGACATGGCAAGATATACGTCTGATACCTTACCCGTGATCCAGGGACCGAGAGAGCATCCAACGTCGCCTGCGAGGGCGAGAAACGCAAAGAGAGCGGGACCCGATGCCGCGCCGAATTCGGCGGAAGTCATACTGAGTACTCCGGGCCACATTAGCGAAACTCCGAATCCGCAAAGCGCACATCCCGCAAGTGACAGAAGCGGCGCATCCGCGAATACGGTCAAAAGATAGCAGAATACGGTCAGTACCGCACAGCTGAGAAGGGCTTTCTTAATGTTTATTCTGGAACCGAACATACCGTATACCGTACGTCCGAGACCCATGAATATTGCAAAGAGACAGGGACCCAGCAGGTCGCCCAGGACTTTAGTTACTCCGAGTCCGCTTTCGGCGAAAAGGGAAGCCCACTGTGACATTGCCATTTCTGATGCGCCTCCGCATATCATAAGTACGATCGCAACATACATTACGGGAGACTTGAAATATGCGCGGAATGGCACCGCCTCCGCTTCCTTCGTTATGGGTACAAGGGGAACTTTTGAAAAGAAGAAAATGTTAAAGAAGGGGACTGCCGCCCACACGATCGGGATAACGTACCATAAGTCGTCGCCCACTATACGCAGCAGAACGGTAGTAATTGATACGACGGCAACAAGACCCCATGAGTAGAAGGAGTGAAGAAGGCTCATGCTTGATGCCTTGGCGTCCCCGGGAAGGGATTCAACGATGGGGCTTATGACCACCTCAGTCATACCGCCGCCTATGGCATATACGGAAACGCTTATCAGTATTGCGGCGTAGGGAGGGATAAAATGGGGAAGTATACCGAGCATCGCAAGTCCTGCCGCTGACAGCACGTGAGCCGCAACCGCCGAAATCCGATAGCCGATGACGTACGTAAGCTTGATCATCGCCGCATCCACAGCGATCTGAATTACAAACGTGAGAAGCACCAGACCGCCAAGCTGTGTATAACTGACACCGTAGCGTTCACCGAATATCACGAAGAAAAGGGGGATCAGATTTATGGTTATTGCCTGCGTGATATACCCCAGGTAACACGCGGCAAGGGTTGATCTGTAATTTATTTTCATTGTAATCTCCATTCAGCCTGCAACTGCACAAAAATTATGCAACAAACACATGTCTGTGTAGCGGACATATATCTTCATGTTTGATTTTTATTGTTTGCTTTTGCGTGAAACGGTCACACTGTTGTTATAGCTTTAGAACCTTTCACGTTATGGCCTTTGTTTTATGATTATTTAAACGTGTCCCATAATATAATATGTTACCTGAGGTAGGTTAGACACACAAAGGAGAGTATACCACGAAAAGACACATGTGTCAAGCGGGGTCATGTATAGTTTCAGCAAAGCGAGGTATACTTATACCGCAAAGTGTATTATAAGGAGTTAAGGTAATGTGCACAGCGATCCAGTATAACGGAGAGGGAAGCTATTTCGGCAGAAATTTCGATTTTCATAAGACTTTCGGTGAAAAGGTTGTGCTGACACCGAGAAAAATTGGCATGTCGTTTTTACATGAGGGGGTCAAAGCGGATCATTATGCGATCATCGGTACGGCGGCAGCAGTTTCGGATACGGCATTGTATTTTGACGCTATGAACGAATACGGAATATGTGCCGCGGCGTTGAATTTTCCGGATCTTGCCATATACCGGGAGCCTTTAGGTGGAAAAATAAACCTTGCATCCTTTGAGGTGATACCGTACGTGCTGTCCTCATGCAGAAGCATGGATGAGGTACGTGAGATGCTGCGAAAGATAAACGTTACGAAGGACAGCTTTTCGCACGATATGCCGTCAACGGGACTTCATTGGATGTTCTCCGACGGGAATTGCTCGTTAATACTTGAAAGCACGGAGCACTCAGTACGGTTGTACGAAGCCCAAACGGGAGTTCTTACAAATCCTCCCGAGTATCCGGCACACCTGCAAAGCTTCCGTACACAGACTGAGCTTCCCGTGTGGGATTATTCTTCCCGCTCCCGTTTCCTGAAGGCTTCTGAGATAAGAGAAAAGTACATTTCGGACGGGGAGACGGGTGACGTGTCACTTTTCAGACTCCTTAATGCCGTTTCCGTACCTAAGGGAAGTGTTACCAAGGATGAGGGTGTACACTACACGAAATACACAGCCGTCTGCGATACGGAAAGGCTCGTATATTACCGACGGATATATGAAAAGGGGAATATATCTGCCGTAAAAATGAATGAACTAAACCTTGATGGCTTACGTCTTGTCTTCTGCGAGGGATAATTTGCAGAATTGTGTTGCAAAAAAAGGTGAAATGTGTTAAAATAGTGATGTTATATATTTTATATAGTGAAAGGGATTATTGATATGAGTAAGATCAAAATTACATGTGATTCTACCTGTGACCTTACCGCGGAGCTTTATGAGAAATATAACGTTGAAGTTATTCCTCTTGAGATAAACCTCGGCGGCACCTATTACAAGGACAGCATCGACATTACATCCGAGCAGATCTATGCATACGTTGGTGAGACCGGCGTGCTCCCGAAGACTGCTGCAATTTCTATGGCTAAGTATGCAGAGGTTTTCAAAAAGTATACTGACGACGGATACACCGTTATCCATATTAACATTTCCAGCGAATTTTCTGCCTGCTATCAGAACGCAACAAATGCAGCAGCTGAGGTAGGTAACACTTATGCTGTTAACAGTATGAATCTTTCCACAGGCTCAGGTCTTCTCGTTATTGCGGCGGCTGAAATGGTTGAGGCAGGATTTGAAGCGGAAGAGATCGTTGCAAGGCTTGAGGAATTGAAGCCTAAGGCAGACGCAAGCTTCGTTCTTCAGACGCTTGAGTACCTTAAGAAGGGCGGACGTTGTTCTGCTCTTGCAGCTCTCGGTGCGGCAGTTCTCCGACTTTGCCCCGAGATCGAGGTGTTCGAGGGCTCTATGAGACCCAAGAGAAAGTACCGCGGTAAGATGCAGAAGACTATCATGGATTACATAAAAGGACGTATCGAAGGCAGAGATGATATCGATCTCAAGCGTGCTTTCGTTACTCACTCAGGTATGGATCCCGAAGTTGTACGTGAGGCGTGTGAGCTTGTTGCGTCACTTCAGCCCTTTGAGGAGATCCTCATAACTCAGGCTGGATGCACCGTATCAAGCCATTGCGGTCCCGATACCATCGGCGTTCTGTTCTTTACAAAGTAATATTTACATAAATTAAGCCTCCCGATGCGGCACACCGCATCGGGAGGTATTTCTTTCACGTATTACATTTCTGATATGCAAGTCTCTCATCTCCGTTTTCGAGGTGGATGATTCCGCAGTACGTAAACCCGTTTTTCAAGAGCGAATGCTGCATGGGGAGATTGTCGCGGTGGGTATCTATCTTCACGTTTCCGCTTTTTGAAAGAGCATATTCATAACAATGTGCCGCCACACCCCGTCCCCGTGCCGCGTCCGTCACGGCAATGCGGTGTATTACTCCGTACTTTTCATCATTCAGCCACTCTCCGTCGTATATAACGCGGTATGTCGGATCATCACCGTGACGGTAGAAGAATACTGCAAGCCACGTACCGTCCTCCTCGCACACGTAGAGATTACGGGCTCTGATATCGGCAAGTATTATCTCCACCGAGGGATATCCACCCGTCCATTGGTTAGTGTTCCCGGTGCTTCTCATAAAGCTGACCGCGCCCTCATATATAGACTTAATACGGTTGGCCTCACGTTCTTCTGCAAGTCTGATATTCATGCAAGCCCTCAAGAACGTGACGCAACTGCCTCAACTGCGCGGCGTCTGTAGTCTGCTTCAAGCTCGTCAGTCAGATTACAATGACCTCTTCCGTGACAAACGGTGAACTTTACCTCATGGTCAAGTTCCGTCATAGCGGATACGAACTTCTCAGAGTGAAGTGTGATATTTACCGCACGGTCTTCGTCACAGTGGTAGACTACATAGGGTATACGGGGCATTTCCTCCGTTAAATGGAGAGGTGATATCTGCTTTAACGCATTTTCAAGAGTACCCTCGTATCCGAAAAGCGCACTGTAGAACGTGCGGGGCAGGTCGGGGCGCTCGGTGTAGTGGAAGACAGCGTCGCATACGGGACAGTTTGTGATACATGCCGCAGGGGTTCTTGCAGCATATCTTGTGTAAACGAGTGCAGACAGACCGCCCATGCTTCCACCCGTTGACACGATAGGGGTGGACTCGGGAAGGGAGTATTTCTTAAATAAAACGTCGATTATCTCGTCCGTATATGCCACCGCCTGACGGTTCATCCATGCCCATGGGTTATAGTAGGGAATAACGAAAAGAATTCCGTTATCTGCGTAGAACCTTCCGTCATCCGTTTCCTCTGCGTACATTTCGTTGCCCCCCAGACCGAAGAAGCTGAGGACGATGCCCTTGATGGGACGCTTACACACGTTATCGTTTACGTATGCAAAGCTTCGGAGATTTTCGTAAGTAATGATCTTTTCCATTTATGTAATTCCTTTTAAATTTTTCCAAAGGTTTTAATTAGTCGTGCTATCTGCTCAACCGTTGACGTCATGTTTGACGCGGCGTTTTCCGGTTTCATTGCATCTTCCGCAGTGGTGACAGTCCTTAGGATAGGGAAAAATGCAGAAATACCGTGCTCGTTACAAATACCCGCGCCGTCTCCGATGCATCCCGCAACCGCAATAACCGGGACACCGTGCTTTTTAGCCGCAGCGGCAACCCCTGCAGGAACCTTACCCATGACTGTCTGAGAGTCAAGCCGTCCTTCTCCTGTGAACACAAAGTCGGCATCCGACAAATGTCTGTCGAGATCTACCGCGTCAAGAATAATTTCTACTCCGGGCAGCAGTTTCCCTCCGAGAAAAGTACGGAATGCAAAACCAAGACCGCCTGCCGCACCGCATCCGGGAAAATCTTTGTCAGAATCGGGATAGTATTCCCTTACAAGATCAGCAAAGGAGTCAAAATAGCCGTCCATCGTAGCTACGTCTTCCGGACCGGCACCCTTTTGAGGCGCAAAAATCTTACTGCAGCCGAACTCTCCGCACAGAGGATTCGTGACGTCGCAGGCGATATTGAATGAGCACTCACCTATCTCGGGAAGAATGTTATCTTGCGATATTGAAGCGATCCTTCCAAGGTCCGCGGCACCTTTTGATAAGACATTACCGGCGGCATCCTTGAATACAAAGCCGAGAGCTGAGAGCATACCTATGCCGCAGTCGTTCGTTGCACTTCCGCCAATGCCTATTATGAATTTTCTACATCCGTGAAGAACTGCATCGCGGATCATCTCACCCACACCGTAGGTAGTCGTGTGCATCGGATCGCGCTTTTCCACGGGGACGAGCGGCAGACCCGCCGCAGACGCCATTTCCATTATGCAGGTGACACCGTCTGCAAGAATTCCGTAAGTTGCGGTGACTGTTTCGCCGACAGGACCCGTTACGTTGACCTTGCAAAGCGTACCGCCGAGACCTGCGGTAAGAGCGTCGGTCGTTCCTTCTCCGCCGTCTGCAACGGGAAGGACTACCGTGTCGGCATTGGGGAATACTTTTGAGAATCCCGCCGCCGCGGCACGTCCGGCATCAGCAGAGCTAAGACTCCCCTTAAATGAATCAATCGCGAATACAACCTTCATCAGTTTCGACCTTGTTATTCATTGCCTTTGTTATAAGTACCTTTGCAACGATAAGTGCAATGCCTAGTAACAATGGTATGAGTGATATAAGAGTCATTTTTTCGGATACAGCCGAAAATAGGGGGATTATGATGGGGGCTTCTCCTATTTGAGAGAGCGATTCTGCTGATAATCCAATAAGTATTGAGAGACAGAATGATAATACTCCCGCAACTACGCTTGCAACACCCGTCCAAAGCAGACCGTAAGTGAATTTAATTCTCAAAAGCCAGCAGATCACGAGCAGAACGACAGTTATGACCGTTACTACGACGGGCAGGATATCTACGATAATATGATAATAATCAGCGTAATTTGCATTCTCTTCTTCCTGCAGAGAAACAGCAGCCTCGGTAATTCCGCTTGCAAGCTGAGCAGGAATATCTTCTGTAAAATTATTGAAAACTTCGTTCATTTCCTCGTCGTTCAGACCTTCAGCCTCGGGAAACATTTCAAGGAATGCCATGATGTCGTCCTTGTTTTCGACACAGATGTTCTTGAAGTACTCTTCGTCATATGTAGTCTTACTTTCGGTGCCTAGAATCTCTGCAGACATTCCCTCTGCAAATGAGGTCAGAACTTCATCGGCAAAATCGCTTTCCAAAAGGCAGGAAACTGCTTCCTTAGGCATTCCGTTTTCCTCAAGCATATCAGCCATGTCAGGAGAAGTAATAATAAATTCCGTCAGATGATCGGAAGTCATGAAATCAGCTAAACCGTCAGGGGTCATAATGCTTGTTGCACCCCACAAAAGAGCAGTTGCTATAAAGGAGATAACAAAAAATATGCTGAAGATCGCGGCAAATATGCCTGTAACTACGTTAGTTTCGGTATTGGGTGTTTTCATAAATTTACTCCATAAAATATTTTTTCAGAGAAACAAAAAATCGGGGACCGCGAAGGTCCCCGATAATTCTTATAGATTTAAACTCAGCCGAGTCTTGCCTTAAGAGCTGCAAGCTCTTCGTGAAGCTCAGCGGGTACGCGCTCACCGATCATAGCATAGAACTCGTCGATAGCAGCGCAGTCCTCAACCCAAGAATCGTGGTCAACGGAGAGAAGATCGCGAACAGTGTCAACAGTTACGTCGTCGAGACCCTCAATGTTGATATCTTCAGCCTTAGGAACGTAACCGATGGCAGTCTCAACAGCGTCTGCCTTACCTGCGCAACGGTCGAGGATCCACATGAGAACACGCATGTTGTCACCGAAACCGGGCCAAATGAAGTTGCCGTTGTCGTCTGTACGGAACCAGTTAACGTTGAAGATCTTGGGAGCGTTGGGAATCTTCTTACCCATTGCGAGCCAATGAGCGAAGTAGTCACCCATATCGTAGCCTGTGAAGGGACGCATAGCCATGGGGTCACGGCGAACTACGCCGACAGCACCTGCAGCAGCTGCTGTTGTCTCGGAAGCCATGATAGAACCAACGAATGTACCGTGCTGCCAGTTGAAGGACTGGTAAACCAGAGGAGCAGTCTTAGCACGTCTGCCGCCGAATACGATAGCGGAGATCGGTACACCTGCGGGATCATTGAACTTGACGGAGATGCAGGGGCAGGTTGTAGCCATAGCTGTGAAACGTGAGTTGGGATGAGCACCGCAAGTGGACATACGCACGACCGCTATTTCCAC
>JAFSGU010000016.1 GCA_017440665.1 Clostridia bacterium
ATTTAGATGCAGAAGTCGTGATTTTGTTCTCGTCGGCGTACTCGGTACGGTAGAGAGCAAAATCGCGGCTAAAAAGACACATAAAATGGAGAAATCCGCCGAAAAAATCGGCGGATTTCCACTTTAATGGCTATTTACTTGTGCTCCCCTCCGAGGCTTTGACAATTAATTCCCTCGTGTCTTTTGTTCGGCGCTAAATGCGACAGCCCCCGCATTAATCATTATACTGTGAGGTGATGCCTAAGTATTCCTCAAGGCATAAGCCCTTTTCATGGATAACGGGTGCGTGATCCATTCCCACGTATCTTACGTGCCACGGCTCGTACATGTATCCTGTAATATTCTCCTTGCCGGCGGGGTAACGGATAATGAATCCGTACTTGTGACAGTTAGCCGCAAGCCATTTACCCTCGGCAGTCTCTCCGAATGACGTGGACAGCGAATTAAGGTCGAAACCAAGTCCACTCTGATGCTCGGAGTGTCCCGGACGGGCGGAATACGTATCCGCAAGAGCTTTGCCGTCGCGCTCCACGTATACGTTGTACTGCCATTTCTGGTCTGCGTAGGTGCGTACTCCCGACTTTACCCAAAGGGAAATGCCTTCCTTTGCCGCATCGGCAAACATCTGATAAAGAGCGTCCTGCGCGGCAGGATCAACACCCGGGTTGTAGTCGGCAGGCAGAGCGTAGGTTTTGTTTACTACCAGAATACCGCCGATGTACGTAGGTTCAGTCACCTCTCCCTTTTCGGCGGGCTCACTTTCCGCAGGAACGGTCGTTACAGACTCGGGCTCCGTCTCCTCCGGCTTGACGTGTACCTTGACTTCGGCGTACACGTCAGGGTTGTCGGTGGACGTGACGGTCACGGTGCAGTCACCGCCCTTTACGCCCGTAATGTTTCCGTATTTGTCGACCGTGGCAACAGTCTTATCGGATGACTCCCATTTTTCACCCTTGTCGGGAGCGTCTTCGGGGGTCATGGTGACGATGGGCATATGGCTTTCGCCCACGTTCAGCCAGAACTCATAAATGCTGAGCGTTATACCGTCAACCTTCACGGGGACAGGCTCGGTCTCGGGAGCCGTGGATTCCGTGGTTTCGGGAGGTACAGTCTCCGTCTCTGTGGGTGCAGGCTCGGTCTCCGTGATACTATCGGTGGGGACAGCGGTGCTGTCGGCCGGAGCTTCCGTCGGAGCTTCCGTTGGAACGTCGATGGTATAGTAAAGCGTTCCTTTGTTGCCGTCGTTTTCAGACGCATCCTTGACGCAGGCTGACAAGAAAAGCACCGCAACGAGGGTTAGGATAAGTAATTTTTTCATAGGTTTCTCCGGATTATAGAGCTAAATTGAGCAAGCTCAGCTAAATGTGCTTCGCACGCTAAATTATTCCGCTTCGCTCCATAGCTAAATTGCTCGCACGGCTCGCAGCTATATTAAATTTGCAGTAAAGCTGTTCCGAAGGGACAATTTAGCTCGCGTAGCGAATTTAGCTACGAAGTAATTTAGCTCGCCGAAGGCGAATTTAGCTGTGAATTCACTTTGTGAATTCATTATACCACACATTCTCCCCTTTTTCAACTTGCTTTGCTGAACCGCTTGAAAATTTTACTACGCCGTGATATAATATAGATAACGCAAAAGAACGTAAAATAAAAAACAAGAAAGGACAATACTATGACACCTGAACAGATACTCGAAGACATTAGAAGTGACAGAGTAAAAAAGGTCATTATGGACGGCGACTACTCTGCGGAGATCGACGACCAGTACACTCTCGCGTATGCGTACGGTCACGAAAAATTAGAGGTCCTCGGCGTAAACGCAGTTGCTCACTACGCGGAGCCCCGTTTTACAAAGACTTCCACCATAGTCCGCATCAGCCTTGGTAAGGCGGCTGAGGTTTATTGGGGTCTCGGACTTTCTCCCGAGGAGCTTCCCCTTAACATGGGCCCCGAAAAGCAGATCACATTCAATAACGGCGAGGCGGTTGACTGTCAGTCTGCAAGATTTATTATCGAGATGGCTCACAAGTACGACGAGCCCATCTACATCATCACTACGGGTCCCTGCTCAAGTGCTGTAAACGCGTGCCTGCTTGACCCCACCATTATGGACAAGATCGTTGTAGTTTGGCTTGGCGGTAACTGCCTTACAGACGAGTACGTAGGTAAGCCCTTCCACGAATGGAACATGCATGCTGACTTTAAGGCATCTCAGCTTCTTCTCGATATGGATATCCCGCTTATCATGCTTCCCTGCGATCCTGTGGGCTCCGTTAAGATCGAAATGAAGAGAAGCGACATCGACGCTATCGAGGGCAGAAACACTCCCGCACAGCTTCTCAAGTGCAAGCTTCCCAGAATCGACGCTATGGACGCAGATTTCGCTAAGCCCACTTGGACCAAGGTAATGTGTGACTACATGGGCGTTGCGGCGCTTACCGTCCCCGACGCTATGAAGCTTGACATTATCCCCGCACCTAAGCTTTGCGACGACCGCTCATACGCTGTTGACGAGAGCCGCAGAAAGATCATCTGGGGAACATACCCCGATTCCGACGCTATCATGGCGGATGCAACAAAGGCTCTTAACAACGTTGTTAAGAACTTCCCCTATGATTTCGGAGATTATATTTGATTTAGTAAAATACCTATGTGAAGAGGCACCCTCCATAAGGAAGGTGCCTCGTTTTTTTGTTATAATTTGTTATAATAAGAGAAGTTAGATCTACTTGGTTAAGTTTATAATTGAATATACCATCAGACCAACACCTATACCAAACAAAACGCATGCATATGCCTCGGACAGCTGACCAGCAAAGAACCCTACTGTTCCGCTACCCAACGCACATAATATTGCATACAGTAATTTCTTTATTTTCATATCTTATTTCTTGTCGATGCGGAAGAATCTCATCTGACCGGGGTATACGTCGAATCCGCCCCAGGGAGCATCGGGTGCTGTGGGAGCCATGTAGCTTTCCTTCTTACCGTTCATTATAAGCTCGGTAACACGGCACTTGTCAGTGTCGTAGTAAATATTGAAGGTAGTGTGAGTCTTAACGTTGGAGCTGACGATGCAGAAATATTCTCTGCCCTTTTCGTCCTCAAAGAAGCTTACGATTCCATTATCATAGCCTTTGAGACGGATAAGCTCATGGGAGTTGTCGTCAAATACGGGATATGCGCCAAGGTCAGCACCGAAGTGGAAGGTTTTCTTTCTCTTAAGAGACATCAGCAGCTCACCGTAGTGGTCGCTTAAGCGTCTCTGGGCACGGAGTATACCGTAATATACATCGGTCTTGTTTCCGTATTCGTCGATGGGTGAGCCGTAGTACTCGTGACCCTCAAGTCTGTCATAGAAACGGAACCACATCACACCGCGGCAACCGCAAGCGGCAGACGTATTTACCATCCATCTGAGCTCAGCCTCGGTGGGGATTCTGTATGCATAGTGCGCACTGCAAAGGAGGTTTGCCCAAACGTCAATGCCGCCTGCCTTTTCAGCAGCTTCAACCATTCCCTTGATGGACTTGAAGTATCCGGGGATGCAGTCGTCGTTGATCATGGGTCCGTATAGGTCCATGGTAAGGAAGTCGATGCCGATATCGTTCGAGATATGAGCCATCCATTCTTCAAAGGTCATGCCGTCAAAGTCGGATGCTTCAAAGAAGGGAGTCTCTGCGCGGTAGTTTACGAATGGGTGAAGCTCGGGTGCCACCTTCTTCTGGATCTTGTAGATCTCGGTTACTGTCATGCAGAAGTCACGTCCGAGAGGCTCGTCTGCAACGTAGAATCCGTAAAGGGCAGGATGACCCTTCAGCTTTTCGTAAACTGAACGGAATCTTGCTTCATATGCCTCGGGACCCTCGGTGGTAAGGATAAAGTTCGGTATGGACTCGCGGTCGGGAATGTTAATGCCCTGTACGCCTACGATAAGCTTAAGACCCAGCTTTTCAGCGACGTTGAGCCAGGGAATCAGCTCTTCGGGAGAGGTGCCGTTGAAGATGCGGGGAGCCATGGGGTGAGTAAGTCCGGCTTCCTTCCACATATCGAGAGCGTCAAGCTCAAGCTCGGAGATGGGATTATATATCCACGTGGTAAAGGGGAATTTCTGTGCCATAGTAGTTATCCTTTCTCGGAAATAAAAAATACTGAAAAAAGAGGGGGCACTATCAACGCGATAGTGCCCTTTGTTACGCTGATATGTTAGGCTTATGCCTTGTCTCTGGAACCGCAGAAGTCGATCTTTTCGAGGCAGAGAGCCTTAACAGCTTCTCTTGCCGCGCCCATGTACTTCTTGGGGTCGATAACGCTCTCGTCAGTGAGAACTGCGCGAACTGCCTTTGTAGCAGCGGCGCGAAGCTCGGTAGCGTAGTTTACCTTAGCCATACCGAGAGAGATAGACTTCTTAACGCTTGCCTCGGGAACGCCGGATCCGCCGTGGAGTACGAGGGGTGCCTCAACTACGTCGCGGATAGCCTCTATGCGGTCAAAGTCGAGCTTGGGCTCGCCTTTGTAGAAACCGTGAGCAGTACCGATTGCGATAGCGAGAAGGTCTACGCCTGTCTCTTCAGCGAACTGCTTAGCCTCGTCAACGTTGGTGTAGATGTCCTCGGAGGAAACGTTGTCTTCCTTACCGCCGACGCAACCAAGCTCAGCCTCAACTGTAACGCCCATGGGACGTGCGGTCTCAACTACCTGCTTTGTAAGACGGAGGTTCTCCTCAAAGGGAAGCTTGGAGCCGTCGAACATAACGGATGTGTAACCTGCGCGGATAGCAACCATTACGTCGTCAAAGCTTGTGCAGTGGTCCAGGTGGAGAGCTACGGGAACCTTAGCCTTGCTTGCAAGCTCCTCTACGATAGCACGTGTCATTGTGGGAACGAAGTACTTAACTGTGGGAGATGTTGTCTGGATGATAACGGGGGAGTTAGCCTCCTCAGCCGCTGCAACGATAGCCTGAGCCATCTCCATGTTTTCTGCATTGAAAGCGGGAACAGCGTAACCGCCTGCCTTCGCCTTCCGGATCATTTCTTTACTTGATACAAACATCGGTAAAAATTCCTTTACATTATTATATATTCACTTTTCGCCTTTGACGAAAAATTTCACTTCTCCGTCAGGAGAAATTTCACAGCATATGCTATTTCACATTCGCGAAGCGAATATTTCACTGCTGATAATTGAAGTACCTTCAATTATCAGCCCACCTGGGGGTTAGCCGCGATAAGCTCAGCTACGGTCTCGGGAGAGATCTTGCCCTCCATGGGACCGAATGCAGCTGTGTTGAGAGAAGCCGCGCTTGTTGCCTGGCGGGTAGCCTCAAGGATAGACTTGCCGTCGATGATTCCGCAGAGGAATGCCGCGTCGAAGGAGTCACCGGCACCGGTAGCGTCAACGGGCTTGATGGGATAGATACCGAAATCAAGAGGCTCTGCGTCTCTTGTGTAGATGGTGCATCCCTTGCTTCCGCGCTTGAGAGCGATGATCTCGAGTACGGGATTTTCAAAGAGCTTTGCAACAGACTCTTCAACCGTGTCACAACCTGCCATCATCTTAAGCTCAGCTACGCCGGGCATGAATACGCTGGTCATAGCGAGGATCTCCTTGGGGGTGTCCGCACCGTTCATAAGCTCGGGACGGATGTTGGGGTCAAAGGAGATCTTAGCGCCTGCTTCACGGAACTTCTTCGCAGTCTTAACGATCTCAGCGCCGAAGGTGTCGCTTGCCATAAGGGAGCAGCCCATTACGTGGAAGAAGTCAGCCGCGGGTACGGTCTCGGGAGCCTTTGCCTTAGCTGCAGGGGTGTTGCCGATGTGGAAGATGAACTTTCTCTCACCGTCGGAGAAGTACATTACGAACGCACAACCTGTGGAGCAGGTGGGATCCTGAAGCACGAGAGACGTGTCAACACCGTCTGCATTCAGTCTGTCAAGAAGATTCTTACCGAAGTCGTCACAGCCGACTCCGCTGATGATGCCTGCCTTCTGACCGAGACGTGCCGCTGTGTCAATGAAGATAGCGGGTGCGCCGCTGGGGTAAGGACCGAGAAATACTCCTGCCTTGTCAAGAGGCTGGTCAACCTTGTCACGCATGATCTCAACGATCATTTCGCCCATTGTCCAAATCATGATATATATTTCCTTTCGGATATTTATTTTTTTACCTACTTTCTTTGGGAAAGAAAGTAGCAAAGAAACTTTGGGACAGTATTTATGTAGCTGAACTGTTTGTGCTATTTTCTACGGAGAGTACGTACGAACATACTCCCTCTTTGGGAAAGAAAGCAGCAAAGAAACTTTGGGACAGTATTTATATAGCTGAACCGTTTGTGCTATTTTCTACATAGAGTTAGCACAAACGTCAGCTTAACTTCGAAATTAATGTATCTATCCGGCTACAACCAAATAAATTCATGTTCAAAAGTTTTGCGGAGCTTTTTTAAAAGCGACCCGTTTCCCCGTAACCCCTTTTTACGCCTCGAGGCTGCGGAGGAACTTAACGGACTCTGTCATCATTTCGTCCATCTTAGCGTCGTCTGCGCCGCCGGAAAGGTCACGCCATACCTTGATAGCGTCGCCTACCTCACCCTTGTCGAGAAGGAAGGGCTCCATAACTACCATGCCCTTATAGTTAATATCCTTAAGAGCCTGGCCGATCTCAGCCCAGGGCATGTTTCTGCCTGTGCCGGGGAGCTTACGGTTAGCCTCACCAACGTGAACGTGAGCAACCATGTCACCTGCGAGACGGAAAGCGTCGCCGATGTTGTCTTCCTCAATGTTCATGTGGAAGGTGTCGAGAAGGAGCTTAACGGAGTTCTTACCAACGTCAGCACAGAACTTAAGTCCTTCCTCAACGGTGTTGAGGATGCAGGACTCAAAGCGGTTGAGGATCTCGAGAGCGATGGTAAGACCAAGGCTGTCAGCATGGTCACCAACGATCTTCATGCATTCAACCGCGCGTGCCCAAAGAGCTTCCTTGTCGATGTCAACGAAATCATAGGGCCAGTGGTTGTAGCAAGCACCGATGAGGATCTTACAGTCGAGCTTAACCATCTGGTCGAGGATTCCGCAGAGGAACTCAACGCCTGCTTTTCTTACTTCGGGATCTGCGCTGGAAATGTCCTTATCCTTGGGAGGGCCGAGGTTAGCGGAGATCTCAAGGCCGAGGTCCTTAGCGGTAACGCGGAGCTCTTCGATCTCAGCGTCGCTCATGTTAAGGAGGTCGCCTGCGCCTACCTCGAGGATATCAAGTCCGCAAGCCTTTGCTCTCTTGCAAAGCTCGATGTAGTCAACGGACCAGGTTCTGCCCCAGTAAGCAAAATGTGTACCGATTCTCATAATACGTTCCTTTCTGTTTTGCTTTCGCAAAACTACCGGTTTATTTTCCGGAAAATATTTTTTATCATCTTTATTATACTACATCAGATGATTTTTTTCAACTTTAATTTGTGAATATCTATGCTGAGACTTATCTCTTCTTTTCAGCGATCTCGCGAAGGAGCTTAGCCTTGAAGTCCTCGAGAGACATAACGCCGCCTTCACCCTCAACTCTTGCTCTTACGGAAACGGACTCGGTGTTCATCTCGTTCTCGCCTACGATAACGATATAAGGAGTCTTTTCAAGCTGAGCTGCGCGGATCTTGTACTTCATTGTGTCTGTACCAAGCTCTGCCTCTGCGCGTACGCCGATAGCGGTGAGCGCATCCTTTACCTTCTGTGCGTAGTCGTTAAACGCAAGAGATACGGGGATAACGGTTACCTGGTTGGGAGACAGCCACAGCGGGAGCGCACCTGCATACTTCTCAAGGAGAAGTGCGAGCGTACGCTCGTAGCATCCGAGAGATGTTCTGTGGATGATGTAGGGTGTTGTCATGCTGTTATCGCTGTCAACGTATTCCATGCCGAACTTCTTGGCGAGGAGCATATCGATCTGGATGGTAACGATGGTGTCCTCCTTGCCGAATACGTTCTTGCACTGAATGTCAAGCTTAGGACCGTAGAAGGCAGCCTCGTCGATACCGATAGCGTAGTTTTCGCGGCCGAGAAGGTCGTCGAGAAGCTCGCCCATTACGCGCTGAGCCTCATCCCACTGCTCGGGAGTACCCTCGTACTTGGATGTGTTCTTAGGATCCCACTGTGAGAAGCGGAAGGTACAGTCCTCCCAAAGACCAACGGTCTCGAGAACGTACTTCGCAAGCTCAAGACATCCCTTGAACTCTTCAGCGAGCTGATCGGGACGGAGGATAAGATGTCCCTCGGAAATTGTGAACTGACGAACACGGATAAGACCGTGCATCTCACCGGAATCCTCGTTGCGGAAGAGGGTGGATGTTTCGCCAAGTCTCATGGGAAGCTCTCTGTAAGAACGTCTCTTGTTGAGGAATACCTGATACTGGAAGGGACAGGTCATGGGACGGAGCGCGAAGCATACCTTTTCCTCGTCATAAGGATCGCCGATAACGAACATACCGTCAAGGTAGTGATCCCAGTGACCGGAGATCTTGAAGAACTCTCTCTTACCCATAAGAGGAGTTTTTGTGAGAAGATATCCGCGCTTCTGCTCTTCGTCCTCGATCCATCTCTGGAGAAGCTGGATAACTCTGGAGCCCTTGGGAAGCATGATGGGAAGACCCTGACCTACGGTGTCAACGGTGGTGAAGTAGCCAAGCTCACGGCCGATCTTGTTGTGGTCGCGCTTGCGAGCCTCTTCGATCTGTGCAAGGTATGCGTTGAGCGCGTCCTTTGCGGGGAATGCGGTACCGTATACACGGCAGAGCATCTTGTTGTCGGACTTGCCTCTCCAATAAGCACCGGTACAAGCGGTGAGCTTGTATGCCTTAACAGCGCCTGTTGTAAAGAGGTGGGGACCTGCGCAAAGGTCAACGAAGTCGCCCTGGCGATAGAAGGAGATAACAGCATCCTCGGGAAGATCGCGGATAAGCTCTACCTTGTAGGGCTCCTCCTTTTCCTCCATGAACGCGATAGCCTCCTCGCGGGGGAGAGTGAATCTTTCAAGCTTGTGGTTAGCCTTTACGATCTTCTTCATTTCGGATTCGATCTTGGGAAGATCGTCGGGAGTGAGCGCAGGCTCGATGTCGAAATCATAGTAGAATCCGTCGTCGATAGCGGGACCGATGGTAAGCTTCGCATGGGGGTAAAGTGTCTTTACAGCCTGTGCGAGAACGTGGGACGCGGTGTGGCGGAACACACGAGCGCCGTCAGCGTCAGCAAAGGTGAGAAGCTGTACCTCAGCATCAGCTTCGATTACGTGAGTCATTCCAACGACCTCGCCACCTACCTTAGCGGCAATGTTTTCGCGGGAAACGGGGCCTGCGGCAGCAACTGCGTCGTAGACTGTCAGGGGCGCGTCGAAAGAATATTCAGCGCCGTCATACTTGATGGTAAGCATACAAAATACCATCCTTTCCGAATAGAATTCACAGCTTTGGGCTGTGTCGATTTTTTTTGAGAACTTTTACAAAAAGGAAAAGCCCTCATTTCTGAGGGCGCACACCCTCAGACAGATGCACTTTGCAAGAACAAAGATGCTCCCGTCGGGGTGTGGATACATAACGTTATCCGCACGGTTCCACCCGAGCTTTTAACTTAATTTGTGACAATATGAGCCGTTTTATTCGGCGTGGGCGGTACCTGCGGAGGCCTGATGAAAGCCTTTTCAGCATTCGGCTTCTCTCTGTGCATAAGGTTTTTCCGAGACGTGTCCCACTTCTATAAGTATATCATATTTGTGTACTTGCTGTCAATGAGGAAAAACAATTTTTTCTTATTCAAAGGCACCTTCCCTGAGTCCGTCGGATGAAGAATGCTTACTCATCCTTAATATTCCCGGTCTTAACGTTTCTGTCTATCATACGGGAAGTATAGTCCCATATCGTGTCGGAGCCAAGCTGGCTGTATTTCTGCCGGCGAGTTATCTGGGATCTTGTTACGCCATGCTCGCGCCAGTCACCGCCGTCGTTTGAATCGTTCAGCAGAAGCGGCTGGAAATTGTCCATGGTACGGGCAAATTTAGCCTCCGGGGTCTTCCCTTCTTCAAATTCCTCGAAAAGGGAACGAAGCTCGTCGCGTTGGTCGGGAGGGAGTATGCCGAAAATTCGGTCAGCCGCTGCCTTTTCTCTTTCGTCCTTTGTGGCGAGAGCGGCTTCGTCGTAGGCGTATGTGTCGCCTGCGTCTATCTCTACCACGTCGTGAATGAGAGCCATGATCATAGCCCGTGCCACGTCGAAGCTCTCGTTTGCGTATTCGCGCAGCAGGTATATCATCACCGCCATGTGCCACGCGTGCTCAGCGTCGTTTTCGCGCCTTTCGTACCCCGTGATATGGGTCTGGCGGAAAATATTTTTTTCACGGTCTATTTCGAGAATAAAATCGAGTTGACGTTTAAATCTGTTTTCGTCCATGATAGCCTCACTGAAATTGAAAGTTGAAAATTGAAAATTATTTTTTCGGGGCGTCCATTCGTAGCCGTAGAGACGGTGCATAACCTCCGCGATTCCGTAGGGGCGACCATCGGCCGTCTGGCGGATGTATCTACCACCCCAAAGAATAAATAATACCACCAAACGCCAAAGAGGTGCGAGAGTCCGCACCCCTTTGACGTTTACCGTTATTTTTTAATAAGCTTCTTTATGCAGTCCATCGCGCGGTCGAGAGTGGGCGCGGGATTCAGTTTCTCCATGTAGATGATCTCGTGACGGTCTTCTCCGAGAGCGTATGAGCCGTCGCCGCGGATACGGGGAGCGGTGATCACGGAAAGCTCTGCGTTTTCCGTGCAGTCGAGTATCGCGGGACCGCCGATATCCCAGAATACGTGGGACCACTCGTCGGGCTTCTCGTTATAATCTCCGTCATGCTCTGCGGGAAGCTCTCTGAAATACGTGGACGCCTCGTCGTCACCCGGGAAATTCTTCTGAATAAACTCACGTCCCTCGCGGAGCACCTGAGTGCCGTGACCCTCGTAGCCCATAGCGGGGGCAAGGATAAGGTTTACGCCGCAGTTGAGCAGATATCTTCCGCCTGTGAAGTCCTGATGGAAGTTGAACTCACCGCCTGCACCGAACTCAAGACAGTTTGCTCCGCACCAGATAACACAGATCTTGTCCTTGATGGAGGGATCCTTCGCCACGGCGGATACAACGTTGGTAACGGCGCCCGTTGCGATAACGTAGACGATCTCGTCTGAGGAATTTGCGGTATTTATGATGAAATCCACCGCTTCGCTGTCCTGAGGGTATATATCGGGGTGGGTGTCGTCGTGGTCGGGACTGTCTACTCGGGCGGTGCATCCCTTGAATGCGGGTACGTCCTCTCTGCCTACGTACTTTAATACGCGCAGTATCTCCCTGTAGCTTTCCATCATTCCCTCTTCAAAGCTTTTGACCAAAGCCGCGTTGAAGAACAGCACAGCGCTTACGCCGATTACGTCAAGCTTGTCACAGCCGAGGGCGTATGCAATCGCGTACTGGTCGTCTATCTCATTGCCCGCGTCACAGTCCATAATGACCTTTTTCACACGGTCGGACTTAACGTCGGCGAGAATTTCGTGAATCGTCATTTCTTACTCCGTTCCGCTGTTTTGTAAAACAGCCTTTTTATTTTATAAGAGAGTTGATACCGTCGATCATGTTTTTAAGGATGGGAGCCGCGTTGTATTTTTCAACGTAGATCGCCTTTGTGTTACCCTCTCCGAATGCGTAATTGTCGTCGCCCTTGATGCGGGGTACGTCAACTATCTGAAATTCCGCGTTTTCGGGGGTGTGAAGGATCGCGGGAGCCGCAACGTCCCAGTAAATGTGCCACCACTTGCCGACGCCCGTGTAGTTTGTGTCGGTGGGGTAATACTCGGGATCGTGCTCCATGGGAAGGTCGATGCGGAAGTAATTGCTTGCGGGGTCAAGACGGGGGAAACCCTTTTCAAGGAAAACTCGGTCCTCAACGAGGCACTGTGTTCCCTTTGTCTTGTCGGGACTGATGGCGGGAAGCCATACCAGCGGTACTCCGCATGTGAAGAGATACTTTCCTGCGGCAGGGTCCTGACCGTAGTTATACTCGTTTGCGCATCCGTCGTCGAGGCAGTTGCCGCCAAGCCAGATAACGCAGATATTATCCTTGATGCGGGGAGCCTTTGCGATAGCAGATGCAATATTCGTAGCAGTACCCGTTACCATGATATAGATAAGCTCGTCAGCCTCGTCAGCAGTTTTGATGATGTTGTCGACAGCCTCGCAGTCCTCGGGAATAACTTCGGGGATCGAGCCGTCCACGGCTACCTTAAGAGCGTCGGTGCATCCCTTGTAAACGGGAACGTCGTCGATGCCTAAAAGCTTTTCCACGCGGATGATCTCGCGCCAGCTCTCCATCATTCCCTCATAACGGTTGGGAACGAGTACTTCGTTCTTGAAGTGTGCTCCGCTCATTGAAAGGACCTTAATGTTCTCGCATGAGAGAGCATACGCGATGGCATACTGGTCGTCTATCTCGTTGCCCGCGTCGGCATCGAAGATAACTTTTTTAACTCGGTCTGACTTAATGTCGGCTATGATCTGTTCAAGTGTCATCATAATGTCTTTGTACCTTTCTTTTATTTATCTTTGAAATTTACTTGATAAGTGAGTTTATCGTCTCCGCCATGACATTCAGCGCGGGGACGGGCTGAAGCTTGTCAAGAATTATAACCTTGTGTCGGCTGTTGTCGGATGTATCGAAGGTCCCGTCACCGCGTACACGGGGACAGGTCACGATGCTGAAGGAGCAAAGGTCGGGTCTGTCAAGGACCGTAACCGCCGCTACGTCCCAGAAGGTATGTACCCATCCGTCGGAATCGTACGAGCCGTCGTGCTCAAGGGCAAGCTCCTCTCTGAAGTAACGGCTTGCGGCATCCGTACCTGTAAAGCTCTGCTGTAAGAACGCCTTGTCAGACTTGAGAGACTGTGTTCCCTTGGTGCTGTCCTTGCTCATCGCGGGGAGCCAGATAAGGTTTACTCCGCAGTTCATCAGGTATCTGCCTGCGGTCCTGTCCTGACCCATGTTGAATTCATCCGCTCCGCCGTAGTCCACGTGGTTTGAACCCAGCCAGATAACGCAGATCTTGTCCTTGATGGACGGATCCTTTGCGATAGCTGAGGAGATATTCGTAGCGCATCCGGAAACCACCACGTAAACCACTTCGCCCGACGCTTTTGCAGTGTTTATGATATTGTCAACAGCATCGCTGTTTATGGGCTTTACCGTGGGGAGACCCACACCGTCGTCGCCTGATTTGGTAACGCTGTCGCCGCAGCCCTTGTAAACGGGCACGTCTTCTCTGCCTACGAGGCCCAGCACGCGCTTTAACTCGTTATATCCCTCAAGCATTCCCGCCTCGCGTGTGGGAACAAGGGCGGTATTCCAGAACTGAGACGCGCTCGCACTGACAACGTCTATCTTATCGCTTCCCAGGGCGTACGCAAATGCGTACTGGTCGTCGATCTCGTTGCCTGCATCGGCATCAAAGATGACCTTTTTTACTCTGTCTGACTTGATGTCCGCAAGTATCTCTTCGATGGTCATGGGCTTGAAGTTATGTACGGCAATAAGATCGCTTATGTATCCGAACGCCTGATCGAAAACTGCGTCTACGTCAAGGCTGTTCATACAGATGATCTTGTGGCGTCCCGCCTCGTTTTCCGCCATGCTCATGTCGTTTCTGATGCGGGGTGCGGTGATGATCTCAAGGTCCATGCCATCGTTGCACTCAAAGAGAGCAACTGCCGCAAGGTCCCAGAAAATGTGCCACCACTTACCCTCGCCGGTGTAGTTGGTGTCTGCATCAAAATGCTCGGGATCACACTCGCGGGGGAGTGTCTCACGGAAGAGTGTACTGAGCGTGTCGTCTCCGGGGAAAGCCTCTGCAAGAAGAGCCTTGTCGCCCTTCAGCGCGTCGGTGCCGCCGCCCTTGGGACCCGCACCGGGGAGCATAACGAAGGGAACACCGCTGTTCAGCACGAATTGAGCCGCCTTGTAATCCTGTCCGCTGTTGAATCCGCCGCCGTCGCCGGTGCCCTGTCCGCCGCCGCCCATCCAGACCACGCATATCTTACCCGTGATAGTGGGGTCCTTCAGGATAGCTGAGGCAACGTTGGTGAGAGCGCCCGTAGCTACGACGTAGATGATCTCGCTTGATGCGTTTGCGGTCTTTATGATGTTGTCGGATGCCTCGCTTGCAACGGGTGAGTATCCGGGAGACTTGGTGATAGGCTCGGCACAACCCTTGAACTGAGGGATATCGTTGTGACCGATGGCGTCAAGAATACGCTTGTTCTCTCTGTAGCCCTCCATCATACCTTCCTCGAAGGTGGGAACAAGGGCTGTGTTGAGGAACAGAGTCGCATTAACGGCAAGCACGTCCATGGTTTCGGATGCTACCGCATAGGCGAGAGCATACTGATCGTCCATCTCGTTGCCTGAATCGGCATCGAAAATGACCTTTTTAACTCTGTTTGATCTAAGGTCAGCAAAAATATCGTCGATGGTAACGTCCGCCTCTTCCACAAGGTCGTACTTTTCGCAGAAGCGGAGGAAAACTGTAGCCATCTCGTCGCGCTGACTGTTACCTGCGGGAGCAAGGGTAACGCTGTCACCCGAGCCTCTGCCGCGGACAAATCCCTGACAAACGCCCCATGCAAGTCCTTCCCACGCCCAGTCCGCTACCTGCTTATAGTCGGGAAATTCCTCTAAGTCGCCCACGCCTGTTTTGTCAAGTCCTTTATATTCAACGTAGCGGTAGAGCATGGTGAGAAGCTCCTGCCTCGTTATGTTTCCGTTAGGATTGAACGTAGTAGCAGAGCTGCCCTTGACTACTCCCGTTTCGTACGCCCAGTCTATGGCGGGGCGGCACCAATCTGCCGTAACGTCGGTAAAGGGCGCCTTTTCAGCAGCCGCAGGTTCTCCTTCGATACGGTGAAGGATGACCGCGATCATGGCACGGGTCGAAAGATCGGAGGGCTTAAACGTGTCTGCGCTTCCCGCACCGCCCATAATACCGTAGGTGGATACGTAATCTACTGCGGAGCAGTACCACGCACCCTGTGCTACGTCCTTGTAAACGGAGGCTGAGTCTACGTACTCACGGTCGGTAAGAGTAACGTCGTAAGACTCAGCCGCGACCCCTGTAAAGGGAATGACGGAGAGGAGCATTGCCGTGATGAGAAGCAAAGCTGTCAGCTTGTTTTTCATGATTTTTTTCCTTTCAAAATTATAAATGCACATAAAATCGCACAATACACCGATTCTATATAAATCTATAATAAATATACATCATTACGCGCTCTGTGTCAAGAAAATTGTGCAAATTTGTTTGATTTGCCCTCCGTTAAAGTGACTGCAGCAGGATATATGCAGAGGCGGAGTGCTTATTTTTTTCGTCTCTGCAAATGCTTGACGTGAATAATTTTGCCCATGGGGTACAAACTATTACCGAGACCAAGGAAAGGACATGAAAGCATGAAAAACAGAAGAAAAATATTTGCGTTATTTCTCGCCGGCGTTTTGACCGCCGTGCTTCTTTGCGCTCCCGTGTACGCACAGGGCGAGGGCATGGTGGGAACTCCCGGAGCGGCGGGAGCGGAGGTTTCGGCAGGAAGCCCGTCGGGAAACACCGCCTCTGACGGAAACGGGATGGCAAACGGCGCGGACGGTATCTCAGGCGGTATCGAGGACGCGGCGGAAGGTGTGGTAAACGGCGCGGAAAGCCTCGCCCGAGGTGTCGGCGATGCGGCAGACGAAGTGGTAAACGGTGTGGGCGACGCTGTTGGTGACGCGGCTGAAGGCATTGGCAATGCGGCAGATGAAGTGATAAACGGTGCAGAAACCGGGACGAACGGAAAAGACACGCAAAACGCCGCGAACGACGGCACGGCAGACGGTTACGACGGCAACGTAAGCACCGACGAGAACGGCGTCATTGAAGACGACGGCAAGGACACGGGAAACGAGGGCGGCTTCAGCATCGTATGGGTCATTATTATCCTTGTAGTCCTGGCGGCGGTGGCGGCACTTATCATCTCTCTGGTACTTCCGAAACGGTGAGCGGATCATGAAAAGGACCGTCTTTTGTACCATAATAATAGTATGCGCGCTGAGCATCGCATCATGCGGGAACGCTCACGCAAAGCTTGACGGAATATCGACGGCGGCAGGAGCGTTTTCCCTTCTGGGCGAAGACGTTCCCGTGCCCGCCCTGTCCCGGATCGAGGACGTAACGGGTGAGGACGACATCTCTCTGCTCATCCATCTTGTGGCAAGCGAGGCGGGCGGTTTTCCGTACATGACTCAGGTGTGCTTCGCCGCCATGGTGCTGAACAGAGTTGAAGACCCTTACTTCCCTCGCGGGCTCAGAGGAGTCGTGTTTGAATCGGGGGATTTTTCGTCGGTGCTTGCGGGAAAGGTGACGGGTACTCTTCCCGATGGCTTTGAAAACAGCAGGAAATACAGGATAGCGAAAAAGGCTGTGGACGAGGCGCTTGACGGACGAGATCCCACAAACGGCGCCGTATACTTTTCAACAGCCGCAGGGAAAAGTTCAGCCTTTACCCCGTCGTACGAGTGCGGCGGAATGTCCTTCGGATTCTGACGCTGTGCTCTGCACGGCGATACATCACACAAAAAGGCAAACCTGAATATAATGAAGTTGCAGGGGTACGCACCTGCAAACGGAAGTTTATCATAACGGAAAAAGCGGAGACGCCTCCGCGGAAAGGAACGGTCACACTCTTGAATATCAGGCGCGGTGATATATATTATGCGGATCTCAGCCCCGTGGTGGGAAGCGAGCAGGGCGGGATGAGACCCGTTCTCATAGTACAAAATGACGTGGGGAACAAATACAGTCCCACCGTTATTGCGGCGGCGATAACGAGCAAGATGAGCAAGACCCGCCTTCCCACACATATAGACATATATGCGGAAAGGGCGGGTCTGCAAAAGGATTCGGTGATACTTCTTGAGCAGATACGGACGATAGACAAAAAACGCCTTGGCGAGAGGATGGGTCACCTTGACGACGAGACAATGGGAGAGGTGAACCACGCTATCACCATCAGCTTCGGCCTGGGCGCGGAGTGACGAAGTAAAATACCCATCACGGCATGTGCCGTGATGGGTAAGAGTCGTTTTATGCGGGAACTGTTTCAAGAACTGCCTCGTCAACGGTGGGCTTGTACGTCTCGGTAGCGGACGTTGCCACTCTCTCGCTTTCAGCATTCTGAAGGGAGGTCTTGACAGCTGCCTTCCATGCGGGCTCGCCGTCAGCCTCGAAGTACATGATGTGCCAGCCGAAGTTTGCAGTCTCAACGATAGCGTGGTCGCCCACTACTCTTTCGGAGTCGAAGAGCCAGTCGTTGAATTCGTCTACCATCTCACCGGGTGCAACGCCCTCGTAAAGACCGCCGTTTTTCGCAGAGCCGGGATCCTCGGAATATTCAGCCGCAAGTGTTATGAAATCCTCAAGCTTTGCTCCGTCGGTGACCCACTTGTCGTATACTTCCTTAGCCTTGGTGTCGTCTCCGTATGTGTCGCGCTTGAAGAGGATGTGACGCACGTCTCTCGTAGCGGAAGACTCGTCTCTGCCGTTTCTCTTTATGAGCATACCTACGTATACGACGCCGTCAGTCTCGTCTTCGACAACGAAGGTCTCGCCGTCCTTAAGTGAGAAGATCTTTTTCGTAACCACGTCGCCTGCATACGCCTGATCGGTGTATTCTGCAGACTGAACGAGAGTGTCTATATCGGAATCCTCCAGCTTGAATACCTTAGAGAAGGTGTTCTTTGCAGCGGCGATAAGATCATCCTTGGTTTCGGCCTTGGCGATCTCGGTTGCCTCCACGCGGCACTTGTTCATTGCGATGTCAAGCTTAGCCTGAGCGTCGTCTTCGCTGTCTGCAGAGGTCTCGGTCTCAGCAGACGTGTCTGTCTCAGCAGACGAATCTTTGCTGTCGGAGATAAGGCTCTGGGGATCAAGGTAGAAAATAACGAAGTCTACGGTGTCTGCAGTGTTGGGATCAGCGTCGTACGCCGCTTCGAGAGCCGCGTCACTGACGTCGATCTGCTCTACGCAGTAGTTGATGTAAGCCTGCGCGTAGTAGGATTTTTCAAGAAGGCTTCTGAGAACGTCGGGGGTAACTACCTCACCCAGGTTCTGTCTGAAGTATTCTTCAACAGTCATGCCCGCCTGAGTTGCAGATGACTCGAAGCTGTCGAGAGCGGAATCGATGGACGTCTTCACGTCATCGGGCATCTCAAAGCCTGCTGCCTTTGCGGCCTCGCAAATGGAAAGGACCTCGTTGACGGTCTCAAGAGTGCTCTCGAGGAAGTAGTCGAACCATGTCTTTCCCTCTGCCATGAATGAGCAGGGCTGCTCCTTGAGAGACTTGGTGGTGTCGATACCCAGAGCAGAAGCGCCGCCGTAATACTGATAGTTGTAAATAAGGTTCTGGTAGGAGGACATGACCGCATAAGAGATCTCAGCATTGGTGAATGCGAAGTTTTCGGTGTAAACGGACTTTACGTCAGCGTTTTCGTCACCGCCGGGAATGAAGTTCTGCACGGTGGTGTTCTGGGAAGGATCGGTAGTGGTCGCGGACGTGCCTGTTCCGTCACCGTCCTGAGTCTGTCCGTCCTTGCCGCTCAGAGCAAAAAATACGATGCATCCGATAATGACTGCCAGGCCGAGAATAATGAGGATGGTGTTTGTGACAGTGTTCTTGGGCTTGTCCTTTTTCTCAACTCCGAGGATTCTTGCCTCAAGCTCTGCGTCTTCCTCATCGTATTCGTCTTCCTCATCGTCATCGTCGTCAAGCACTTCGGGATCGGTCGCGTTATCCGCGTCAGCGGTGTCGTCACTGTACTCGGTGACAGGGCACTCCGCCTCAGCGACATCCGCGTTCTCTTCGGATACGGATGCGTCAATGTCATCCGCCGCTGTACTGAAGAGGTTTTCGTAATTATCGTTGTTCTTTTTGTTTTCGTCCATAAAAATCTCCAATCTGCCGTGCGGGCAGTTCAATTATGCTTTCGCGGGTATGTAAAACACCTATGGAAAGTATATCGTTTCTAGTTTACCATAAAAACAACGCAAAGTCAATAAAACAAAAGTGAACATACAGTGAAAATGAGGTGATAAACAAGCAATAAACACGGTATATACGGTATGACGGAGGAAAAACGGGAAATAATAAAAATAATTAAAAAAGGGGTTGACAAAGAAGCCGACATCTGCTATAATATATGAGCACCGAAAGAGTGCGGGGCTATCTGTAAATGCCGGAGTGGCGGAATAGGCAGACGCCCGGGACTTAAAATCCCGTGAGTAGCAATACTCGTACCGGTTCGAGCCCGGTGTCCGGCATATTTTAGTCCCATCAATTGAATATCGCGGGGTAGAGCAGCTTGGTAGCTCGTCGGGCTCATAACCCGGAGGTCATGAGGTTCAAATCCCATCCCCGCAAGAACAAGAAGGAACGCAATCGCGTTCCTTTTTTGTTCTTATGAAGATAGACTTGCGCCTCATGAGCTTCGTAGGTTGTGAGCCCGCGCTCATAACTCGGAGGGGAACGAGCCAAAACGATTAAGTATCGTTTTGGCGAAGTGAGTAACGAAAATAAGGAGTTTAACGAGTTGAGTGTACCGAAGCGAGAGCAGGCGACTATATTTTCGGAAGACCATGAGGTGGGGATCCCATCC
>JAFSGU010000017.1 GCA_017440665.1 Clostridia bacterium
ATAGCCATTAAAGTGGAAATCCGCCGATTTTTTTCGGCGGATTTCTCCATTTTATGTGTCTTTTTAGCCGCGATTTTGCTCTCTACCGTACCGAGTAACAGGGCGAGAACAAAATCACGACTTCTGCATCTAAATAGGGCAGCTCCTTTTGCGTGGCGATGCGGCGACACCTTGTCTCGTTTGGAAAGGCATATTAAGGCGGACGCGCGTCGGTAGCAGCGGGGGGGAAGAGAGAAGGGAAGAGGTAAGAGGTAAGAGGTAAGAGTTTCGGTAGATTTGCTCCGCAAATCGAATTTTATTAAAAAAGTGGCGTTCGTCGGTATCCGTGCAGTTCGTGTGAGGTGCGCGATAGAGAGAATAACCACCGCTTATGGGGCTGTCGCATTTAGAAAAATAATCGGCAAAACGCAAATGGAAACGTAGGGGACGGCGTCACTGTTTGCTAAGCAAACGATGCGTCCCGAAACGAAGGATTACAGACATAAAATCTGGCTATATTCCTACGAACGGGACGCCGGGGACGTCGTCCCCTACCGCGTCAGAGATAACCCTCCGCCACGGCTACAAAGCAGGGCGAAGGTCTCACACCCGATATCCGAACCCGTAGTGCGTGGGATGTGACCCAAGCGGAGAAATATCATCCGCCGTAAAACGCTGTCCCTTTCCGTTGCAGGAGGGTGCCTTTGACAGCAAAAAAACACACGGCAATATTGGAATTAAGTGGAAAATGTCAGCGAAGAAAAACGGGTGGCGGGGAATACTCCGAACACCCGTTTTGTGGAAAAATAAGGAAATTCATAATTTATCTGCGAGACTTGTAGCACTTTGCTGTAGATTTTGGCGGAAATGAGAAAGAAAGAGTAAAAAATGCGAAAAAAAACTGAATTTTTTTCTGTAAAACACTTGCTATTTACTCAAGTATGATATATAATTATATAGAAAGTGGGGGAAAGTGCCACAAAGTGTAGTGAAAGGGAGGGATCAGCCATGTTAATGGGTACATATGAACATTCAATAGATACAAAAAACAGGCTGATAATTCCTGCAAAGCTCAAGGAACAGCTTGGTGCAAACATCACTATCATCAAGGACACCGACAAGTGTCTTTGCCTTTACTCCGAAGAAGAATGGCTCAAATACACAGCAACGTTTGAAACTCTCACCAAGAGTGAAGCAAAGGTTGCCGCAAGATATATCTGTGCTAATGCACATCAGGTACAGCCCGACTCTCAGGGAAGAATACTCATTCCTCAGAAGATGATCGAGTTCGCAGGCATCTCCAAGAACGTGGTTACCGTTGGTTGCGGTAAGTACGTTGAGATCTGGTCAGAGGAAAGATGGAACGAGCTGAACCTTGAGGATGAACCCGAGAACTTCGCTGAGATACTTGCAAAGCTCGGCCTGTGATGAGGGTGAGAGAATATGGAATTCAAACACAAATCGATACTGTTTGATGAGTGCATGGAAGCGCTGTCTCCCGAAAGAGGCGGAATATACGTGGACTGTACTGCCGGTGGCGGCGGACATTCCTTCGGTATCGCGTCAAGACTTCCCGAAGGCTCGAGACTCATATGCCTCGACCGTGACGACGACGCCCTTGCAGCCTGCACGAAAAGACTTGAACCTTACGCCGACCGCGTTACTCTTGTAAAGACCGAATTTTCCTCCATCGGTGCCGCTCTCGACAGCCTTGGCATCGACAGTATAGACGGAGTTATGTGGGACCTTGGCGTTTCCTCTTATCAGCTTGATGAAGCCGAAAGAGGTTTTTCATATATGAACGACGCGCCTCTCGATATGAGGATGGACAGGTCAGCTACCCTTGACGCGGCGTTTGTTGTGAACAACTACACCGAAGGTGAGCTGAGACGTATCATCTCTGCCTACGGAGAAGAAAAGTTCGCGGGAAAGATAGCAGCCGCCATCGTGAAAAAGAGAAGCGTAAAGCCTATTGAAACGACACTTGAGCTTGCCGACGTGATCAAGGGCGCGATGCCCGCCGCGGCAAAGTATAAGGAAGCACAGCATCCTGCAAAAAGGACCTTCCAGGCGATAAGAATAGAGGTCAACCGTGAGCTTGACGTTATCCGTCCCTCCATAGAAGAGGCGGTACGCAGACTGAGACCCGGCGGCAGAGCCGCTGTAATCACCTTCCACTCGCTTGAGGACCGGATCACAAAGCAGACCATGGCGTCCTTAGCCGAAGGATGCACGTGTCCGCCCGAGTTTCCCGTGTGCGTGTGCGGCAACAAGCCTAAGGTGAGATTGCTCACCAAAAAGCCCATTCTTCCTACAGACGGGGAGATAGAAGAAAATCCCAGAGCCCGAAGCGCAAAGCTTAGGGTATGCGAAAAGCTCTGACACAATACTTCATTAAATATATACGCCGTGACGGCGGACTTATTACAAAATCTGAACGAAAGGGGATGAAGGTCGTGAATTATCAGAATACAGACAGAGATTACGGCTACAGCAATGCGTCTGCATACGGCAACGCAGGCTACGGAAGAAATGCCCATCCCCGAGGTGGCAGAGCGTATACTCCCGCCGAAAGAGAAGCGATGAGACAGAGACGCGAGGCAGAGCAGCGCCGCCGCATCCGTGAGGAGATCATGGCTGAAAGACGCGCCGCTGAGGAAAGCCGCCGCAGACGCGCTCAGATCGAGCGCATGAAGCGCGAAGAGGCTGAGAACAAGCGTATGCTCCGCGCCGCAAAGAAGGAAGAAAAGAAGAGGATGAAGGAGGCTGAACGCCTCGCTGAGGAATCCTTCCGCAGAAATGAGATAAAGGTTGAAAAGGGCAAGCTTCCCTTCAGATTCATCCTTTCCGTGGCTGTAGCATTCGTGCTCCTTCTTGCTATGGTATTCAGCTTCGCAAAGATATCCGAGGTGAATTCTGAGCTTGCTGACATCGAAGCGCAGATCTCTGCCGCTAATGCCCGCAAGGCAAAGCTCACGCTCATGCTTGAGGAAAAGAACAACCTTGACCTGATCGAACAGCTTGCGATAGACGAGTATCACATGATCAAAGAGGGCTCAGCTCAGAAAAAGTACATAACCCTTTCAGAGGGCGACAGCATTGTCCTTGAAGCCGACGAGGAGACGTCAGGTGCAGGATTTACGGGCGGTATGCTTTCTGCTGTAACTGCTGTTTTCGACGATCTCTACGATTATATTAAATAAGGATAAATGTTACGGGTGTCCCCACCCGTGGAATCGGCGCACTTTTACGGGTGCGCTTTGGTTTTTTCGGTATATATTTCCCCTGCTGTGCGTAAATATCTTATATCGGTACAGCGGAAGGACGGATGCACAATCATAGGTGAAAACGGTGAAAAAGAAGATAAACAACAGAATTGATTATAAAACCTACAAAAGAATACTTATCTCCTTCGGGCTTCTTTCGGTTCTCGGTCTGCTCGTAATAGGCTCCCTTGTAAAATATCAGCTTGTGGACCATGATCTGTATAAGTCTCTGGTGCTCAGCCAGCTTACCACAGAGACCAGCGTGAATCCCGAGAGAGGTGTTATCACCGACCGCAACGGCGTAGTTCTTGCCGCAAATAAGTCGGTATACAACGTGATCATCTCTCCTCATCATATCAACGCACGTAATGAGGAGATAAAAAAGCTCAATTCCGACGATAAGACGGAAAACGACGTGAAATACGAATGGACCAGCGAGGACGGCAAGGTGTCCTATACAGGCACCGAGACCGACGTTTTCGTAGCAAGGTATCTCGCCTATACTCTTGACGTTGAGGAATCGGATATCCTGAAGAAGATGGCTAACGTCGCCCGTAAGTACGAGGTGGTCAAAAAAGAGGTAGACGAAGAGGTCAACAACAAGATCCGTGAATTTGTGGCGGAGTATAAGCTGACCGATCAGATCTACGACGTGGAATCCTCGAAAAGATACTATCCCTACGGCGACCTTGCATGCCATATCCTCGGATTTACAAATTCTGAGGGCGTGGGAAGAGAAGGACTTGAAGCATACTACAATAACGTTCTGGAAGGCAAGAGCGGCAAGTACGTTCAGGCACACGACGCCAAGAATAACGATATGCCCTTCGAGTACGAAGCGTACATCTCCGAGGAAAACGGTAACGGCATCGTCACCACTCTCGATAAGTACATCCAGAGTGCCCTTGAAGCTCAGCTTGAAAAGACCTACTACGATTCCGCGGCGGGCAACCGCGTAACGGGAATCGTTATGGACGTCAACACGGGCGGTATTCTGGGTATGGCGACTTACCCGAACTTTGACCTGAACGATCCGTACAGACTTGACGAGGACTCTGTAAATGAGCTTGCCGAATACGCTCTGAAGGAAGGCCTTACGGAAGACGACGAAAAATATCAGAAAAAATCCGGCGATCTTCTGTTCACCATGTGGAAAAACAAGGCTATAACCGAGCTTTACGAGCCCGGCTCCACCTTCAAGATAATCACTACAGCCATGGCGCTTGAAGAAAAGGTAGTAACATTTGACACTCCCTTCAATTGTCCGGGATTCTGGAACGTGGACGGATGGCCGTATCCCATACACTGCCACGATCACAGCGGTCACGGTACTCTTCCTTACCGATACGGACTTCAGCAGTCCTGCAACCCTGCTTTGATGCAGGTAGCCGCACGTATCGGCACGCAGAAATTCTACGATTACTATGAGGCATTCGGATATACATCCACCACGGGAATCGACCTTCCTGCGGAAGCGGGCGGTATCTTCGCTTCCAAAAAGGCGTTCGACAACGTCAGCCTTGCGGTATACTCCTTCGGTCAGACTTTTAAGACAACTCCCATTCAGCAGCTCACAGCAATTTCTACAATTGCCAATGGCGGATATGCTGTGACTCCTCACCTCCTCAAGGAGATCGTGGACGAAAACGGCACCGTTATCAAGTCTTACGATACTGCCGTAAAGCGTCAGGTCATCAGTACCGAGGTGTGCGAGAGCATCACAGCCGTCCTTGAGGACGGTGTATCCGGAAACGGCGGTGCAAAGAACGCATACGTTAAGGGATACAAGGTAGCCGCCAAGACCGGTACCTCCGAGAAAAAGGACAAAAAGGACGAGGATGGAAATGAAACCCTCCGTGTCGGCTCATGCGCGGCGTATGCACCTGCGGACGACCCGCAGATCGCGGCGATCATTATCGTTGACGAGCCGATGCAGGGCGCGGTATACGGAAGCGTTGTTGCCGCACCTTATATTTCAAGCCTCCTTTCCACCATACTGCCTTATCTCGGCATTGAGCAGCAGTATACAGCCGAGGACCTTGCAACGCTTGAGGTCACCGTAGGCGAGTACGTGGGCGGTAACCCCGACATGGCACGCGCTGACATCGAGTCTATGGGACTTAAGTGCGAGTTCGTAGGTGAGGGTGAGGTCATAAAAGCGCAGATGCCCGCAGGCGGTGCATCCATGATCAAGGAAAACGGTAAGGTCATCATCTACCTGGGCGAGGACGTACAGCCCGCCACGGTTACCGTACCTTCACTTTATAATCTGACCGCAGACGCGGCAAATCAGATGCTCGTTGAGAGCGGACTTAACGTTAAGATCTCGGGCGCTACCAACGGCTCTACCTCCACTATCGTCAAGCAGTATCCCGAAGCGGGAGCTGAGGTGGAAGTGGGAAGCGTCGTTGAGTTCGAGCTGAGACACATGGACGTAACAGACTGACAGACAAAATCAATAAACAGTGAGTGCAACACCGAAGACGTAAAAAAGATGAAAAACGATCTTTAGCGTAACTTCGGAGGTGTTACATGAAGCTGAATGAGCTGTTAAGCGGTGTGAACGTGAAAGCATGGAATTGCGACAGTGAGCTCGAGGTAAGTCAGATAACCTCGGACTCAAGACAGGTTCTCCGCGGCGGTATGTTCATATGCATCAAGGGAACGAGACATGACGGTCACGATCATATCGGTGACGCGCTGGCAAGAGGCGCTGCGGTAATAGTGGCTGAAAACGGTGAAAAGATACCTGAGGATGCGCCGTCTGTGACGGTGGAAAACAGCCGTCTTGCCGAGGCTCATATATGGAACAATATGTACTCCCGCCCCGCAGAGGGGATGCAGACCGTAGCGGTCACGGGAACCAACGGTAAAACGTCTACCGTGTTCATGCTGAAAAGTATATTCGAGCATGCGGGCAGAAGCGTCGGGATCATTACCACAGTCAGATGTATGGCGGGAGACGTCCCTATCGGTACCTTCGGCGGCTCGTCTGTTTCGGATGCGGAGGGCGCGATGACCACGCCCGATCCCGAGTATCTCTACGGCGCGGTATATATGATGAAAAAGCGGGGCGTTGACACCCTCGTGTTTGAGGCGTCATCCCACGCCCTTGACCAGTATAAGATCGACCCCATCCCCGTGGACGTTGCGGTGTTTACAAACCTGTCGGCAGAGCATCTGGACTATCATGGGGATATGGAAAAGTATTTTTCCGCAAAGGCAAGGCTTGCGTCTCTTGCGAAGAGCCTTGTGGTAAACGCAGATGACAGCTATATGGCGCGCATAGCCCACGTGGCAAGAGACAGGACGGTCACCTGCTCCGCCAAGGCTTCCCCCACGGGAAGAGTAAGTGCGGACGTGACAGCCCTACGGCAAATTTCCATGGGAATGTCGGGCGTTGAGTATATATACTTTTCAAAACGCGCGGTATTCAGACAAATCTCTCCCATACCGGGACGCTTTACCGTATACAATACCCTGCTCGCTTCAGCCGCCGCAATTACGGCGGGGGTGGAAGCACTCAGCGTGAAGGAGGGAATAGCCTCCCTTGCGTCGGTAGACGGCAGACTTGAAAGGGTGGAGCTTGATGAGAGCGTCCCGTTTTCGGTGTACATCGACTATGCACACACACCGGACGCCCTTGAAAATCTGCTGCAGACCGTCAGAGACGTGAGATGCTGCGGAGAGAAGATAACCGTGCTGTTCGGCTGCGGAGGAGACCGTGACCCGTATAAAAGGCGGAAGATGGGCGCTGTGGCGTCCCGCCTTGCGGACAACGTGATCGTCACCTCCGACAACTCAAGAAGCGAGGACGCGGCGAAGATAATCCGTCAGATAGTGGCGGGCGTTGACCGCGAAAAACCACACACGGTGATACAAAACAGACGGGATGCCATCGACTACGCCGTGCGCCATGCGCAGGCGGGAGAGATAATACTTCTCGTTGGTAAGGGACATGAAAAATATGAGATAACGTCGGAAGGGAAGATCCCATTCGATGAAAAAAAGATCGTGAAAGATTCCGTTCTGAAGTACAGAACATAAAACGGATATTGATAAATCAGAAGAATTGAAAGGCGGGAATTATAAATGAGTGTTGAATTGAAGCTGAGAAATCCCACAGTAGCTGAGTTATGTAAGATAGTCGGCGGCGAGCTGAAGTGTATAGGATCCCCTGACGTAAACGCCCCCGTAACCTCCGTTACCACATCATCCGGCGAGGTAACAGACGGAGCATTGTTCTGCGCCATCAAGGGAACCCGTGTTGACGGAGCCGATTTTATACCCGATGCGGTTGCAAGCGGAGCCGCCTGCGTTATGAGCGTGACTCTTCCCGACGCGGCTCTTCAGTGCGAAAGCCTTGCGGCTATCATTGTAGACGACGTGATCCTTGCACTCGGCCGCTTTGCGGAGTGGTATCGCGACAAGTCCGATGCATTCTTCGTGGCGATCACGGGAAGCGTTGGTAAGACCACCACAAAGGAGCTTGTGGCGGCAGTTTGTTCAGCTAAATTCAAAACTCACAAAACACAGGGCAACTTCAATAACGAGCTTGGTCTGCCTCTTACCCTTCTCGGTCTTGCTCCCGACGATAAGGTGTCGGTCATCGAGCTTGGTATGAGTGACCTGGGCGAGATCGAGTACATGTCAAAGATCGTTAAACCCGACGTTGCCATCGTTACAAATATCGGTACGTCCCACCTTGCAACTCTCGGAACAAGAGAGAATATCTGCCGCGCAAAGCTTGAGATCATGGCAGGGCTTAAGGAGGACGGTGTGCTTATCATCAACGCAGATGAGCCGCTTCTCGTTGATAAGCTTCCCGAGCTGGGCGACAGAGTGCGTCTGATGAGCATCTATAACCGCAACGGCGACTACAGAGCCATGAATATCAGGACCACAGCTGAGGGTATTACCTTCGACATGATATACGACAACAAGCCCATCACAAATATAGACATTCCCATCATGGGTAAGCACAACGTATACAACTCACTTGCGGCATATGCAGTGGGTGCGATCCTCGGCTTGACTGACGACGAGGTGAGACGCGGATTTACGATGTTCCGCGGTGCAGAAAAGAGGCAGAGCGTATACGAGGTAGGCTATCTTACAGTCATCGACGACTGTTATAACGCAAGCCCCGAGTCCATGCGTGCAGCTCTCGACGTGCTTTCCTCAATGGCGGCGAGACGCGAGATGAGACCCATAGCCCTTCTCGGCGATATGCTTGAGCTTGGCGACTACTCCCGACTCATGCACGATCAGCTTGGACAGTATGCCGCTCAAACTAAGGTGGCGAAGCTCTTCTGCTACGGTATGATGAGCGATATCGTTGCCGAAGCGGCTATCAAAAAGGGCATCAGAGCAGAAAACGTTTTCGTATGTCTGGACACGAGAGACCCTCAGACCATGGCTGACATGATACTTCAGGTAAGTGAGCCCGGAGACGTGCTTCTCGTCAAGGCAAGCCGCGCGATACACGCGGAAAAGGTTATAGAATACCTTAAAAAGAAAATAAGAAAAGGCAAGGATACAAAGCATGAATTATAAGATCATGGCGTCAGCGGCGCTTATTATAACTTTCGTTCTGACGGTACTCATTTCAAGAAAGCTTATCCCCGCGCTTAAGAGCCGTAAGATGGGACAGAAGATACTGGATATCGGTCCCCGTTGGCACAAGAGCAAGGAGGGTACTCCCACCATGGGCGGTATCGCGTTTATCGCGGCATCCCTCGCTGTGGGCGCGGTATGTGCGGCTCTCCTTTGGATATGGGACGGTGCCACAGCGGCGCTTCCCCTTATCTTCACACTTGCTCTCGGACTTGCGGGCGGTCTTATCGGATGCGTTGACGACGCGGCAAAGCTGAGAAACAAGAGAAACGAAGGCCTTACCGCCGCACAGAAATTCCTTCTTCAGCTTATTGCGGCGGCACTTTACCTTGTAGGTATGTCCCTCGTTTGCAAAACGGGTACTGAGATATATATACCCTTCGTTGACGTGAGCGTTGACTTCGGTATTGCGTACTATGCTATCGCAATGCTCCTTATCTGCGGTATGCTCAACAGCGTAAACCTTACCGACGGTATCGACGGACTTGCGTCCTCCGTAACTCTCGTCGTAGGTATCTTCTTCGGCGTCAGCGGCTTTATGAACGGACTTGCAGAGCCCGACGGCGCACTTCTCACCCTAGGCTCACTTATCGTAGGTGCGTGCGGCGGATTCTTAGTTTACAACCTTAACCCCGCAAGAGTATTCATGGGCGACACAGGTTCTATCTTCCTCGGCGGTCTGGTAGTTGGCGGTGCATTCATGATGAAGAATCCTCTCATCGTGGTAGTATGCGGACTGGTTTACATCATCGAAACAGCGTCCGTTATGCTTCAGGTGGCTTACTTCAAGCTTACCCACGGAAAGCGTCTCTTCAAGATGGCACCCATCCACCATCATTTCGAAAAATGCGGTTGGAGCGAAAATAAGATCGTTATAGTATTCACGGCAGTTACAGCAGTTCTCAGCGCGGTAGCCCTTTTCGGACTTGCACGCTGACGGATGACCTTACTTTAAAGAAAGGGGGAGCGCAGACAAATGGAAAACGGAAACGGCAGAAATTACAGAGCCGCAAGAAGACCGTCCGGCGGCAGAAGACCGTCGGGTGCGGGACGTACTGACGCAGGACGCGCCGATGCCCGCAGAAGCACAGGCGGCAGAGCGGACGGCTCGCAGGGAAGAAGCTCCGCGCCCGGAAGAAGAACTGCGGGCAGAGCATACAGTAACGAAAGATCGTACAGCAACGGCAGAGTCCGCGTAAACACGGGACGCGTTGCAAAGAAGCGCAGTCTTGTTGAAGCGAAGAGAGAACAAAAGGCGCTCGTCCTTGCAAGAAAAGAAAAAGAGTGGCAGGGAGAGGTGGAAAGAGTTCGCGGCGGTGTGGACAAGATCATGCTGTGCATAGTCTTTCTCATAATCTCGCTGGGCGCGCTTATGGTATACAGCGCAAGCTATCCTACCGGACTCAGCAAATTCGGCGACAGCTTCTATTATCTGAAGCGTCACCTTATCTTCATTGCCATCGGCGGCGCAGGTATGCTTGTGACGACACTTCTGCCATATAAATTCTATAAGAAGGGCGGCGTTTTCATCGCGTACGGCGTAGCGCTCATCCTTCTTGCGGCAGTACTGGTGATCGGTACTGCGGAGGGCGAAGCTAAAAGATGGATATACATCGGAAGCTTCTCGATCCAGCCCTCGGAGATCATGAAGGTCTCGATGGTAATGATGCTTGCCTGGTATATCGACAAGTATCAGCACAAGATGAAGGAAGACCTTGAGTTCAAATATAAACTGCTTTACAATACGGTATGGCCCTTCCTTATCATAGGTGCGGCGGCAGGACTCGTGCTTCTTGAAAAGCATCTGTCCGGTACTGCTATCCTCGGTATCCTCGGACTTGCGGTAATGCTGGTGGGCGGATGCCGTGTGGCATACACCCTTATCCCCGCCATAGTCGGCGGCGGTGCGGCGGCAGGCTTGTTCCTGCTTCTGAACCCCTACGCCCTTAAGCGAATCACCACCTTCACCTCAGAAGAGGTGGATATCTTAGGTGAGGGCTGGCAGACAACTCAGGGAATCTACGCCATCGGCTCAGGCGGACTTTTCGGAGTAGGATTCGGCGACAGCCGACAGAAATTCGGCTACGTTTCAATGGCGCACAACGACTTTATCTACACCATCTGGTGTGAGGAGCTTGGCTTTATCGGAGCCGTACTGCTCGTAGTGCTTTTCGGAGTGTTCCTCTGGAGAGGCTACGTTATCGCAATGCGTGCCCCCGACACCTTCTCCATGCTTACCGTTTTCGGTATCACCACACAGGTAGCCCTTCAGGCATTCCTCAATATGATGGTAGTGTGTGACGTCATCCCCAACACGGGAATATCCCTGCCGTTCTTCTCATACGGAGGCTCGTCGCTTATCATGCTGATGGCTGAAATGGGAATAATACTGTCTGTGTCACGGCAGTACTACAGGAAAAAACAATTCATATAATATACGTCCCCGCTTGTCGGGGGAAAGGATTGAACGATGCGTGTTATTATGACGGGCGGCGGTACGGGAGGCCACGTAAATCCCGCACTGTCCATAGCTGAGACCATAAAGAGAAACGAACCCGATTCGGAGATAATCTTTGTCGGCACAAAGAGAGGAATTGAGAACAAGCTCGTCCCTGCGGCGGGATATAAGCTTCATCACGTAGACGTGAGAGGCCTCAGCAGATCTCTGTCTCTCGCAAATATCAGAGCGTTCTGGCTTGCCGCAACGTCACCTTATAAGGCTAAAAAGCTTATAAAGCAGTTTAAGCCCGACATCGTAATCGGCACGGGAGGATACGTTTGCTGGCCCGTCGTGAAGGCGGCGTCCATGATGGGTATCCCCTGCGTGCTCCACGAATCCAACGCAATCGCCGGAGTTGCAGTAAAGATGCTTCAGGATAAGGTGGACAAGATATACCTGAACTTTGAGGCTACGGGAAGAACGCTGAAGGCTAAGGATAAGCTGATGAAGGTGGGAAATCCCATTCCCTCTGGCTTTACCCGTATCTCCAAGGAAGAGGCGCGTGAAAAGCTGGGTATCGAAGGTAAGTACGAGAAGATGATCCTGTCCTACGGCGGAAGCCTTGGTGCGGAGAAAGTCAACGAAGCGATGCTTTCATTGATGAAGAACTATTCCGCAAAGCATCCCGAGGTGCTTCACGTACACGCAACCGGCTCCATCGAGTATCACGAAGCCATGACAAAGTTTAAGAAGTACGGCCTCGACAAATGCGAGAACATACAGATGCTTGAGTATATCTTCGATATGCCCGACAGAATGGCTGCGGCGGATATCATCGTGTGCCGTGCAGGTGCGCTGACAGTTTCCGAGCTTGCGTCCGCAGGAAAGTGTCCCATATTCATCCCCTCCCCCAACGTTACCGAGAACCATCAGTACAAGAATGCGAAGGTGCTTGTGGATGCGGGAGCGGCATTCCTTTTCGAGGAAAAGGAGCTTGAGCAGAACACGGGCGTGCTTATCGACGCGGTTGCCGGTCTTCTTTCCGAAGAGGGAGAGGCAGAAAGACACGACATGGAAGAAAGGATCCGTCAGTTTGCAGTGGCGGACACCAACAGACTTATCTATAACGATATCAAGAAAGTAATCGAATCAAAAAAGAAAAAATAAACTATTGATCTTGACGGAAAGGGGGACGTGCCGAAATGTCAGACGGACGTTGGAATACAGACAGAGAAAAGCAAAAAGCATACAGCGGCGTCGTGCGACCCGATCCGCGTGCATTCGAAAAGGATTTTTACGGAACGGGAATATTTTTTTCGGAAAAAAATGAAGCCCCCCGCAACGGCGGCGACCGTTCTCACGGTGACGCAGAAAGACGCAGTCAGGCACGGCGTATGGAATCCGGAAGGCGTGAGAAGTACGGCGAGGCAAGACGCGAGGCGGGCGAGAGAAGACGTGCCGTCAACAGGCGCAGATGGCTGTTACTTGCGGCGGCATCCGTTGCCGTTCTTGCAGTTCTGATGTTTCTGGGATACAAGTTTATATTCGTTGTCCGCACCATTAACGTTGAAGGTGAAGGGATATACTCAGCCGAGACCATACTGTCAGCCTCGGGAGTAGGTGAGGGAGTAAATCTTTACTCGTTCCGAGCGAGCACGGTTGAAAAGAATATCACCCTTAAATGTCCGTACATAGGAAGCGTTGAGGTCGACCGTCAGATACCGAACAAAATGACCATCACGGTCACGGAAGATAAGCCGACATATTACGCTGTTATCTTCGGCGAGTACAAGCTTATTTCAGAAAAGCTCAGGGTACTCGGTGAGGTGGAAACAAAGGAGGACCTTCCCGAAGGACTCATCAAGCTTAAGCTCCCCGCTGTGTCATATTCGGTGTCGGGACGTGTCATCAAATTCGCAGATGCGAAAAGAGAACGCTCGGTCAGAGATGTGCTGAAGGCAGCGTCCGAATCGGGGATCAGCGAAAAGCTGACAATGATTGACCTGAGAGATCAGTTCAATATGGCAATGGTGTGTGACGGAAAGCAGAAGATTATGATAGGTAACGAAGGTGACCTTGAATATAAGCTGAAGATCGCGGAAAAGATACTTGAGGACGAAATATTTGCGTCAGACACCAAATATAAGATAGATTTTACGGTTGAAGGTAAGACCGGAGCAGTCCCCGATGAAAATATAGAGGTGGAATAATTAGTCGTATGGCTAAAATAAGTTATACAAACGACTAAAAGCAAAATCGAGCCTTTATATACTGGAAAAACGGGAAAATCTTAAGAAAAACGGCATTTTTTTCGTAAATGTCTAAAATATTTTCGAAAAACACTTGCAAAAAATCAAGTTTTGGTATATTATATATATTGAAGTACTAAAAATTAAATTTATTAGGAAGTAAAAAAACAAGGAGGCAATCCCCATGTTATTTGAATTCGACGACAACAGCCAGAACAAAGTAAACATAAAGGTCATCGGTGTAGGTGGCGGCGGTAACAACGCCATCAACCACATGATCACATCAAACGTACGCGGTGTAGAGTTTATCTCCATCAATACAGACAATCAGTCCCTTCTTCACTCCAGCGCAACCGTGAAGGTTCCGATCGGCGAGAAGATCACAAAGGGTCACGGTGCAGGCGCAAATCCTGAGGTTGGCGCACGTGCTGCTGAGGAAAATCTTGACGAGATCAAGCAGGCTATCGCCGGTGCTGACATGGTATTCGTTACCGCAGGTATGGGCGGCGGTACGGGTACTGGTGCTGCTCCCGTTGTAGCTCGCATTGCTCAGGAAATGGGCATTCTTACCGTAGGTATCGTAACCAAGCCCTTCGCATTTGAAGGTAAGAAGAGAATGGAGCAGGCTGAAAGAGGTATCGACTGCCTCAGCCAGTTTGTTGACTCTCTCATCATTATCCCCAACGAAAAACTCAAGGAGATCGGCGAGAAGATCACTCTTATGAACGCATTCAAGGTTGCAGACAACGTTCTCAGCCACGGTGTACAGAGCATCTCCGAGCTTATCAGCGTACCTCAGTACCTCAACCTGGACTTCGCAGACGTTACCACCATCATGAAGGATGCAGGCTATGCACACATGGGTATCGGTGAGGGCGAAGGCAAGGACAAGGCAGAGACAGCTGCAAGAAACGCTATCTCCAGTCCTCTTCTCGAGACAACTATCTCCGGTGCTATGGGTATCCTCGTAAGCATCACAGCTTCTCCCGACATCGAGCTTACCGATATCGATACAGCTTCTTCACTTATCGCTGATCAGGCATCCGATGACGCTACCGTTATCTGGGGTGTTGCATTCGATCCTGCTCTCGAGGACAAGATGAAGATCACTATCATCGCTACAGGTTTTGACAACAACGGTGAGAAGTTCGCTGCAAGACGCGGTGAGGTTGAGCCCGCTCCTGTAGAGGTTCCCGCTAAGACCGAGGAAATGCCCGAGATCGGCGAGTCCAACGTTTCCGACGACGATATTTCCGAGATTATCAGCATGCTCAAGAAGAGCAAGGAAAACAAGTAATCAAATATAACTTGTAAACTTTAAGGGATGGTGTATACCATCCCTTTTCTTATGTGACTAAATACACGAAAACGAGCCACAGCTTATGGAAGCGCGGCTCGTCTTTTCATGTTACGTTAATTCCACCAAAAGGCTGAGCTGAGTATCACCTCGCACGTCTTACCGTTTACGGCAGCATAGGTCAGAATACCGTAGGCATCCGTTTCAAGATGCTGGGAAGCGAATAAATACAGCTCGAAGGAGTCGGGCAGGGGATCTGCATGAAGGCTCTCGTATGGCGTGTATTTGTAATGCTCATACTTCATCTGTACGTCGAATATCTGCGCAGTAGCCACGTCACCGTGCCAAATGCACTTGTTCTCAAAATGATCTACAAGCTCTTCGACTGTTTCTCTGTCAGTCTTGTAGTAAGCAGTTACCGATTCCTTGCCGTAGCGGTACAGCGGAATGTACGTGAACATAACGTCCTCTGCGTTCTGCGGTATCTCTTTGGGAAACACGTCAAGCTCTCGGTCTTCGTAAAGAGAGCTGAGTCTGACTGCACGGGGGTACTTTGCAGGATCGTTTATTATCTTGTTTGTGGCTTCGTTGAGAAAATATGTATAACCTAAGTTGTAGCTTATTGCGAAGATAACTGCAAAAATTACCGTAGTCTTGATGCTTCCCGTCACCCATACGTCCTTTACGTTTACGTAAATGGCTAGACCTGTAAAGAAGAGGAAGGGGACAGCAAGAACAAGTGAGAAAACGTACGTGGGATTTATGGCGTAAAGCGTCAGAGTCAGATAGCCTTTCAAAAAGAGATACAGGAATATAAGAGCAGCCAGAATGGGAAGCGTTGTGCGTTTGAAAAATAACCGTATCTCATATCTTTTTTCAGCTGAGGGGGCCATTTACAGATCTCCTTTCTGTAGTCTTTTGTTTAAAAAGACCAACGGAAAGTGTTCCCATCCGTTGGCCAATTTATTATTTATGGAAAAGTTTTTTAATGCTACAATTGATAACTTCGTCCTTTTCAGTCCAAAAACTGTAGTATCACTTTTCTCATCAAATCTTTTGTTGCCAAAGGCAACAAAAGATTTGAATAAGCCAAGGAGTTGAAGGTTGCGTAGCAACCGAAGAAACTTCGGCGTTAGCCTTTACCATGGTAAAGGCAGATGGGTCTTGCAAAGGATTTGCACCAATCTTATGTTGGTCAGTGATTTCTATTGAAAAATTACTTCTTGAAGGGAACAAGCTTTTCCTTGCCGCCCATGTAAGGTCTGAGAGCCTCGGGAATGTTAACGCTCATGTCTGCGTTAAGGTTGTTCTCAAGGAATGCGATAAGCATTCTGGGGGGAGCAACAACGGTGTTGTTGAGAGTATGAGCAAAATACTTCTTGCCGTCCTCGCCGTTTACGCGGATCTTGAGACGTCTTGCCTGTGCGTCACCAAGGTTAGAGCAGGAGCCTACCTCGAAGTACTTCTGCTGTCTGGGAGACCATGCCTCAACGTCGAAGGATTTTACTTTCAGGTCTGCAAGGTCGCCGGAGCAGCATTCGAGAGTTCTTAC
>JAFSGU010000018.1 GCA_017440665.1 Clostridia bacterium
AGGTGCAAAGGTACTCTCGGAGGTACCGTTCATAATGCCAAGCTCGTTTGCCTTAAGCACTGCTTCGGCATACCATTCGTCACCGTTAACGTCGGTGAACTTTGCAGCCGCGCTTGAAACCACCGCGCACACTGCAACGGTCGCGACGATCAGCATGGCCACAAGAGTTAGCTTGAAAAGTCTGTTTGTTTTTTTCATTTACTTCTCCATTATCTGACTCTGTCAGTTATTTAACGTAGCATTATTCCGTCCAGCTTGGATCGTCCTTTATGAATACGAAAACCTGCGTTGCCGGATACGATTCCTCACCGGTTACTTTATCCTTGATGGTAAAGGTAAATTCCCAAATGATACCCTGACTGATACCGAGGCCCTTGAAATCACTCTTCATTGTCGCAAACGACAAGGGATCAAAAGTGAAGGTATATCTTCCCGCCTCTGCACCAAGTCCCTTTTCAAGGAGGACCTTGGCAACGTTGTCGGGAGTGAGCGTTGCGGTAAGACCCATACGGACGAATATTCTTCCGTCCTCAGTCTCGGAGCTGTCGAAGAGGATGTCCATGTAGATCTGAGACATCTTGTCACCCTCGAACCAATCGGGGATAGTCCATACGTCGGCACGGATAACTTCGGCAATACCGAATTCCATCACGGGGCACTCGTAACCGTTTATAAACTTATCGGAATTATAAAAATCATTCAGCCACTTACATCTGTCAACGAACCAGTCGGCAAGATAATCAACGTTTGCCTCACAGGACTTAAGCGTTAATACCGGAACGGGCTCCTGATTTATGACCTCGTCGAAGATATCCCATTTTTCAAAATTACGGTCAAGCTTATCCATGTTGGAATATGCATAATTACAGCAGTTACCCACTACCCTCAGAATGTCCTCACGTTTTTCGTTAAAACGGTCGCGTACCAGCTCGCGGAACCACCTGTGGCTCAACAGAGATGCAAACCACTGATTGGTAGTGTTGAGATACGAGCCGTCGGAGGTAGTCTTGTGTCCAACGTAAAGCCCCTGCTTTTCGTGGCAGTTGAAAGAATTACCGCTTGAAAGGTCGAAATCCCACGGAGGTCCGAAATAGAGCTTTCCGTGAGGCTCGTAGAAGTACATAAAGAAGCTGGACCAACCTGCGTCAAGGTTGCGCATGGTCTCCTGAAGTATGTACATATCAAGGATAGAATCAAGATCGACCACCGATTCGATCTTCTCCCGGTCTCCTTCGATAAGAGTGTTCATTATTACCTCAAGGTGAAGCTTCATTGCGATGACCTGATCCGTATTTTTAATATCGCTCTTTACCGTGTACTTCTGCCCGTAGACGGTGAACATATCTTTATTATACTCGCCTTCTGCGTATCCGTCAAGTTCTATGAGGAAACCGATGTCGTCCTTCTCGCCTTCTTCTATGTCAACTCGCTGTTTACCGACCTCAACCTGTTCTGAAAGCATGTAGATACCGCGGTATTCGCCGTTCAAATACACCTCAACAAGCTCGGTGTACGGCGCCCATTCGATACCCTCCAGCTCACGCCCCAGCGACTGGGCAACGTGATTTCTGATAAGGCTCTTGTCGCAATGGTTTGCAAGAAGGGTCCAGTCCTTGTTCTTTGTGTCACCCGCCTCCGAGTGCATAAGACAAATATTGTCGTCAAACTTCAGGCGGTATGATTTCTTCTCCATCTTCCACGTTGCGTTGCCGCGACCGCGGATGCGCATGGAGCCCACCTCAATATCACGTCCGTCGCCGTCCTTAAGGGTAAACTCCGCGCGGATGTATTCTTCTTTCGATTCGACGTCGCGTCCCGTTTCCGTTACGATAGTGATAACGGGGATATTTGTACCGAATATGGTGGAAAGATCCTTCCCTTCGCCGTCTGCCGCGCTCACCGCATCAAGATAACGGGATATAAGCGCCGCCATGGAGTGGCGTCCCGACGTACCGGCGGGGTTAAACCTGCCCGTGCCGTCACCCGTTATGAGTCCGCTTTTACGGAGAACCTCAAGAGGCTCTGCGTAATACGCGTTTGCGTCCGTATCGGAGAAGCTTCTTTCCGCAGTTATATCCACGGGGAGCTTTACGTTCATGTAGTCCATGAAACGCGCCATGAAAGTAACCATTTCGGCGCGTGACACGGGGGATGCGGGAGCAAGCTTCCCGTCGCCCTGTCCCTTTACGAGTCCCGTTGCAATTCCCCAACCCATATAGGGGCCGTACCATGCGGAAGCGTCCGCGTCGGGGAAGGCGGAAACTGCGTCCTCGTAGCCCGAAAGGCCCTCTCCCGAGAGACGCGCCATAACGGTGACAAATTCCGCTCTCGTGACCGTACCGTCGGGATCGAATACTCCCTCAGCCTTGCCTCCCATGATGCCCGCGTCATATACGTGTGAGACGTATCCCTCATACCACGCGCCCTCGGGCACGTCCGTAAAAGGATGAGCCGCTACTGTCGTACAGAGAGATATCACAAGAAAAAGCATTATCACAGCAGAGGTTAATATTTTTCTGCGCATTGAATTTATTCCTTTCATCAATTTAATACGGCCAAAGCACTGTGAGATCTTCTTTGGTCACGTGGAAAACATATTCAGCGGGATCAGATACTTCACCTGTCTTTGTGTCACGCACGGTAAAGTTTACGGGAGTATGGGCGGCATCTCCAAATCCCACGCCCTGATATTCGGAAAGCAGTCTGCCGTAGTCGTCTGCGTCCATATCCAGAACGAAGCGGCCTGCTTCAAGTCCCATATTATCTTCAAATATACGTCTTGCGATGTTTTCGGGAGACATAGTAGAGGCTCTGCCAAGCTTAAGCTGAACGATTCCGTGCAGAGTCATCGTGTCAACAACGATCTGTGCCTCGGTGTAACCGCCGTACCACGCGGGTATGGTCCATACGTCAGCATAAACTATATCTACTCTACCGTAAGTTTTTTCATTTTCGGGAGTAAGGTCATAGTTTTTAATGAAATCGCCGGAGTTATAGTAGGTGTCCAGCCACTCTGCTCTTTCATATATCCAATTCTTAAGGAAATCCACCTGTGCCTTACAGCTTCCAAGTCTAAGCACGTTATCCGGCTCCTGATTGATCTTCTTTGAAAGCACCTTCCATTTTGTAAAGTTACGGTCAAGAGCTACCATGTTTTCGTATGCAAAGTCACAGCAACCGTCTACCGTATCAAGCAGCTTATCCTTCATTTCATTATAGCGCTCGCGCACTTCTTCTCTGAACCATTGGTGCTGCATAAGTGCTGCAAACCAAGTGTTTACCGTTTTGAGGTAGTCGCCGTTTTCATCCATGCAGTGCGCTACATGAAGACCTATGGGAGACGGACTTGCAGTGGTATTACCCGTTGAAAGATCGAAATCCCAAGGTGCTGTAAACGTCATCTTACCGTGAGGTGAATCAAAATACATATAGAAGCTGGAGTATCCCGTGTCTACGTTGCGCATAAACTCGTGAAGCAGATACATATCAACTGCCGACGCAATATCAACACCTTTTTCGACTTCCGTGCGGTCACCCTTCTTTATAACGTTCATAAGGGTCTCCATATGAAGCTTCAGCGCAATTGTCTGCTCCTTGTTTTTGATGTCGCTCTTGACAGAGTATTTCTGACCGAGGATGGTGACGTAATCCACAAGGTACTCACCCTCGGCGTAGTTATCAAGTTCAAGAAGGAATCCGATATCGTCCGCCTCGCCCTCGGGGATCTCAACTCTCTGCTCCCCGACCTCAACCTGCTCCGAAAGCATATACACGCCGCGGTATTCTCCGTTCAGGTATACGTCCACAAGCTCGGTGTAGGCAGACCACGGTATGCCGTCAAGCACACGTCCGAGAGAAAGCGCCGCGTGATTTCTTATAAGGCTCTTGTCGCAATGGTTTGCAAGAAGGGTCCAGTCCTTGTTTTCGGTGTCACCCGCCCCCTGCTTCATAAGGCATATTTTGTCATCGAACTTCAAGCGATAAGACTTCTTCTCCATCATCCAGGTTGAGTTTCCTCTGCCGCGTATACGCATGGAGCCGATTTCAATATCCCGTCCGTCTCCGTCCTTAAGGGTAAACTCCGCGCGAATGTAATCTTCCTTTGATTCAACGTCACGTCCTGTTTCTGTCACGATAGTAATAACTGGCAAGGTGTTCGACTCTTCGGTTTTCGTAAGCAAACGCGAAACGAGCGCCGCTACCGAATGTCTGCCCGAAGTTCCCGCGGGATTGAATTTACCCGTGCCGTCACCGTTGAGAAGCCCGCATCTTCTGAGCGTATCAACAGGAGCCGTATAATACTCGCCGTTCTTCACGTCAGAGAAGCTTTTCTCAGCACTCGGATCATCGGGTAACGTTATGTTCAAATATTCCATCAGGCGTGCAGTAAAGGTTGCAAGCTCAGCACGGGACACAAGTGACGCGGGAGCCAATTTACCGTCTCCCTGTCCTTTCACAAGCCCTGCTTTAACACCCCAACCCATGTACGGCGCGTACCACGCATCAGGATCTGCATCTGCGAAGGACGCCACGTGCTCGCGGTCAGCATCCGAGCTTTCACCCGCAATGCGCGCCATGACGGTAACAAACTCAGCTCTGGTCACAGTCCCGTCGGGATCGAATATTCCCTCCGACTTGCCTTCCATGATTCCTGCCTCGTTCACATGGGAGACGTAGCCTTCGAACCACGCACCTGCAGGAACATCGGTAAAACTGTGAGCACTGACCGACACGGTCACCAGTACCGCAATAATGAAAACTGATAATACTAACGTGAATTTTTTCATATGATTTTCTCCTGAATGACTCAAATACACCTTTCATTTGAAGCGCATACTTTTTGAGTCTATTGTATACTTAATGATAACATTTACCTTATAGTTTGTCAATAGTATACGAAATTATTTGCGTTTACGGCGTTAACGAGAACACATCTCAGCTATAAAAAATACGGCCGAATGCATTAAAGCACTCAGCCGTATGAAATATCGTTTTTTATCAGCCTTCCGCTACGAAGATGAAGGGATATACGTCCTGCGCTCCCTCTGCGAGGTAAACCTCAACGTCAGGGTAAGCCTCGGTCACGTATGCTTCAACAGCCGCCGCGTCGTTTTCCGTCGCATCCTTACCGCAGAATACGGTAAGCATGAACTTGTCGTCTTCTCCAAGCATGTGGTCAACAAGTCCGCAAGCGGTGTCTACCATCTTGGGCTTGGACACAAGCATCTGCTTGCCGACAAATCCGATGAATTCGCCGTTCTTGATCTTGACGCCGTTAAGCTCAGCGTCACGCACCGCAGGAGATACGCTGCCCGTAGTTACGTTTGCCATCGCCTCGATGAGAGATACTTCGATCACATCGGGATCGTCGCTTGACATATCAAGTGTGGAAAGTGCAACGTAGCCCATACCCACGTCCTTGCTGGGGATAACGTGAATAGTGGAATCCTTATATATCTCGGACGCCTGTGTTGCTGCGAGGATGATGTTTCCGTTGTTGGGGAATACGAATATGTGGTCAGCGTTGGTCTCCTCAAACGCCTCGAGGAAATCAGAAGTGGAGGGATTCTTTGTCTGTCCGCCGTCAACCACGTAGTTTACACCAAGGTCAAGGAAAAGTCTCTCGATTCCGCTGCCGCTGGCAACAGCAACGTAACCGAACTTGGTTCTTGCCTTCTTTGCAGGAGGCGCAGGCTTCTCTTCCTTCTTCTCGGGAACGCTCTCACTGTGCTGAACGGACATGTTCTCAATTTTTATCGTAAGGAATTCACCGAAGCCTCTGCAGAATTCCAGTACCTTTTCGGGGGTAAGAGTGTGAACGTGGATCTTTACCACAGTACCCGTCTTAAAGGATACGATGGAGTCACCGATGCCCATAAGGAATTCGGTAATAACAGCGGGATCGAACGCCTCGGGATCTACCTTAGAGTTCTGGAGCTGAAGGAGAAGCTCGGTACAGTAGCCGTAGGTCATAACGCTGTCGGGACCGAATGCGGTAAGGTCAATGTCGCTTCCCACAGCTCTGGGGGGAGCCACAGCCTCCACCTTTTCGCCCTTGATAGCCTTAAGGAATCCTTCAAATATATATACGAGACCTGCGCCGCCGCTGTCCACTACTCCCGCTTCCTTAAGAACGGGGAGAATGTCGGGTGTACGCTCAAGAGAAAGCTTCATCTCGCGGAGAAGATGCTCGAATACCATTCCGACGGTCCATGTCTCATCCACCGCACATACGGTATTTTCAACACCCTCACGCGCAACGGTAAGAATAGTACCCTCGGCAGGCTTCATTACTGCCGCATACGCCTGCTTTACACCAAGCGCAAGGCCTGAACATATGGTATTGACGTCAGCCTCCTCATATTTTTCGAAAGCTCTTGCCATTCCTGCGAAGAACTGAGACAGGATGACTCCGGAGTTACCTCTCGCACCGAGGAGCATACCTCTGGAAGCGATAGCGGCAACGTCATCCAGAACGTCAGTCTCGGATTTTCTGAGTGCGGACGTACCGCCTTCAGCGGTCATACTCATATTGTCACCCGTATCACCGTCGGGAACAGGGAATACGTTAAGTTCGTTTACTTCTTCTGCATTAGCTCTGAGATTTGCGGCACCCGCGTTTATCATTTCTGCGTAAAGTGCACCGTTCAGGGTCAGTATATCGAAATTGTTAACTCCACTCATTATATTATCCATTCCTCCGCGTCAGCGGAACGTATATTTTGTAATTTATCTTACCGACAGCAGGACCGTCGGGGCTTTGGCACACCTCATCTCTCTTTACCGATGAAGAACAGCGCAAGCGTGCCGGGACCTGAATGAGAACCGATAACGGGACCTGTGTAGGTGATTATCTCAACGTCAAGTCCGTAAGATTCCTTTATCATGATAGCGAGAAGATTTGCGTCATCTTCGCAGTCACCATGACAGATATACACCGGTCCTGACGTAATGTCAAGTGCAAGCTCGCCCATCTTGTCGCAAAGCGATTTTACAGCCTTACGTCTTCCGCGAACGTTGAAACGGCTGATGAGCTTGCCGTCGTCGTTCATGTGAAGAACGGGCTTGATACCGATCGCAGTACCTACAAAAGCCGCAACCGCACTTACTCTGCCGCCGCGCTTTAAGAAGTTAAGGTCGTCAACTGTGAACCAATGACAGATATTCGGTCTTGTCTGCTCCACGTATTCTGCCGCTTCTTCGAGAGTTGCTCCCTCTTCAAGCTTTTTAACGGTAAGATAAGTCAGCATACCGTAGCCGGTTGATGCGCAGAGAGAATCGGCAACGATCACCTTTCTGTCGGGATACGCCTCGGAAAGCTCTCTTGCCGCAAGGCGGGAGGAATTGAAGGTCGTGCTGAGACCTGAAGAGAATCCCAGATAGAACACGTCACGTCCTGCCGCAAGCTCAGGCTCAAACGCCATTTTAAATTCCTCTACGTTTACAGCGGAGGTCTTTGCATCTCTGCCGTCGCGGAGGCTCTGATAAAACTCCTTAACGTCGATCTGACTGTTTTTATATTCAGTCTGAGAATCAACAAAACGGAAAGTAAGGTCTATACACTTGACGCCCCATACTTCAAGATAGGAAACAGGTGTGTCACACGAAGAATCAACAAAAAAGGTATATTCGTTCATATAGGTCTCCCTTCAGATTCATATTTGCGAAGAAAAAACATTAAAAATGGTATATGCATTCTTATTTCATTTTATTCCATATTATTATACACCAAAAACCGCCTGTAGTCAAGTATTACTGCTCTATGAGGCGGTAAACAGTGTAAAACAGCGCGGTAGAATCCATATCTACTCCTCTACTCGCAGTAGAATGTTAATAATTTCGCCCTTGAAAACCGTACTTTTTTATGTTATAATACTTACAAAGAGAAAAAACGCGAAACAAAGCCATTTTTTTCGTAAATGTCAAGGCATAAAAAAGACGATGTATAAACCGTCGTTTTTTACATAAAATTTCGTTCGTGTCGCTTTTTGTGACGCACATGGAGAGCTTAAATGGAACTGAAACAGATAATAGCAGACAATATCGGTGCGCTTCGCCGAGAGACAGGCATGACTCAGTCCGAGCTTGCAGAGAAGCTGAACTACTCGGACAAGGCCGTGTCCAAATGGGAAAGAGGCGAATCCATCCCCGACGTTACCGTGCTTAAAAGCATCGCGGAGCTTTTCGGCGTTACCGTTGATTACCTTCTTACAGAAGATCACGCCCCCGCCGAGGTACCCGTACCCGTTTCCAAAAAGAAGATGAAGTTTAACAATCACACCTGGATCACCTGTATCAGCATCCTTATAGTATGGCTGGTCGCAACGTTTGTATTCGTGATGTTCGACATGATCACGCCCCACCTGTTCGTGCATTGGCTGTCCTTTGTTTACGCGATACCCGTTTCCATGGTGGTGTGGCTCGTGTTCAACAGTCTGTGGTTCAACCGCCGCCGCAATTTCCTTATAATTTCACTTCTTATGTGGACGTTGTTGATATCTCTCTATCTGTCCCTGCTGACGTTTAACATCTGGCAGATATTCGTTCTGGGCGTCCCCGGTCAGGCGATAATCGTGCTTTGGTCAAGAATCAAGGTCGTCAGTGAATAAAAAAACACCCGAAAGAAACTGCGTTTCTTTCGGGTCATTTTTTCGTTTAAAGAACTTTTCCGAGGAAGTCTTTTGCTCTCTGCGTCTTGGGAGAGGTGAACATTTCTTCGGGTGTTCCCTCCTCTGCGATGATACCGTCGTCGAAGAAAAGAACTCTGTCGGCAACCTCGCGGGCAAAGCCCATCTCGTGAGTTACCACGATCATGGTCATACCGCTCTTTGCAAGGTCCTTCATAACCTCAAGTACCTCTCCTACCATCTCGGGGTCAAGTGCACTTGTAGGCTCGTCAAATAACATTACGTCGGGGTCCATTGCGAGAGCACGCACGATGGCAACTCTCTGCTTCTGACCGCCTGAAAGCTGTGAGGGGTAAGACGCGGCCCTGTCAGCAAGTCCTACCTTTGCGAGAAGCTCCATAGCACGGCTTTCAGCTTCTTCCTTGGACCTGCCCAGAAGCTTCATGGGAGCTATGGTCATATTTCTGAGAATGGTCATGTGGGGGAACAGATTGAACTGCTGGAATACCATGCCCATCTTCTGTCTGTGCACGTTGAGGTTTGCACCCTTCTCAGTAATATCAGCGTCCTCAAAAACGATCTTGCCGTCTGTAGGAAGCTCAAGCATATTGAGACAGCGAAGGAAAGTGGACTTTCCGCATCCGGAAGGGCCGATTACTACTACCACTTCGCCTTTTTTGATGTCGGTGGTGATCCCCTTCAGGACCTTAACCTCACCGAAATTCTTTACAAGACCTAGGGTCTTGATGATAGCATCAGTGCTCACTGCGGCGCAGCCTCCTTTCAAGCAGACGTACAAGATACGTGAATATCATAACGATAACGAGATAAATAACGGCTACCGCGATAAGGGGCATAAACGCGGAGAAGGTTCTTCCGCGGATAAGGTCGCCCGCCTTCGTAAGGTCCATGATACCAACGTAACCTGCGATGGACGTTTCCTTAAGAAGCACGATAAACTCGTTACAAAGGGTGGGAAGCACCGCCTTGATCATCTGAGGAGCGATAATGTATATCATGGTCTGCAGATAATTAAAGCCAAGGCTGCGTCCTGCCTCAAACTGTCCGTTGTCGATGGACATGATACCGCCGCGGAATATCTCCGCAACGTACGCGCCCGAGTTGATACCGAAGGCGATGATCGCGACAAGAACTCCGTTGGTGGAGGAAGCCATGATGATAAAGTACCAAATAAGAAGCTGAACCACTACCGGAGTACCTCTGATAACGGTCAGATACACGTTACAAACGGAATTGGCTATCTTTAAGATAACGTAGCCGGCACCCCCGCGCTTTTTAAGGGATTCCTCATTCTTATCATAGGTGGAACGGACGACGGCAATACAGATACCGATAGCAATACCGATAAGAGTAGCAAACAGCGTGATAAGCAGAGTGTTGAGAAGACCGTCAACAAGCCACTGCCATCTGTCGCCGTCGATAAAATTCAGCTTGAACTCGCTCATCAGATCGGCTATCCACTTAACGTCCGTAAGCTTTGCAAATAACTTAAGCATTGTTTTCTCCATTCAGCCTTTCGGCTGTACTAAAATGAAATAAACGAAACGTCTTATCAAGACAAAAAATGCGGGCGGCGGCTTTGTGGGGCCTCCGCCCGATATTTTAAGAATTACTTACCGATGTACTTGTCAACGATCTTCTGGATCTCGCCTGCCTCTGTAAGCTCAGCAAGAGCCTTGTTGATCTTCTCGAGAAGCTCGTCGTTGTCCTTGGATACGCAGATTGCGTAGTCCTCTTCGGTGTAGGATGTCTCGAGTATTTTGAGGCCTTCGTTGGAAGCAACGTAGGACTTAGCGGGCTCGTTGTCGATGATAACTGCAGTTACCTTACCGGAAACGAGAGCCTGAACGGCGTCGTTACCTGTCTTGTAGCGAACTACGTTGTCCTCACCAAAGCCCCATTCCTCAGGCTTGGAAGAGCAGTAGATATCACCTGTGGTGTCCTGCTGAACGCCGATCTTAAGACCTTCGATAACACCTGTGGGGTTACCCTCGTCGTCATAACCGGTGTAAAAATCCTCATAGGAGGTGTACTCGCTGTCAGCCTTTACGATAACAGCCTGGATACCCTTTGCGTAAGAGGTAGAGAAGTTAACGCTCTGCTTACGCTCGTCGGTAACTGTAAGACCTGCCATACCCATATCGAACTTACCGGTCTGTACACCGCTTACGATGGAACCGAATTCGATGTCGTGGATCTTGAGCTCCATGCCGAGCTTTTCAGCGATGAGGCCTGCGATCTCAACGTCGATACCTGCGAAGTCGTCGCCGTCCTTGTACTCATAGGGAGGGAATGCGGCATTTGTTGCCATGTCAAGTGTGTTGTCCTCGCCGCCGCATGCGGTGAAAGCGAGAAGCGCGCAGCAGAGCATTGCTGCTGCCATGATGATGCTGAGAATCTTTTTCATGTTTTTAAACCTTTCTTAAATATATTTAAAAATTTAATATGTAATGGATATACCATTACATTATATATGTATATTTATGCTTTGTCAAGTGTTTTTTTACACAGTTTTCGGTTTATTTTGTTTTTTAATATAAACTAAGCTGAATATACTCACTTTACAGTTCCAAAGAACACGTCTGCATAGAAGAACGCGGAGAGTATCGCTCTGCCGCGTTCTTTTGCGTGTTTATTTCTTTCCTGCGTACATATCGTTTATCCAGTTGCCGACCACGGTCTGACCGTTTGCTTTGGTATAGACTCCGTATCCGTGGCGCTTACCTTCTGACCACTCGCCTGCGTAGCTGTCACCGTTATACCAGACGTACTCACCGTAGCCTTCTCTGACACCGTCAACAAAAGCCCCGACGTACACGTCTCCGCTTGTATAGTGCATCTCACCCTGACCCGTCATCTCGTTATACACGAACTCTCCCGTGTACTGCGTGCCGTCAGCCCAGGTTATGGTTCCCTCACCGTGCATCCTTCCGTTATCCCATTCGCCGTCGTAGGTAGTACCGCTGTCGAATATTATCTTACCTTTTCCGTGAATAACGCCGTCCTTCAACTGTCCCGTATACACGTAGCCGTCGCCCACGCGGTCTTCCACGTAACCCGTGTACGTTTCGTCTCTGTGCTCCTCATCGTATTCCGCCTTGGTAAGACCTGACGTTTCGCTGAGGAATGCGAGAGCTTCGGGGTATACCTCATCGGTCCATCCGATAAGATATGCAGTAAGGCTGTCCACCGTGCTGTTGTAGCCGCCGAGCATTACGCTGCCTGCAAGATATTTCTTCGCCGCCTCTTCTACCACATTGGGGAAATAGTAATCGTACGCACCGAAAAGATGACACAGCTCATGGGGGAGCGCGTCTGCGGTCTTACCGTATACAACGGCAAATTCGGAGCCTTCGTTGTAATTGGCAGACATCGCAAATGAACGTTCTTCCTTGTCAAAGCAGAACACCACCGCTGTCTCGTCACAGCAGAGCATCTCACGAAGCTTGTCGTTCACCTGATTCATGCTGTCGAAGCCGAGCCCCTTCAGCACGGTATCCGCCCATCTGAGATACGCACTGCGCATGAGCACCTCATCCGTGGTATACTCGTAATAGCCGAGAGTTATATCAAGTCCTGCACCGTACTTTTCCGCCTGAGCTTCAAGGGCTTCCAGAGCGTTTTTCTGCTCTTGGAACGTATCCGCTATTTCTTCCTCAGTCCATTCCGACTCTCCGTCGCTGACGTATATACAGATCACGTGTACGTCACCTGTCAGCTCCACCGATTTGCCCCGTCTGCGTCTGTCGTAAAAGAGATGGGCAGGCATAAAAAGGAGGTCCGCATCCTTAAAGCGGCATATTATGGCGGCAAACTGTTCGCGGGTCGCTTCTCCCGCAGGGGAAAGTGTGCCTCCGTCTCCCGTGCCGTTGATAAGTCCCGTATGGACCGCCCAGCGCACGCCTTCCTCCGCCCACGATGAAACGTCCTCCGCATCACGGAATAGGGTAATGTCTTCTTCAAGGATCACGTTCACACACTTGAACCTTGCATAACGGAGAAGCATTGTCGCCAATTCCTCTCGGGAGATATTTCTGTCAGGCGAGAAATAGGGCTCGCCGAGCGTTCCGGTATGTGTGCCGTTAACGATGCCGTTGTCTGACGCCCATTTAACTGCGACGGTGTAATATTGCTCCGCCGGCACGTCCTCAAAGCTGTAGCCCTCTTTGACCTCGGGTGCTTCCTCAAGGCGGTACAGTACCGTCACTACCATGGCGCGTGTAACGGGGGTGCGGGGAGAAAACTTTCCGCCGCCTGTACCGTTCATAATACCCTCGTCGGATACTCGGAGGATATACTCCTTCGCCCAGTCTGAGTCCGTCACGTCGGTGAATGATATCTCCTCTGCCGCCGCCGTCACGGAAAATCCCGTCAAAAGCGACAGTGCAAGAGCAAGCAGCACCACCGTCCGAATTATCTTTTTTATCTTGTTCATTATATATATTACCCTATGTAATTTCCGTTTTCCCACGTACCGGTGACCACTGACCCGTCTGCGTAAGTGATAGTACCGGTTCCGTTCATTTTGTTATTTTCAAAATATCCTTCGTATACGTCTCCGTTCGTCCATCGGTATATACCGTATCCTGTTATAATTCCGTTTTCGACTGTTCCCTCGAAGACATTACCCGTTGAAAACGTGATCTTACACTTGCCGTTTTGTCTGCCGTTTGTAAATTCGCCGTCGTAAACGGTTCCGGTTGACTCAGTAAATATACCGTGTCCGCTGAATATACCGCTCACAAAATCTCCCTCGTAAACATCACCGTTAACGAAAGAAAGCGTACCCTTTCCCGTCATCTCATCATTCGTAAATTGACCTTCGTACACGTTTCCATCAGCCCACGTAAAGGTTCCGTATCCATGTTTTTCGCCGTACACAAGATCTCCCTCGTACACGTTTGCGCTGTCAAACGTGAGTTTTCCTTTACCGTCGATCACACCGTTTTTCAAATAACCGCTATACACGTAATTCTCATACTGCCTGTTTTCAACGTAACCGGTGTACGTTTCATATTCATTGGCTTCGTTAATTATATCCCACGTCAAATAATCCGTCCGGCGCAAAAAGGAGAGCGCTTCATCGGACATCTGATCCGTCCAGCCCACAAGATATGCTGTAAAGCTGTCAACAGTTGCCACGTCTTCTCGCATTATACTGTCACCGAGTATACGCTCAGACATTTCCTTTACCTCATCCGGATAGTAAAAATCCACCGCCCCGAAAAGGTGCAACGCCTCGTGCACAAACGTATAGCTGTCACATTCATACAGATTTACCCGCTCAACGTCAGACTGTGCCAGCCCAACATGTGCGTTAGACCTATCCTTGCTGTTATAACACAACACAACTGCACCATTTGCCGCAAGGGCATCTCTTGATACCTTTTCTCTTGCCCAGCTTTCGCTTTTATAGCCTGCATCCTCAAGGAGCAGGTCCAACCAGAACGCATCGTTATAATCTCCAACCGTACCTTCCGCGTAACTGAACACGGCCTCGGCCTCACCTCCGTAGCGTGCCGCCTCGGATGAGATAATGTCTGCCGCCTTATCAAATTCAAGCTTCGCCGCATCCTTTTCAGCATCCGTCCACGTTGACTCGTCATCCGTCACAAACACGCACAGAAATGCCGCCCTGCCGCAAAACTTCAGGCAAGTACCCATGTCACGCCCGCTCAGATACACGTGTTCCCACATCTCTTCGGGTATGGATGGGAGTCGACGGTTTGTTTTGGTCGGCTTGATTTCGAGTGTTTCCGCAGTCGTCTCCGCTGTTTCGGTCTGCGGCCGTGTATTTGCAACTGTCTCCTTCTCACTGCCGACGTTCGCAGTATCTGTGCACGCAGATAACGTTATCATACTGCAAAACGCAATAAGCAACGCCGCAAGTCTAAGTATCACTCTCATACGATCCACGCACCAACACCTCCCGTTCTGTGTTTCATTTGCTTTTTTGTCCCGATATTACCCAACGTACCTGCCGTTTTCCCACGTACCGGTGACGACCGCGCCGTAGTTGTACGTGAAAGTGCCCGTCCCGTTCATCACGCCGTTTTCAAAATATCCTTCGTATACGTTTCCGTTAGTCCACTTGTACACACCGTAACCGTCCATTACTCCGTTTACAAGCGTGCCGTCGTAAACGTCACCGTTCGCATAGGTGAGCGTGCCTTTGTCAGTATGTCCGTCCACAAAGCTTCCCTCGTAAACGTCGCCTCTTATCCACGTAAGCTTACCCTGTCCTGCCATGACTCCGTCAACAAAGTCGCCCTCGTAAACGTCTCCGCCGGCAAATACCAACTTGCCCTTTCCGGTACGGGTACCGTTCACGAAATCACCCTCATAAACGTCTCCGCCCGTCCAAGTCAGCTTGCCCTGCCCTTCAAACGTACTGTTTACAAAATCACCCTCATAGAAATCGCCGCTCGCCCATGTAAATACGCCGTGTCCGTGTTCTTTGCCGAACACGAAATCCCCTTCGTATACGTCTCCGTTATCAAAGAGCATTTTTCCTTTACCGTCCGGTATTCCGCTTTTCACATATCCCGTGTATACGCTATTCGCTATGCTCTTATTCTCCACGTAGCCGGTATACGTTTCATCAGCGAGGGCAGCATCAAGCATTTCCGTCGTCAGGTATGAACTCTCGCGCAAAAATCTCAGGGCATCGTCACCTATCAGATCGGTCCAGCCTACAAGATAAGCTGTAAGACTGTCAACGACATCCGAGTTCTCTCTCATTATGCTTTCACCCAAAGCGTCAACAGCCGCTTTTTCCACCTCGTCGGGATAATACAGATCCATCGCACCAAACAGATGAAGAGCCTCGTGTGCAAAGGTAAAGCTGTCCGGGCTATACAGTGTCATTCTTTCGTTTGCCTGCCCAGACAATCCCATTTGGGCAAAGGATCTTTCGTTACTGTTATAACACAGTACGACGACTCCGTTTTCCGCTTGAGCATCCTTCATGATCTTTTCTATCGCAATGCTTTCGCTTCCGTAGCCCGCCTTTTCAAGCAGACGGTCCACCGCATCCGGTGCTGTAGGATCTTCTATTTCGCCCTCGGTATATGCGATGACCACCTGAGTCTCCGCGCCGTAACGCTCCGCTTCTGCAGTGATAAGCGACGCCGCGTTTCCAAACGCAAGCTTTGCCGCCTCCATTTCGTCTTCCGTCCACGTGCTCTCACCGTCTGTTACGAACACGCAAAGGAATGCGGCTTTTCCGCAAAGCTTGAGGCAAGTACCAGTGTCACGTCCGCCGAGAAAGACGTGTCCCCTCAATTCTTCGGGAATAGACGGAAGCCTGTCTGCATTCTCATCGTTCTGCAGATCAGGTACTCCAAGTTCTGACAATACTCCAACACTGCACGACACAAGTGAAAGGATCATTGAAATGATAAGTATCGTCAGTATCAGTATCCGTGAAAGCACAGTCAAATTCTTTTTACTCATCCCTCTGATCCACCTCCTGTTTATTTAATACCGTGCGGTAAGAAAAAGCCCCACACCGGACGCTTTTTCTTACCGCCGCAACTTATAATTCAATATTTGTTCTTGCTATGACGTTTTCCTGAAGTCCGCGGTCAAGGTCAACGAAATAGTCGCTGTACCCGCCTACCCTGACGATAAGATCGCGGTGACGGTCGGGATTTTCAAGCGCGTCAAGCAGATCCTCGGGAGACACAACGGTAACTGTGTACTGCTGTCCTCCGCCTGCGAAAAATGCTTTTGCAAGCGCCTTAAAGGACTCGCGTCCCTTTTCCGTGTTAAACAGCTTCTTATCAAACTTATTCTGGAACACAAATCCGCTTCCCGCCTCAACGTGGTCGTACTTAAGTACGGACTTGATAAGGGATGTGGGACCGTGTGTATCGCATCCGGGAGTTGCCGCAATGGAGTCTGCAACAAGGCTCTCACCGCGCTTCTTTCCGTTGGGAAGTGCGCCCAGGCTCATGCCGTAGCTTGCCGCGCGCTCGTAGGTACTGCATCCGCCCGTATACACGCCGCCGCGGTAAGTACGATGTCTTTTAAGCACCTTGAAGAATCTATTGACAAGCTTGGCTGTACTCCCATCCACCTCGGGAATGTCGTTACCGAACTTTTCGCAGTTCTTGAAATCACGGTAAAGCTCGTCGTAGCCCTCGAAATTTGCATCAAGCGCATCGATAAGCTCTGCCATGGTGTATTTCTTTTCCGTGAACACAAGCTTCTTAATTGCCCAAAGGCTGTCACCCGCATCAGTCGCAGTTTCTGCAAGCACCTGTCCGTGACCGTAAAGGGGACCGCCGTTTTTGTAGTCACGTCCCTTTTCAAGGCAACCCTCAATAAGACATGAACGAAGGGGATTAGGACTGTACACCGCACGGAAATGCTGGTCGTTGTTAGCAGCGTTACATGAGGTGTATATCATATGCTCAAGATGCCTAAAGAATGCGTTTTCCACTTCTTCGTAGGTCTCAGCCTGTCTCATATCACCTGTTTTAAGGCTTTCCTCATTCCCGTTCATGGGATTCACTCCGTTATACAGAGCATACTCAAGGCATTTCGCAAAGCCTACCTCGCCGTCCTCAAGACCCATGTGGCTCTTGCCCATAATGTCGATCTGGTTACATCCGTTCATACAGTAATCGTGACTGTCGCAGGGAGGAATACCGATCTTTTCAAGGGCGGGACACACCACCTCGTCATTGTACAGCGCAGGCATACCGATTCCCGATGCGAGAGTTTCGGCAATAGCATCCCACAGCTTTTCGGGAGTATTTCTGTGAACGCGGAGTGTAATATTGGGAGTCTGGTACTTTTTCTCACGTGCTATACGGAGGATTTCATATGTCAGCTCGTTTGACTCATCACACCAGTTCTCGTCACTTCCGGAAAGGCAAAGGTTCCAGCTTCTCGTATCGTGGAAGCTGTCCCATAGACGCTCAAGGATATCCCTCGCCGCGTCCTTGTCTTCGGTGATCTCCCACGCTCTTGCCATATACTGGTCAAAGCGTCCGGGTGAATCATATCCGTCTCCCGTAAATATCATCCAGAATGCGTGAACGGCAGAGGTGAAGTCATATGCCGGCTTCTTCGGCACCACCTCAAAGGCGCGAGCCGCGTCTTCGTAGTATTTTTTGATCTTAGGGTCACTTTCCTCAGCCGCTTTCGCAACTGCGATATCGTGATATCTTGCGCCGATAATGTCAAGAGCGTCAAGTGTGTACTCACAGGCACGGTAGAACCAATCGGAATCGGGATTGTCACGCTTCTTGCACTCGGCAATGATCTCACGGATACCGTCGGTACCGATGTTCACGATACGACCGAAGTCGGGATTTGCGTGACCTCCCCAGCCACCGCCCCAGCAAGCCTTTGAACTATCGAGAGCTTTTACCCTCTCGTCGCGATAGCAACGTCTTGCATCATTCAGCACCAGCAGCTTTTCTCTCACCTCTCGGAACTGAGCCTCGAGGTCGGGATATTCCGCAATAAGACTGTCAAGCCCGCCGTAACAGTACGTAAGGCTGTCTGCAAATGAAAAATATGATAGGCGGCCGCCGAAGCCGAATCGAGGCAGATGGAATTTGTCAAATGCAAGGTCTCCGTATTTTGCGTGCTCCTTCAGAGCAAGACCTATCCTCTCCGCCATCTCAAGACCTTCGTGCTTTAAGAAGGTATAAGCCAATGGCTCAATTTTTGCAATTCTTTCCATCTGTACCTCCTACAGATAAATTACACCTCAAGGAACGTTCTTGCAATAACGTTCTCCTGGAGTCCGCGGTCAAGCTGTACAAAGTATGCGCTGTATCCGCCGACTCGGACTATCAGGTCGCGGTGAGCATCGGGATTTTCCATTGCATCAAGCAGCTCCTCACGGGAAACGACCGTAACGGTGTACTGCTGTCCTCCGCCTGCGAAAAATGCTTTTGCAAGCGCTTTGAAGGACTCGCGTCCCTTTTCTGTATTGAATATCTTCTTGTCAAACTTATTCTGGAAAACGAATCCGCTTCCCGCCTCAACGTGGTCGTACTTAAGTACGGACTTGATAAGGGATGTGGGACCGTGTGTATCGCATCCGGGAGTTGCCGCGATGGAGTCTGCAAGCAGACTTTCACCCTTCTTCTTACCGTTGGGAAGAGCCGCGGTATTTGCGCCGTATCCTGCCGCGCGGCTGAACGTACTGCATCCGCCTGTGTAAATACCGCCGCGATACGTGTGGTTACGCTTCAGGATCTGGAAGAAACGGTTGTTGATGCGGGCTGTGATATCATCTACCTCGGGAATATCGTTGCCGAACTTTTCACAGTTCTTGAAATCGTGGTGAAGCTCGTCATAACCCTCAAAGTTTGCGCAAAGTGCATCGATAAGCTGTGCCATTGTATACTTCTTCTCAATAAATACGAGTTTTTTTATAGCCCAGAGGCTGTCACCCGTGTCGGGCATACCCTCGGAAAGGATCTGTCCGTGACCGTAGAGAGGACCGCCGTTACGGTAGTCGATACCCTTTTCAAGGCATCCGTCGATAAAGCATGAACGGAGGGGGTTGGGACCGTAATTAGCTCTTGCGTGCTGTGCGTTATTTGCCGAGTTACAAGCAAGGTATGTAAGGTATTCCATCTGCTCGAGGAATGCTCTTTCAACCTCTTCATATGTTTCGGCATTTCTCAGGTCCCCCGTAGGAATGCTGTCCTGGTTACCGTTCATATCGTTTACACCGTTGTGGAGGGCATACTCAAGGCACTTTGCAAAGTTTACCTCGCCATCCTCAAGACCCATGTGGCTCTTACCGAAGATATCGATCTGGTTACAACCGTTCATGCAGTAGTCGTGGCTGTCATAATCGGGAATACCGATCTTCTCAAGCGCGGGACAAACGACGTCGTCGTTGTAAAGAGCGGGCATACCGATGCCTGATGCGAGCGTGTCGGTAATTGCGTCCCAAAGCACCTCGGGTGTATTTCTGTGTACACGGAGTGTGATATTGGGAGTCTGGTACTTCTTCTCACGTGCGATACGAAGGATCTCGTAGGTAAGCTCGTTTGATTCGTCGTTCCAGTTCTCGTCACTACCTGCAAGGCAAAGGTTCCAGCTTCTTCTGTCGTGGAAGTTCTCCCAAAGTCTTTCAATGGCATCTCTTGCCTCGTCCTTATTCTCGGTCAGCTCCCACGCTCTCCACATGTACTGGTCAAAGCGTCCGGGAGAATCGTTTCCGTCTGCTACGAAATGGAGAGAGAAGCTATGTGCCGCAGATACAAAGTCGTAAGCAGGCTTCTTAGGCACTACTTCAAAGGCACGGGCAGCGTCCTCATAGTACTTCTTGATCTTAGGATCGGTCTCAGTTGCCGCAAGACTACGTGCAAGCTCAAGGAAACGCTCACCGAGGATGTCGAATGCATCCATTATCATCTCACAAGCGCGGTAGAACCAATCGGAGTCGGGGTTACCAAGCTTCTTACACTCAGCGATCTTAGCGCGAACACCCTCTGTACCAATGTTAACGAGACGTCCGTAGTCGGGATTTGAGTGGCCGCCCCAGCCGCCGCCCCAGATAGCCTGAGCATCAGCCTTAACGTGGTAACGGGCATCTCTGAGTATGGATTTCTTCTCTTCAAGATTCTTCAGCTTCTGTCCAAGCACGTTGAGCTCGTCTGCAAGCTCGGGATGCTCTTCGATAAGGGAAGGAATACTGTTCCAATTATAGCTTAAGCTATCTGAAAAACTGAAGCGTGTGGTTTTGCTTGCAAACTCAAAGCAGGGGAAATAGCTTCTGTCGAAGCTAATGTCGCAGGTGCGTGCGAACTCAACCAAAGCCATAGCGATCCTCTCGCCAAGCTCAAGTGACTCATCCTTGAAAAAGCCGTAAAGCATAGGGTCAATTTCTCTGATTCTTTCCATAATGTCTGTTTTCCTTTCAAATGTATGTGATTTGTAATCTTTTTTTATATTCCTGCAAAGGTACGTTTGATTACACTTTGCTGTATTTCATCAGCCAGTTCAACGAAATATCCGCTGAATCCGCCAACTCTGACGATCAGGTTACGGTGGCGGTCGGGGTTTTCCACCGCGTCAAGAAGCTCGTCGGGAGACACGACTGTTGCCGTTATCTGCTGACCGCCGCCCGCAAAATAGGTCTTGGCAAGCCCGATGAAGCTTTCTTTTCCCTTTTCGGTGCAAAAACCCTTTTTGTCAAACTTTATCTGGAAGATAAACCCGCTTCCTGCGTTACGGTGATCGTAGCGGAGAACCGAATTTATAAGGGATGTAGGTCCCTTCACGTCACATCCGGGTACCGCCGCGATGGAATCGGCGATTATGGGATGAGCTCGCTTCTTACCGTTCGGAAGAGCTCCGCACTGAGCACCGTAGTAGGTCGCTCTGTCGTCGGGACTGCAGCCTCCGCTGAAGACGCCGCCTCTGTAGGTGCGCTGTCTCTTCAGTATCGTGAAGAAGCGGTTCAGTATGCGGGACGTGATCTCGTCCACCTCGGGTATATCGTTGCCGAACTTCTCGCATGACGAGAAATCGCGGTGAAGCTCCTCGTAGCCCTCGAAATCGGCGTTTATAGCATCAACCAGCTGTGCCATTGTGTATTTTTTCTCGATAAACACAAGCTTTTTGATAGCCCACAGGCTGTCTCCCGCGTCGGCAATGCCTTCGGCAAGTATCTGTCCGTTGCCGTAGAGAGGTCCGCCGTTTCTGTAGTCAAGTCCCTTTTCAAGACATCCCTCAATGAGGCATGAACGGAAGGGATTGGCTCCGTACACCGCTCGTATCTGCTGTGCGGAGTTTGCATGGTTGCACGCGATATTAGTAAGGTACTGAAGCTGTCTGAGAAACGCTCTCTCAACTTCTTCATATGACTCAAACTCACGCGGGTCTCCCGTGGCTATGGTGGAGAATACTCCGCCGTTCATGGTATTCACTCCGTTTGAAAGAGTATATTCCATGGCTTTCGTAAACATGACCTCGCCGTCCTCAAGACCCATGTGGCTCTTGCCCATAATGTCTATCTGATTGCAACCGTTCATGCAGTACTCATGGCTGTCGCAAGGGGGGATTCCCATGCTTTCAAGTGCGGGACAAACCACCTCGTCATTGTAAATGACGGGCATACCGATACCCGATGCGATGGTGTTTGCAATTTCGTCCCAAAGCACACCGGGAGTGTTTCTGTGAACGCGCACGGTAAGGTTGGGGGTCTCATACTTTTTCTCAGCGGCAAGGCGAAGTATCTCATAGCTGAGAGAGTTCGTCACGTCACTCCACGTCTCGTCACTGCCGGAGACACACAGGTTCCATGCCCTTGTATCGTGGAATCCTTCCCATATGCGCTCAAGCATATCTCTCGCCTCGGCTTTATCGACAGTCGCCTCCCATGCCCTGTACATGTACTGATCAAAACGACCGGGGGAATCTATTCCGTCAAAGGTGAAAAGCATCCAGAATACGTGAGATGCCGCTGTAAAGTCGGGTGCGGGACGGCGGGGCACCGTTTCAAAGGCCTTAGCGGCTTTTTTGAAGTATTCCCTCTCGCCTTCGCTGTCTGCGTCTTCTGACAGCTTTTCCGCAAGGGTACGGTATCTGCCACCTAAGATGTCTACCGCATCCATTGCGTATTCGCATGCGCGGTAGAACCAATCGGTGTCGCAGGTGTTTATCTTCTTATATTTTTCAATTATCTCACGGATACCGTCCGTACCTAAGTTAATGATACGTCCGAAATCGGGGTTGGAATGTCCTCCGAAGGAGCCGCCCCACATGGAGCCGGTATCACTGAGCACCTTACCTACAGTACTCACCAGGTTTGCGCTTTCCATGTTGAAAAGCTCCGCCTTGTCTCTGTACTTCGCAAGCGCCTCAGCATCCTCGGGATGTTCCTCTGCAAATCGTTCGTAGCTTCCGAAGTCATACCAAACGCTTGAGAAGTATGAGAACCGTCCGCCTACGTTTTTATTCGTATCAAAAAACGGCAGGCCGTTTTTGTCAAATTCGATATCCGTATATTTGGCGCTTTCAATAAGCGCAAGTCCTACCCTCTCCGCTATCTCCAGACTTTCATCTGCGAAAAATCCGCGGGACACGGGATCAAGGTTAAGTTTTTCTTCGTTCATAACAATCTCCCTTATCTGACAGGTCAAAAAGCAAAACGGCAGAGACGCGGAAACAAACTACCGCATCTCCGCCGCAAATATTACTTAGAAACCTTAACAGTTATACCGTTCTGCGCGAAAAGGCTTACCCAGCGCGCGGTATCCTCGTCGGTGGCATTCTCCGCCTTGAACTCAGCTTCTCTTCCGAGTCTGCCTGATTTACCAACTCCGAGTGTGTGGTAAGGCATGATCTCCGCGTACTTGTACTTGCCCTCGTGCTCCTTGAGGAACGCCGCAAGCTTCGCGATATCCTCCTCGGTATCGTTACAGCCGGGGATCATGGGCATACGGATACGTACGTCGGCACCTCTCTCAAAGAGGTAGAGCAGGTTTCCGATGATATGCTCGTTGGAAACGCCGGTCAGCGCCTTGTGCTTGGGAGAATCCATACACTTCATGTCGAAAAGGAATGTGGTACCAAGGTCAGCCGCCTCAGCATAAAACTCTCTCTTACCGATACCGCAGCTTTCAACGGCGATACCGATACCTGCCTCCTTACCCATACGGAGCAGGGAAAGAGTAAAGTCAGCCTGCCATGAGGGCTCGCCGCCGGAAACGGTAAGTCCGCCTCCTGTGGTGTCGTAGAACATCTTATCCTTCATTACGTCTGCAAAGACCTCCTCTGCGGAGGCCTCATAGCCCATGATCTCGTTTACCTTGTTAAGACAAGCTTCAACGCATGAGCCGCAGAGCGTGCATTTTTCTCTTTCAATATGTAACTTGCCGTTTTCGTCAATGCTTCTGCCGGGGCATTTTTCAAGACATCTGCCGCAGCCCGTGCATCTCTCCTCAAAGAAGGAAAGATTTCTCTCTCTGTCAAGTCCTTCGGGGTTGTGACACCATATACATCTGAGGGGACATCCCTTTAAAAACACGCAGGTACGGATACCGTCACCGTCGTGAATACAAAACTTCTGAATATTAAAAATAGTTCCCATAATATCTCTGCCTCCGTCGCTGGGGTAAATTACACTTGGGATCTACATACCGATCCATTGTAATTATATCATAGCCGTGTATACATTGCAAGAAGGTTTTTCCACAAAGGCCGTGTTTTTAACAAAATATTTCATCATACTCTGCCGATGATTTCATTATTCGGCCATATACTCTTGACTTTTTCTATCATTATATGATAAAATAAACTGTGTATAACAAGCTTTCAGATAGCGCCGTCGTATCGGTGTTATAAACGACAGGACGAAAGGTATGGCTTCGTAAAATGAAAAAAACTATAACCTATATCATAATAATCGCGCTTTTGTTGCTTCCCGCCATCGTCGGTGTAAAAAGTTACTTTGACGCCCAGAACGCTCCAGCAAGCGCAAAGAACGCGCTGAGCATCAAGATCGACGATATCAGCGGAAACACCTACGTCATCGACCGGGAAAAAAAGCCCGAGATCCTTGCGGAAACAGTTGACTTCTGTCTCGGCCTTAACTCAAAGGCAACGAAGATCATGGCGCTTCCCGACTCGGTTACCGGTCAGAAATGCTTTAAGGTCACGATCTCTACAGCTATCAAGGAAGAGGTATATCAGTATTACATGTCCACCTCTCCCGAGCTTTGCTACATGGTAGATCCCAAGGGTGCGGCTTACCACCTTGCAGAATCTGACGCTGTTAAATTCCTTGATTCTCCCTTTGCTGAAAGCCTATACACCGGCGCAAAACGCCCCACCATCACCGTATCAAACGAATTTACTCCCGCACCTGTAAGTGCGGTATGGAAATATAAGACCCATTCCGCAAATTACGTCACCGCTGATACCGATGCCATCCTCGCAACTGAGGATCAGTACTTAGATATCAACGGCTCTATCGCCGTTACATTTGACGTTGTACCCGATCATTGTCAGGTCAAGATAATTGATTCCGCGGGGATCACTCTCCACGACGACAGTGCAGACAGCCTTGCAAACCTCATGATCGATGAGGAAACGAAGGTAAACGTTGAGATCACCGCCAAATGGTACGAAGAATCCGAGCGAGACTATCACGGTGAGTATACGTACAAGTTCGGAGCAACTCTGAGAGCTCCCGCTTCTTTCTACGTTATGAAGACCGAAGTCGAAAAGGGTAAGTTTACTGCTCTCTCCGCAAAACGTGTTGCTGATATATCAAAGATCACTTACACATGCGAGCCCGACCTTGGCGTGACCCCCGTTTTCTACGCTGAGGGCGAATACGCTCACGCACTTCTCCCCGTTCCTTATGATGCTGAACCCGGCGCATACAAGATCACACTCTCCTACGGAAGCACCGTTCAGGAGATAAGTCTTAACGTGACCGAGACCGCAAGACAGGATAGCACGATCACAATTTCCGATGCAGTGCTTTCTCAGTCGTACACGGAGGCTGCTCTTGCAGAATTTGACACTCTCGTTGAAACCGTGACAGCCACTACATCAGAAAAGCGTCTCTTCGACGGTTATTTCCTCTCTCAGCCCGGTGACATGAATATCACCTGCGGCTACGGCAGAAACGTACTTATCAACAGCGATCCCTCAAATACATATCTCAACACAGGTGTTGATTACAGACCGTTTGAAGGCTCTGACGTGCTGGCTCCCAACGCCGGTGTGGTCGCGTACGTTGGCAACACGGCATACACAGGTAACGTCGTAGTTATCGACCACGGTATGGGTCTCAAGACATGGTACTGGGGTCTGAGTGCCGTAAGCGTTGAAAAGGACGCCTCCGTTTCAAGAGAGACTCCCATCGGTAAGTCCGGTACGACAGGATTCTGCGATGATACTGCCGGATTCCACACTGCAATGACCGTCGGCAATGTTTTCGTTTGTCCCTATGATACGTGGATCAACGGCGACGGCGGAATTTACATGCAGGGCGTGCTCGAGCCTGCCGCTAAGAATTAAGACAAAAAGCAATAACGGACCGACATGGCAGCCGTACGCCGGATAGTTACCGGTCGGGGAGTCATGTCGGTCATTTGTTTTTTATACAAAAACATTTACAAGATCAAAAATACGCATATACTGTTATAGCGGAAACTTACCGCTAAGAAAGGTCTGTCACCATGAATGAACTTAAAACACTTCACCCTGACGTGCGCGGCAAGAAGGTCGCACTTATAGGTGCCGGCGTATCAAATATGCCTCTTATAGGCTTCATCCGTGCTCACGGAGGAGATGTTACTCTCAGAGAAAAGAAGACGGCATCTGAGCTTGGAGCGCGTGCTGATGAAATAAGGGAGCTTGGAGCGCGTCTCATCTGCGGAGAGGATTATCTCTGCGGCATGGATGAAGATATCATCATCCGCTCTCCCGGTATCCGTCCCGACATCCCCGAGTTTTGTACTGCTGTGGAAAATGGCGCTCTCCTCGCATGTGAAATGGAGATGTTTGCCGCAAACGCTCCCTGCCCCGTATATGCTGTAACGGGAAGCGACGGCAAATCCACTACGACTACCATACTTTCAAAGCTTCTCATGCCCGGCGGGGTATCATACCTTGGCGGTAATATCGGCGAGCCTCTTTTCCAGAAGGTGGATACTATCACATCTGACGACATAGCGGCGGTGGAACTGTCAAGCTTTCAGCTTATGACTATGGACGCCCCCTTTGCGTCAGTCGTCATCACTAACATTACACCCAATCACCTTAATTGGCACACGGGAATGGATGAGTACATCGAAGCCAAATGCCGTATTCTCAGACACGCAGGTAAGGCAGTACTGAATTACGACTGCGACGTGACCCGTCAGATCGGCGAAAAGCTTATCTCGGACGGCAAGGTGCCCGTCACCTGGTTCTCTCTGTCCGAAATGAAGCAGAACTTCGGAGCGGAGCGGGTATTCTTCCTCCGCGATGACGGAAACGTTATCGTACGCGAGGCGTGCGGATGCGAGAGCGTTCTTATGAACAGACGTGACGTCGTTCTCCCCGGACGCCACAACATCGCAAACTATATGGCGGCTTCAGCCGCGGCGTGGGACGTTACCACGCCTGAGCGTATCCGCGAGGTTGCAAGTACGTTCGCGGGAGTACGCCACAGACTCCAGTTCATTTGCGAAAAGCAGGGCGTACGCTATTACAACAGCTCCATTGACTCATCCCCCACAAGAACGGCCGCGGCTATATCCGCCCTCAGCGAAACCGCGCCTGACCGCGGTATAGTCATAATCTGCGGAGGCTATGATAAGAATATTCCCTTCGAGCCCTTGGCTGAAGCTTTGCTGTCCTGCCCCATCATAAAGAAGATCGTACTTACAGGCGCCACCAGAGAAAAGATCCTTGACGCTATCAAAGCGTCTCCCCTTTACAAATCTGCGGATGAAGGACGCATACTTGTGTCGGCAGACTTTGACGGTGCCGTTATCACCGCGTCCGTGGCGGCGGAAGAAGGAGACTCAGTACTTCTCTCACCCGCTTGTGCAAGCTTTGACGCATTCCCCAATTTCGAGGTACGCGGTGAAAGATTTGCCGCTATCGCAAATTCACTTAAAGATTAAAAAATGAACGATTATAAAAGACTATTGGAAAAACTGACAGATATCCCGACCGTATCCGGTTTTGAGACCTGTCATACCGACGCGTTGAAGCATATCTTATCAGAGTATTCCTTTGACGAGGTGTATTCCGACCGTATCGGCAACACGGTGCTCGTAAAGCACGCAGTAAGCCCTACGGCTACTATGGTGCTAGACGCGCACGTCGACGAGATCGGGTTCCGCATCCGCTCCATCGAAGATGGCGGATATCTCACAGCCGCAGCAGTCGGAGGGATCGATCCTGTTATACTGAACGCTTCCCGTGTGACCGTACACGGCAAGGAAAAGCTGCGCGGCACAGTCACTCTCCCCACGCCCGATGACAAGGGGAAATATCCGTATGTATTTATCGACGTGGGGTATTCCCGCGAAGACGCAGAAAACATCGTTTCCGTAGGTGACGCTGTCACCTTCTCGTCCCCAATTCGCGAAATTGGTGACGGTCTCCTGCTGGGCAGAGCATTTGACGACAAGGCTCTCGCCGCCGCGCTCGTTCTTGCGGTATCGGGTACAAATGCATTTGACCTTGCCTTCGACGTGTACGTGACTCTTTCTTCAAGAGAAGAGGTGGGAGGCGGAGGTGCGGCTAATATAATATCGACTCTATCCCCCGACGGGGCGATCATAACCGACGTTAATTTTGCCACCGCTCCCGGTGTTTCGTCCGAAGAATCGGCAAAGCTTGGCGCAGGTCCCATGACGTCCATTTCTGCCGTGACAGACAGACGTATTACGAATTCTATTATTTCTGCAGCTGAAAAAAACGATATCCCTCTGTCCGTGGTAGTGGAAGCCACGAACACGGGCACAAATGCAAATCTGCTGGAGGCTCTCGGTTGCGGTATCCCCTGCGCCGTGCTCAGTCTCCCCGAGGCGGGTATGCACACATGGTCCGAGTGTATCAGCCTCGCTGACGCAGAGGAACTTATAAAGCTTGTGCGCCATCTTCTGACAGACCGCGCTCTTGCAAAAGAACTCGCCGAAAGGAGGGTCTTCCGACATGCTTGAGCTTTTAAAAATGCTTTGCTCGGCAAATGCCCCCTCGGGACGGGAGGACGAAGTCATAAAGGTCATAACAGATCGGCTTGACGGTATAAACGTGCAGTACAGCGTTTACCCTTCGGGTAACGTCATCGCAGCACTTCCCTGCGGAAAAGAAAACTCTCCCCGCGTCATGGTTCAGTGTCACACGGACGAGACAGGCTTTATGGTAAAGGGGCACCGTGACGGCGGGTACTTATCCATCTCGCCTCTCGGTATTTCCGACGCAAAGGATCTTGTGGGTAAAAGAGTTTCCGTCCTTGCAGATACTTTACGTCACGGCTCCATCGGTGCCGTGCCCATCCATCTTTCCAAAGACAAGGATATTCCGTCAATGGACGACCTTTACGCTGACGTAGGTATCCTGAGTAAGGATGAGGCTGAGAAGGATATCCCCCTCGGTTCATTCGGCTGTTTTGACACAGATTTGGAACTTTTCGGCAAGGATGGTTCCTTTATCAGCGGAAAAGCACTTTCCTCACGTATACCCTGTGCCGTTTTACTTGAAACTATCAAAAGATTGAAAGACACTGAGCTTGATGCGAATGTATATTTTGCATTTACCGTACGCGGAAAGCTTTCTCTTAACGGTGCGACAGAAGCGTATAACAGGATACTTCCCGACGCGGTAGTATCCGTTGCAGGCATTCCTGCTAACGATACACCCGACAATACCTCACCTATCTGCCGTCTCGGCTTCGGTGCGGCTTTGTCAAGAAGTGAGGTACGCTACCGTTTTGACGAATCTCTCACCGCACAGCTTCGCTCTGTAGCTGAGGCTGAGGAAATTTGTGTCCAAACGTCCCGTCCCATGACTGAGGAAGAGGACCCTAATTTTGATATTTTCCGCATGAAAAACGCAGGTGCCGGAATATCAGCGATAAGAGTTCCCGTAAGAAACATGAACTCGTCCTGTGAAGCAGCGGCAAATGCGGACGTGCTTTCCGTGATTTGTCTGCTGTATTCCTTTCTGAAAGTAATTGATGTATAAACACGAAAGGTATTTTGTACCGATGAATGAAACAATAGAAAACGTCTCCTCTGTCGGGTATTTGACATCCCGACTTGAAGACGTATGCGACAGCGTAAAGCTTGAGAAAAACGGAAATATCATAGGCCTTGTAAAGGGTGAGCGCGACTCGTCCCCTTTACTCATCGCGACCCACCGTGACGTTCCTCACTTTATCTGTACTGCTGTGGAGGGTGAGAAAGTTTTCCTTGTACACGTTGGAAACTTTAAGTGTGACAAATGGGAAAACTGCGATATCGTCTCCGAAAACGGTGTAAAGGCCACGATAGGTGACAGTGAAGACAAGCTGTATGGGACACTTAAGGATAATGAAGCAAAGGTATCGGTGGGAGAGCTGTTCTTCCCTGACGCAAGGCTCGCGTATGAAAACGGTATTTTCACCGTATACGGTATTTCTGCTTACGCCCCCGCCGCGGCTCTTCTGCTTGCGGCTCAAAAAATGTCTGCCCACCGTCCGACCCGGGACGTGTATTTCGCATTTACCGCGGAAGGACAGTATTCATATAAGCTGTATGCAGATGCCGCAAAAAAATGCGGCGTCTCAGAAGCTGTCTGCATTGGCTCAGTTGACTCAAAGGAGTCCGAGACCGTTGCCGTCCGCCTTTGCGACAGAAGCTTTTCTTCCGACAAGGTGCTGTCAGACATGCTTATATCTCACGGTGCCACACCCATTGCCATCCGCGAGGGCAGATGTGCCGCCGGCACGGTCCAGGTGTGGGGTATCCCCACAGCGGAGCTTGATGTGCCTGTGAGAGAAGCAGGCAGTTTAAATGAAAGTGTGAAAGAATGTGATATCTGCGCCATGGCAGACATCATTGCAAACTTTTGTAACAGTTCAAACTAAGTTTCCTCAAATCATTTGAAAGGCATGGTCACAAGTATGCTCTCCGTTACATATACCGCGTCCGTATTCGGAATTGACTCGTTTACCGTTACCATCGAATGTAACGCGTCCCGCAGTCTGCCATATTTTGAGATAGTAGGTCTTCCCGACCTTGCGGTTAAGGAATCAAAGCAAAGAATATTCAATGCCGTGGCAAATTCGGGGCTCACCCTGCCCGACATGGAGATAATCGTAAATCTCGCACCCGCCGACGTAAGAAAGGAAGGCTCCGCCCTTGATCTGGGCATCCTCGCCGCCCTTTTCATTTCCTCGGGAATGGCACCGTCCGACATCAAGACAGACAAGATGTGCTTTTTCGGTGAGCTTTCCTTTACAGGTGACGTCCGTCCCGTTAAGGGCGCGCTCAACATGGCGCTTGGTGCGGCAAACAGCGGATTTACCGATATTTTTGTCCCCGAGAAAAATCTTCCCGAGGCGTCTGCCGCCGCAGGTGACGGTGTAAGGATATACGGTGTTGCGTCCGTGCTGTCTTTGCTGTCTCACCTTAAAGGCGAGGGACCCATCGTTCCCGTAACCGAGCCGCCCGCAACCGTTAAAAGTGACGTAAGACTTGTGTACGGTGACTTTTCGCAGATAAAGGGTCAGCAGAGAGCACGCCGCGCCGTTGAGATAGCCGCCGCAGGCGGACACAACATACTGCTGGTCGGTCCTCCCGGCTCAGGTAAATCAATGATAGCAAAGCGTATACCCACTATCCTTCCCGAGCTGACCTATGCCGAGGCTATCGAGACCACGAAGGTACACTCCGTTTCGGGGCTTCTTGATCCTGACCGCGGAATCATCGGTCACAGACCCTTCCGCGCGCCTCATCACTCCATGTCCACAGCCGCCCTTGTGGGAGGCGGAAAGATACCCATGCCGGGTGAGATTTCCCTCGCGCACAACGGAGTTTTGTTCCTCGATGAGTTTCCCGAATTCAACAAGGGAGCTATGGAGGCTCTCCGTGCTCCTATCGAAGACTCAACTGTCACCATCACACGTGCCGCGGGACGAGTTACGTTTCCGTCAGCATTTATGATGGTGTGCGCCATGAACCCCTGCAAATGCGGTTACTACGGCAGCCGCCGCGGACATTGCACCTGCTCCCCGGGTGAAGTAAAAAACTACCTCTCAAAGCTCAGCGGTCCCATGCTTGACCGTATCGACATTCAGGTGGAAATGCCCGAGCTTGATTTCGCTGAGCTTTCCACAGCCGAACCGGGTGAGTGCTCTGAGGATATCAGACGGCGCGTTGAAGCCGCACGCGCCCTTTCAAGAGAGCGTTTCCGCGCGGCAGGCAAGCGTGACTATCAGCTCCTTAGTAACGCAAAAATGGATACCGACGACCTGAGAAGATTCTGCGCCCTTGACGAGGGTTGTCTCAAGATAATGGAGACCTCCTTCAAGAGGATGAATCTGTCTGCCCGCGCTTACGACAGAATACTCCGCGTTGCCCGCACTATAGCGGATATCGACTATATCGCATCGGGAGGCACCTGCCTGGAGGGAATCGATGCAGGAGGCCCCATCTGTAAAAAGCACGTTATGGAAGCGGTACAGATGCGCTCCCTTGATAAGTATTGGAAGAATAACTGATATCCCCCTTATGAAAGTGTGATCATAATGAAACTATCGTCATTTATTAAATTTGCCGCCTTTGGCGTAAAAACTGTACTTCTCAGAAAAAATGACCCTATTTTAGGCACCGTTATCGTCACGGACAAGTGCAACCTGAAATGTAAACACTGCTCGGTAAACAATATTACTGCAGTTGTCCATCCCTATGAGCAGATACGCTCAGAAATGGAAACGCTCTACACAATGGGAATCAAAATTCTGTTTTTTTGCGGGGGAGAGACCTTTCTCTGGAAAGACGGTGACAAAACCATCCGCGATCTTGTGATCGAAGCAAAAGAAATGGGGTTTCTCATTGTCAACGTAGTCACCAACGGTACATTTCCCATAGACTTACCAGAAGCTGATCTCATACTTCTCAGCCTTGACGGAGACCGAGAACGCCACAACGAGATACGTGGCAATACGTATGACACGATAATGCATAACATTGAAAACGCTACGGCTGATAATATTTGTTTGTATATGGCAATAAACCAAATAAACAGAAATACTGTGAGCCATGTTTGTACCGTTGCACGTGACACAAAAAACATCCGAGCCGTTTCGTTTAATTTTCATACTCCGTATCCTGATACGAAAGAACTCGCTCTTACACAAGAGGAAAAAGCAAAGTGCTGTAATGTAATATCAGAAATGATGAAACAGGGCGCGCCTGTATTTAACCTGAAAAGTGCGTTTCCTTACCTTATCAACAATTCCTTCCCCACGCCGTGCTATCAATGCGTTGTTATTGAAAACGGAAAAGTATCAACTTGCGGAAGGTGTATAGATATACCGGGACTGTGTGACGAATGCGGATACTTTTTCGTTGCGGAATACACGCTGATTTTCAAGGGTAACTTAAAAGTTATTTTTGAAATGTTTCGAACTTACCTTAAATATATTTAATAAAACATGAGTATTTTAACGAGTATTACAAGAATGTGGCTTACCCGCAGTACAAAGCCATTCATTTTCAAAAATGAGTTTGACCGCAAGCTGGATTTCATAGACTGTGAAAACCTTGGGCTTTATGTTCACATCCCATTTTGCAAAAGTATATGTAATTTTTGCCCTTACTGTAAGGTCAAATACTCCGAGGAGTTATGTAACAGATATGTAGATGCACTGCTTCGCGAAATACATATGGTTGGCAGTGAGCTTACTAGCAAAAAAGAAACCACCAGTCTGTATTTCGGAGGGGGTACACCCGCACTTGCCGCCCATAGGATGGGGGAAATAATAAATACGCTAAATGAATATTTTATAATAACCGAGGGGATCGGAGTCGAGCTGCACCCGGACAATGTTACACCGGACGTTCTGCGTACTTTAAAGGAAGCGGGAGTTACAAAAATCAGTATAGGAATACAGTCTTTCTCCGAAAAATATCAAGCTGTCCTTGGCAGAAAGTCCCTCGATGCGGAAAAATTAAAAAATGCGCTTTCTCAAGTACCATTCGAGACTGTTTCGATGGACTTCATTTTCGCGCTCCCGGGTCAAACCTTTGATGACCTGAAGCTTGACGTTGACACAGCATTCAGTATCGGCGCGAATCACGTTGCCATATATCCGTTCATTGACTTTACGTTTACATCAAGTAAGGTAAAAGCTCTTCCGAAAAGGGAGAAGCGCGCGATTCTTGACCGTATCACAAATTACTGTCTTGACAAGGGGTATACACGAAGCTCTATATGGACATTTTCAAGTGAAAAACAAGCAAAATACTCTTCTATGACAAGGGATAATTTTCTCGGCTTCGGTTGTTCAGCCACCACCTTGCTTAAAGACAGCTTTAAAATAAACACTTTCTCACAGGAGGAATACTGTAAAAGGATAGACGGTAATACTTTGCCAACTTCCCTTACTATTCGCTTCACACTACGTCAAAGAATGATCTATTATCTGTTCTGGACAGCCTACAGTACAAAAGTGAATTCCGAGGCTTTCGAAAAATTCTTCGGTGTTCCGCTTTCAAAAATGTATGGCATTGAGCTTAAGATTGCGACTTTGCTCGGCTTCGTGACGGAAAATAACGGCACGTATTCTATGACGCTCAAAGGTGCCTTCTATTACCACTATTACGAAAATTTCTATACGCTTGCTTACATTGATAAAATGTGGGGTATCATGCGTAAGACCGCATTTCCCGAAAAAATCGTCCTTTAACATTTCAGCATTTTTCCTGTCGCAACACGCAAATATCCCCTCCTGCGGTCTGCAGGAGGGGGATTTTTTATTTAGAAGATGATAGATTACTCTTCGGTCTTAACCTCAGCGTCGATGAGCTTGATGAGAGCCATCTCAGCTGCGTCTCCGCGACGGGGACCGAGCTTGTAGATCTGTGTATAACCACCGTTTCTGTCAGCATACTTGGGAGCGATGTCGTCAAAGAGCTTAACAACAACGTCTCTCTTAGTGATGTATGCGAGAGCCTGACGCTTAGTAGCAAGCGTGTTCTTCTTACCGAGGGTGATCATCTTTTCGGCCATAGCACGAACTTCCTTAGCGCGTGTGAGAGTGGTCTCGATGGAGCCGTTCTCAAGCAGGTATGTTACCATACCGCGAAGCATTGCGTTTCTGTGCGCAGTAGTTCTGCCGAGCTTTCTGGTACCGGGCATGTTCATGTCCTCCTTTTAGAAATGTAATTCTTTCGGATATCAGTAGCAGAAATCGTACCGTATCCTAACGCCGCCGGGCGGCGAATTATTCATCCTCGTGCTTGAGTGCAAGTCCGAGGGACTCAAGCTTGAGAATGACCTCTTCAAGCGACTTCTTACCGAGATTGCGGACCTTCATCATGTCCTCTTCGGTACGGTTGATAAGATCTTCAACCGTGTCAATGCCCGCACGCTTCAAGCAGTTGAAGCTACGTACAGACATGTCAAGCTCCTCAATGGTCATCTCAAGGACTTTTTCCTTGATGGTCTCTTCACGTTCAACCATGATCTCCGCATTCTTTGCCTCATCCGACAGATCGACGAATAAGTTGAGATG
>JAFSGU010000007.1 GCA_017440665.1 Clostridia bacterium
CGAACCACCGAAGTCAGTGACAACAGATTTACAGTCTGCCCCCTTTGGCCGCTCGGGAATTCCCCCTGGAGCTGGTGATCGGAGTCGAACCAACAACCTGCTGATTACAAATCAGCTGCTCTGCCATTGAGCCACACCAGCCTATTTTTTTCTTCAGCTCTCGCTGACGGATGCTATTATATCATAAGGGTTTTCTTTTGTCAATACCTTTTTTCAAAAAAATATAATATTTTTTCACCTTTTTTCTTCCCGCAAATTATGCTACCACTCTTCTCCTCACTTATTTACAAATCTCCCCTCTTGTGTTATAATCATTATAATAATGAAAGAAACAGAACGGAGGATCAACTATGCTTTCCTTTGAATGTGATTACAACGTGGGCGCGCACCCAAAGCTGCTTCAGCGCCTTATCGACACCAACCTGATCCGTCAGAGCGGTTACGGCGCGGACGAGTACACAGCGTGTGCAAAAGAAAAGATCCGCGCGGCTTGCGGCGACCCTGACGCTGACGTTTTCTTCCTTGCGGGAGGTACTCAGACCAATCAGATAGTGATCGACACCTGTCTCTCCCCCGTGGAGGGAGTGATCAGTGCAGACACGGGTCATATCAACGCTCACGAGGCGGGCGCCGTGGAGTTCACGGGTCACAAGATCATCGCCCTTCCCCATGAACACGGTAAGCTCCGCGCCCGCGACGTGGAGCACTGTATCGAAACGATACTCACCGACGAAAACGTGGATCATCTGGTGCGTCCCGGTATGGTGTACATCTCCCACCCCACCGAATACGGCACGCTTTACTCCAAGGCAGAGCTTACCGCTCTCTCGGACGTTTGCCGCCGATACGGCATAAAGCTGTTCATGGACGGCGCGCGTCTGGGCTACGGGCTTGAGGCTGCGGGCACGGACGTGACTCTCCGCCACGTCACCGAGCTTTGCGACGCCTTTTACATCGGCGGCACCAAGGTAGGGGCTCTTTGCGGCGAGGCTGTAGTCTTCCCACGCGGCGGTGCGCCAAGGTATTTCTTTACTGCCGTAAAACAGCACGGCGCCCTTCTTGCCAAGGGCAGACTTATCGGAGTTCAGTTTGACGCGCTTTTCACAGACGGTCTTTATTTTGAGATAAGCCGACGTGCCGTCCATGCGGCTGACAAAATGCGCCAGGTGCTGAGATCCGAAGGGTACCGTTTCCACATTGAGACCGTTACCAATCAGATATTCGTCATCCTCACCCCGGAGGAGTATGAAGCCCTCGGACGCGTTATAAAATTCGGCTTCTGGGAAAGACTTTCGGACGGCAACGTGGTGGTACGCTTCGCGTCAAGCTGGGCGACTACGGAAGAGGACGTGGCTGAGTTTGAAGCGTGCATAAGGGATTTCGCCAAGCTGCGCGGATAAGCAAACGATTAAAAAAACACCGTAGGGCAGGGGCTCGCTCCTGCCGAAAACATCCGTTTTCTACTGTCTCCACGGCGGGAGATAAACCCCCGCCCTACGGTGTAAACGTACGTTCTGCGCCAACCATGCGGCTACGGGTGAAACTACAAATTCATCTGTAGGGGCCGCGCCTGTGTGCCGGACCGTAAACGACCGCTTTGCACCATCCCTCACAGCTACACGCCGAAACGCCCGCTCAAATAAGCCTTCGCCGGCGGTAGCGAAGCGGCGACACGGTAGTGAATGACAACCTTAAACGGTTGTCAGAGCCGTGGCGTGACCGAGCCCGCAGGCGAGACAAGGTGTCGCCGTACTTCGCAAAGCGAATGTGCCCGCGACGGATGAGGAGAAAAATATCGTATTGCACGAACGACCCGCACTTTTCCCATGGATACACGGGAAAGAGATTCTTCGCAAGGCTCAGAATGACATGTGGCAGTGTGCGGCGTACTAAGGGATGTCATCCTGAGAGGTCAACGAATGTGACGCCGAAGGATCTCATATAGCGAACGGTTCGCACTCCCCACACGGCGGGTGGATATGGAATCCCGCTACAGATGGTTAAATGCTCCCACCCCGCCGCGGCTACTTTTGAAACGTACCCAACCCATTTTTTAATAAAAACCGATTTGCACAGCAAATCTACCGAACCTCTTCACTTTCCACTTTTCACTTTTCACTTATCCCCCCTTTGGAGGTTTCTATGAAAAACTTACTCAAAAGCCTCGCCTCACCCGACGCATGCTACCGTCCTCATCCCTTCTGGTCGTGGAACGATCTTCTCGACGAGGATGAGCTGAGACGCCAGGTGCGCGAAATGGCGAAAACAGGTCAGGGCGGCTTCTTCATGCACGCCCGCGACGGTCTTGAGACTCCGTACATGGAGGACGACTGGATGAACTGCATCCGCGCCTGCATAGACGAGGCGGAAAAATGCGGACTGCTCCCCTGGTGCTACGACGAGCTTGGCTGGCCCAGCGGAAGCGCAGGCGGTGCCGTCACCGCCATGGGCGACGACTACCGTGTGCGTTGGCTCCGCCTTCGCGTGTACGAGGGCGAGTGTGCAGGCGACGTTATCGGCTTCTATGCTGTGCGACCCGACGGCTCTTACCGACATCTGGGCGCAGACGAGAGCTCAGCATCCCTTGCGAATGAGGACGAAGAGGTAAGATACGCCACGTCCTTCTGCGACGAGAGCTACTTTGATATTCTGAATCCCGGCGTGGTGAAGGCGTTTATCGACCACACCTACGAGGGATACAAGCGCGAGACGGGCGACGACCTTATGAGCGGACGCCTCCGCGGATTTTTCACCGACGAGCCACAGTACGCGCTTTGCCGCACCCCGTGGTCAAAGGTGATCCCCGCGGAATTCGAACGTGAAAACGGTTTTTCGCTGATACCCCACATTCCCGCCCTTTTCATCGGCAGAGACGGACGCGAGGAGATACGCTTCCGCTTCTGGAGGCTGGTGAACCGTCTGTTCACCGAGTCCTTCGCGAAACAGATTTTCGAATGGTGCGATAAAAACGGCACCCGCCTGACAGGTCATGCCATGATGGAGGACAATCTGATCTGTCAGATCCACTGCACGGCGGGATGTATGCCGATGTACGAATACATGCACGTACCGGGCATAGACTGGCTCGGACGGGATCCTGCTCCCGACGGTGAGGGAGGTACGTGTAATCCTCTCATTCCCCTTCAGGTTGGCTCCGTTGCGGCACAGATGGGGAAGAAGCAGGTCATCACCGAGACCTACGCTATGTCGGGATGGGACATCTCGTTTGCACAGATGAAGTACCTTGCCGACTGGCAGTTCCTTTACGGCGTGAATCTTATGTGTCAGCATCTTGATGCTTACAGCCTCAGAGGCAGACGCAAGGGTGACTATCCGCCGTCCATGTTCTACCATTCTTCATGGTGGGATGAGTACAGCGCCTATACCGACGCCGTTTCCCGCACGGGGGCTCTCCTTGCCGAGAGCGAGGACGCACCCGAAACTCTGCTCATCCACCCCATGCATTCAATTTGGCTGAAGTACACCAACGACAACATGAACGCCGAAGAGAAATTTGACCGCAAATTTACAGGTACGGTCATGCGTCTTGCGATGGCACACGTTCAGTTCCACCTTGGCGACGAGAGCATCATCGCCCGTCACGGTAAGGTGAACGGCAAGCTGTTCACTATAGGCAAGCGAGACTACAAGACCGTACTTATTCCCGAGATATGGGGACTTGACAGGACCACCTACGAGCTTCTTTTGGCATTTGCCGAAGCAGGCGGCAGAATAGTACTGCTTGGCGGAGCACCCGAGTTTATCGACGGTGTACGCTGTGAGGATGAGATAAAGCTTCTTACCGACAGGTGTCACAGGGTAGATTTTTACGGTGAATACACAGCAGAGGAAAATCTGCTCCGCTTTGCGGATGCCCATGGCATCCCCTACGTGCCCGTGCACGGTATCGGCTGCAACGGCTCCGACGTGAGAGTGTCCGTCCGCCAATACGGCGAGGGTAAGATATACTTCCTTCTCAACAGCAGCAGAGACGCCAAACGCCGCGTCAGCGTAACTCTTTCGGGAGCTGATGCGGTGAAGCTGGACGTTTCCACGCTGAAATGTGAAAGAGTCAGATCTGTCCCCGTAAGCGGCGGGATCAGGGCAGAGCTTACCTTTGCGCCGATGGAATCGATGATCATTCTCACAGGCTTTGACCTTCCCGCAGACGAGCCGCCCGCAGTATCCATGAATCTTCCGCTGGATGCATCCACGTCAACCTGGACGGTGGGCGAGGAGAGCGACGTCAACTGCTTCCTTCTTGAATATGCTTCGCTTGACTGCGGCGGCGGATGGTCGCCCCGCGAGCACACCATGCGCCTCGGCAGTATGATAAGACGCGGTGAGTACGGCGACGGTGAGCCCCGTGTCAAATACACGTTCAAAGTGAAGGACGATGCCGATCTTTCCGACATGGCTGATATGCGATTCGTCACCGAGGTACGCCTTCCCGCCGTTGTTACGGTCAACGGAGAGGAAGCGCCTCTGCTTGAGGGTGAATGGTGGCTTGACCACTCATTCAGCGTATTTGATCTGTCGGGCAAGGTAAGACACGGTGAAAACGAGATAATCCTGTCGGGCTTCTGCACCGAAGCTGAAGCAGACAGCAAAGTTATGCACGTGCCTAACTCTGATTTTTCCTTTGCTTATCTAACAGGCACCTTCGGTGTATCCGCTGACAGCGGTTTCACAGCCATAGACAGAAACGTTTTCGTTTGTGACGACGGCTTTACTCTCGGAAACATGCCCCGTGTGATCAGGGGAGGATGTATCACCACCGAGGGATTCCCGTTCTTCAGAGGCAAGATGTATCTGTCACGGACTGTGTGCGTGGAAAACGCACACATCCTCCGTCACGTGGATATGAGCGGCATGGGCGCCGCCTGTGCGAGAGTATACGTAAACGGCGAGGCGGGCGGACTTATCGCATACGGTAAGATGACCGACGACGTAACGTCCCGCTTACGGGAGGGAGAAAACGAAATTAAGGCAGAGCTGTTCCTCGGCAACAGGAATCTTCTCGGTCCTCACCACTCGCCTGCGGCGGGTCACACTTCCCCCGGTCCGGGTGAATTTACACCTTCCCGCGATTCAGACAGATGGAAGGAAAGGTATTCCTTCGTACGCTACGGCGTGTAGGGGAATAAAGCGTTCTCCGGAGGAGAACATGAAGCGTACCACGGTACATGAAGCGTTGCCTCGGGCAACATGAAGCATTTCCCTTTCGGGAAATATGAGGAGAACGAACTCCAAACCACGGTAGGGGCGATCCCTTGCGGTCGCCCGAAAACAAACGCGTCGTATCAACCTTACGGCTACGCGTCAAACCTCAAACCCGCTGTAGGGGAGGATTCTATATCCTCCCGAAAACCAACGATGCGCACGAACGGCGGGAGATGAACCCCCGCCCTACGATGCGAAAACACCGCCCCCCACGGCTGCGGGTGAACGTACACAACCCATTTCTTATAAAATCCGATTTGCACAGCAAATCTACCGAAATTATTCTTTATTCTTTATTCTTTATCCCCTTATTCGCCCAATAGGCGATTGCCTAAATAATAACGTAAGGATGTACAAGCTTATGAAAAAACTATCTATCCGCGTCCTGTCCGTGCTTCTTGCCGTGCTGATGCTGACATCGCTCAGCGTCACGGCTTTTGCCGCCTCGGCTGATGACGCCGCTGAAAACGTGACCGTGCTGTTCACCCACGATCTGCATTCCCATCTGCTTCCCTCAAAAGACGAGGACGGCGGTGAGTTCGGCGGCTACGCACGTCTTATGACCGTCATCCGCGCTCAGAGAGAAAAGTACCCCGATTCCATCCTTGTGGACGGCGGAGACTTTTCCATGGGCTCCCTTTTCCAGACGGCGTACACCACCTCTGCCACCGAGCTTCGCATGATGGGCGCGATGGGCTACGACGCCACCGTATTCGGCAACCACGAATACGATTATCTGCCCGCGGGACTTGCGTCTATGCTGAACGCGGCTGCCGCTTCGGGCGACCCTGTCCCCGCTATCCTTAACGCAAACTACCTCCCTCCCGCAGAGGGCGAGGATGGCTACAACGCAGAGCTTTCCGCGGCTCTTGACATTTACGGCGTGAAGAAGTACACCATTCTTGAACGCGGCGGTGTTTACTTCGTTCTCTTCGGCATCACCGGTATCGACAGCGACAAATGCGCCCCCAACTCAGGCATGATCCTTGAGGACGCCGCTACCGCTGCCGCAGAGGTGGTATCTTCTGCAATTGCCGAATGTAAGCAGACCTACGGTGCGGATCCCGTTGTGATCTGTCTTTCCCACGGCGGTACATCAGACGGCAAGGGTGAGGACTACGACCTTGCTGAGGCTGTGGACGGAATCGATCTTATCGTTTCGGGTCACACCCACACAAAGCTTGACGAGCCTATCGAGGTAAACGGCACCTACATAGTATCCGCCGACGAATACGGCAAGTATCTGGGCGTGGTGCGCCTCAAAAAGGACGCAGACGGTGTCAGCCTTGCGGATTACGAGCTTATCCCCGTTGACGAGAACGTGGAGGACGACGCAGAAATCTCCGCTCTCGTTGAAAGCTTCAAGAATAACGTTGAGGAAGAATATCTTGCAGACTACGGCGTAGGCTTTGACGAGGTGCTGGTAAACAACACCTACGATTTTGAAAACGTGGATGAGGTGAAGGCGACACAGCATGAATCCACCCTTACGAACATCTTCTCCGACGCATACAAGTGGGCTGTTGAAAAGGCTACGGGCGAGAAGGTGGACATGGCTCTTACGGCGGCGGGCGTCATCCGCGACACTCTCCCCATGGGTCCCGTCACCACCTCCGACGTGTTTAACGCGGCGTCTCTCGGTGTGGGCACAGAGGGCGAGCTTATCGCCATCTACCTGACGGGTCAGGACCTCTTGAACGTGCTTGAGGTGGACGCGTCCGTTCAGCCTCTTATGAGCTCCGCTCAGCTTTACTGCTCAGGCGTTGAGTATTCCTTCAACACGAACAGAATGCTGTTTAATAAGGTTGACTACTCCGCACTGAGACGGGACGACGGTACTACCGAGCAGATCGACCCTGAGGGTATGTACCGGGTAGTAACGGGTATGTACTGCGGACAGATGCTGGGCGAGGTCAAGAGCAAATCCTTCGGACTTCTCTCCATCACCCCCCGTGACGAAAAGGGAAATGAAATTGCAGTAGCGGATCTTGTAAACTACGTTGTACGCGACGGTGACGGCGTTCCCGTCAAGGAGTGGTACGCCATCGCATCCTATCTGAAGGAGATGGGCGGCGAGATGGATCCCGCATACGCTGAGCCCGACGGACGCAAGGTAGTGTACAGCAGTCTTGATCCTGTGAAGCTTCTCAGAAATGCCAACAAGTTTACGTATATCCTTATCGCGGTGATAGTGGTGGTGCTTGCCATCGTTATCGGCGTGCCCGTGCTTATCGTACGTTCTGTTAAGAAGAGACGTGCGAAGAAGGCGCAGGCAAAGTAGAATTAAGCTCCGCTCCGGTCATGCCGGAGCGGAGCTTTTTATTTAACAAGGGAGATAAAACCGAAGATCGGTTTGGACTACTCGCTCATACGCGGCCATACTGTTCATGGGGACCGTGCTTTCACAGGCAAGCGGGCCGCTTGACGGCAAAATCCTGCGGATATTTCCGCTTTCACGTGTATTTTTTTCGTTCCGAGTTATAATACAATTACTACAATATAATATATGGAGAAGGTTATGAAACGTGTCCTGTCTTTTATCCTCGCTATAGCGACGGTGATGTCTGCCTTTATCCTCATCGTCGACGCATCAAATGACGCAGACGGTCAGTGGGTACCCGAAAATGACAGGTGGGATGCCCTCTCAAGGGACGGCGTCAAGGCACGCTTTGCCATCGGTGCCGACATCCACTTCGACTATTTCAACTCGGCACGCAAGAATCGTTACGTGTACCACGCGCTGAAGCAGATCGGCGGCGTTGACGCCTATCTCATCGCAGGCGACCTGACCCACTATGCAAGCGACAGCAATTATAAAGATCTGATGGCAAGCGTCAACACGTACACAGCCAAGAACCGGCTCAATCCCGACGCCACAGGCGACAGCGTGCCCATGACCGTCCTTGCCATGGGCAATCACGAGGGATGGTATGAGTCGGACGTTGACGATCCCGAGGCGCAGTTCAGAAAGTACGTCAAGCAGGAGCCGGACGACCTTTACTGGATCGGCGGTGTGCCGGTTATCAAATTAAGTCCCGACGCGGCATCAGACCGCAAGGGCGCATCGGACGGCAACTGCTACGACGGCTCCGAGGATTTCCTTGAGGGTGCGTACGCTGAGATCGACTCTGCGGGCTACGTCGGTCCCATCATTATCATCGCCCACCACAGAACAGAGGTGGACGGTACGTCAAACGACTACTGGTCAAAAAACGCGATGAGGTTGATGAGAGCTCACCCGAACACCGTCATCTTCACGGGACACAGCCACACGTGGATCGGCGGTATCAAGCAATTCGTGCTACAGGACGCGGGATTTACTCACGTACGCGCAGGCTCTCTCGGCAACCACTACGGCGGTCTCGGCTCGGGTTATATCAATCCGAGCACGGGCAAGACGACCCACCCCCTCTCCGTTTCGGGGGATTCAGGCTGTTCCTTCGTCCTCGTTGACGTTATGGACGACGGAAATATAAAGCTCCGCAGGATCGATCTGGCAAAGGGGGAGTATATGTTTGAAGACGAGCCTGTGGTCATCAGACCGGGCGTGCTCACCGACTATCTTTACGACGACGAGACGGCGGGATGGGCGGAAAGCTACGGTGCAGGCTCAATTGCGCCCTCCTTCCCCGAAGGCGGCAATGTCATCGCAGAGAGGGTGGGTGACTCCACCATTCGCGTCTCTTTCCCCGAGGCTGTGGCGGCAAGCTCTCTCTCCCGCGATTTCGTTGCCGAGTACCGTATCAGGGTCAGTGCCGTAGTTATGGGTGAGGACGGCAAGGTCACCTACAGACCCGTTATGAACGGGGAGCGGGAGTATTTCCGCGTTGCAAACTACAGAGCCAAGGCTGACGAGGGGAAGGACTGGTCCGTCACCATCCGTGGACTTGCATGGGACACCGACTACGTCGTTGAGGTAAGAGCTTATAACGCATACGGCAAGGCGACAGCTTGGACGGCGGCGGAGAGGGAAACGAAAAGGGGAGCCATGCGGCTCCCTCAGGTTGATGACAAACCCATGTCAAAAATACATTATTGGCAAAATGAACAAAACCAAAGGCTCCTTCCGGGGTGAGGGAGAGTGCGTAAACGTCCGCCCCGCACTATCCCCAATACGGGTCATTCATGAATGACCCCTACAAATATATTGTTCGTTTAGCTCACTCCGTGCGTTCTATGCAAACTTTACGGCTACCATGGCAACAATATAAACCGCCGTAGGGGCGACCATTGGTCGTCCGAAAACGATCGCCCGCACTATCCTCACGGCTACCACGTTCGTGCTAACACACCTCTCTACCCTTCGTCCACTATTCCGCTTTTTTCTTGAAAAAAGACGGAACCAAAAAAATGCCTCCACTGTATTCCGCTACGCGGAAACAGGCGAGTGCTTACGCACTCCCGGGCCTCAAGTACCGGCCTACTTCCGCGCGCGGAAGTAGTTGGAGCATTACCCGCTTCCGATGTCCAACCGTCCGCGCGGCAGTCTGCGACTTTTTGCCGCTTCGTCCCGCCCACGCAATGCGGTTACGCGGTTGGCGATTGTTTTCCGCTCGCACGGGAGCGATCGGACATCGGTGGATGTATTCCTGCGTTTATTCTGTAGCCGTTTCGTTGGGATGTATCCCCAACGCCGTAGGGGCGACCATTGGTCGTCCGAAAATAACGATTGACAGTATTCCTTCGCCACTATCCCGCATACAAAAAGGGACAGTTGAACGTAAGCAAACTTGCGATGGTATGTGGTTTGAGTACCATAAGATTTCTATCACAGGAATTTTTGTTTCCAACAAATTTATTATAGTCAAAAGGAAACGCAAAATACTCAACATTAACAATGCAGGCATCGTGCAAACCGTTCACCCAATACCAATCCGGTGGAATATCGGGATAAGATGACATATAAACTTTACCTTTTGCCATTAAAATCACCACCTTAGGTTATTATAGCATAAAAGCGGCAAAAAATCAATGCGGAGCGTTGTATGTAATGAAATATCGCTATGCGATATGAAATAATCCTTACGGATTATGAAATATTTTTGCGATGCAAAAATGTGAAATAAAATTCGCCTCTTAACATTTGCGAAGCAAATATTTCATAGCGAAGCTATTTCATATGCGTTAGCATATTTCACTCGCCGAAGGCAAATTTCATTGAAAAAGAAAGGGTCTGTCGCATTTAGAAGAATAATCGGCAAAACGCCAATGTAAATGTAGGGACCGTCGGGGACGCCGGTCCCTACAGGTGTTTGTGCATTTTTACCTTAGTGCGACAGCTCCTTCTTTTTCTGCGTGTTTTGAACTTAGTGGCACGAATCAAATGTGTTTGAAAACTGAGGATCTTCTTTATATCATAATTCTAATATGTAATATGGTTCATCGTGGTACTCAACATCGACTTTTCTTTTAACATTTTTTATAACATCGACTTGTTTGAATCCGAGCTTAGTTAAAATATGCTCTGTTTTGGGATTGTTATTATGAGTAGCTGACAACACCTCAGTAACCTCTTTTGCATTTGCAATTACTGTTATAAGTGCTTCTGTCATGATACCTTTGTTCCAATACTCTTCTGCTAAATAAAAACCAAGATTGCGAGCATTTGGATTTCCTTTGGTATCCTCATTTAATCCAATTCCACCAATCACAGAAGCGTTCTCTTTTAACTCGATTGCATAGTTATTCTTTACTAATATCAAATAGTCAAGTACACACTTACAATCTTCTATACTTTCACACGGAGATGAACCTTCTGGAATTGTAACTCTCGGATTAGATAAGCAGATAAAGATATCATTAAGATCCGTTTCTTTCCAATCTCTTAATATTAACCTTTCTGTTTCAAGGGTACGCACACAATCACCACCTTAGGTTATTATAGCATAAAAGTGGCAAAAAATCAATGCGGAGCGTTGTATGTAATGAAATATGGCTTCGCCATATGAAATAATCCTTACGGATCATGAAATATTTTGCTTTCGCAAAATGTGAAATAAAATTCGCCTCTTAACATTTGCGAAGCAAATATTTCATAGCGAAGCTATTTCATATGCGGAGCATATTTCACTCGCCGTAAGGCGAATTTCATTACAACAAACAAAAAAGCACTTCTTTCGAAGTGCTTTTCGTTTGTTGTAGCTGATACCCGGATTCGAACCGGGGACCTCATCCTTACCAAGGATGTGCTCTACCGACTGAGCCATATCAGCACGGGTGATATTATAGCAGATAATTCCCCGTTTGTCAAGGACTTTTTTCAAAGTTTTTTCGTTTTTGCGATAAGATTATCCGTGTATCAGGCGAGATGGCAGAAAATAACTTTCCGGACGTGTTTTATCCCTTCCCCATGCACGGTTTTTTCGTCAGTCTATTGCGCTATTTCGACTTATATGTTATAATTCCCGTATATGGTTCAATAACCAAATAATGCGCGAAAAGGAAAATTATATGCTTGGAAACATAATCTCAAACATCAACAACGCCCTTTACAGCTACGTCCTCATTATCGTGCTGGTTCTCGGCGGCATCTACTTCACGGTTAGAACGCGCTTTGTTCAGTTCCGTCTTCTTGGCGAGCAGTTCCGCGCAGTTACCGAAAAGCCTGCGGACGGACGCGGTGTCTCCTCCTTCCAGGCGCTGATGGTATCCACCGCCTCCCGCGTAGGTACGGGTAACATCATCGGTGTGTCCACCGCTATCTGCCTCGGCGGATACGGCTCCATTTTCTGGATGTGGGTCATCGCCGTCTTCGGTGCTGCGTCCGCTTTCGTTGAAAGCACACTCGCTCAGATATACAAGAAGAAAGGCCCCGAGGGAAGCTACGGCGGCCCCGCCTATTACATAGAAGCGGCGCTGAAGTCAAAGCCCCTCGCCCTCATCTTCTCCGTGCTTCTCATCATCACCTACGGTGTAGGCTTCAATATGCTTGCATCCTACAACCTGCAGTCCACCTTCTCATCCTACAGCTTCTATGATGCAAAGTACACCCCGTGGATCATCGGACTTATCCTTGCCGCTATCGTCTGCTACTGCCTTTTCGGCGGCGGTAAGCGAATCGTCAACGCCACCACGCTTATCGTCCCTTTCATGGGAATCGCGTACATCCTTATCGCACTCGTTATCACTCTTATGAACGCGTCCGCTATCCCCTCCATGATAGCTGAAATATTCAGAGACGCATTCGATTTCGAGGCTATCTTCGGCGGCTTCTCCGGTTCATGCATCATGTACGGTATCAAGCGCGGTCTGTTCAGTAACGAGGCGGGCGTAGGCTCCGCACCCAACGCGTCAGCATCCGCTGAGGTCGCTCACCCCGTAAAGCAGGGTCTTGTGCAGGTGCTTTCCGTTTTCATCGACACCATTCTCATCTGCTCCGCTACCGGATTCATGTGCATGGCTTCCGGCATCACTCCCACGGATGAGCTGTCGGGCGCGCCCTTCGTTCAGGCGTCCGTTGAAAGCGCCCTCGGTGCGTTCGGCCCCATATTCATCACCGTGGCTATGATACTTTTCGCGTTCACCACCCTTCTCGGCAACCTTTTCTACGTGGAAAAGGCTATCTGCTACGTTATGGGCAGAGTTCCCGGCAAAAAGTTCAATACTGTATTCTACATAATAGCGTCTCTCGTGATCTTCATTGGTGCGGGCCTTTCCGCAGGTCTCCTTTGGGATATCGCAGACGTTACTATGGGTGCCATGACTCTCATCAATATGCCCGTTATCCTGTATCTTGGTAAATACGCGTACCGCGCTCTTAACGATTACATACGTCAGAGGAAAGAGGGACGCGCCCCCGTGTTCTACGCGGAAAACATCGATCTTCCCCACGACGTGGATTATTGGAAAAAGTAAGAAAGACTGACGCTGATATGTCAAAGAGGTGCATATGGAAACGCTATTTGAAAACCGATACACAAGAGACCGCAGCGTGTTTGAGGAATTTTTCGGTTATTCCTATTTCAAGACACCTTACGCCATCTATGCTACGCCGTTTTGGCGATCTGCCTCGTTTTGAGCCTGACGTTTTTCACGGCAAATCCCTATTACTTCGCCATCGTTGCCTTATGGGACATCGTGTTTTTCGGGACCCGCGTATTTTTCTACAACAGTCAAGTAAACGCTGCGCTGAAGCAGGACCGCGAGATGCACGGCCCCAACGTTGACGTTGAGATAGTTGTCACCGAGGAGGGGATACGCACGGGCTTTCCCGACTCCAACAGCGCCATGCTTGAGTTTAAAAACGTGAGCAAGGTCATAAAGACGAAAAATCTGATCCTTGTCAGATCAAAAGCAGGAATCGTACACCTTTTTCCTAAGGATTCCTTTACAAAGGGAACGGCAGAGGAATTTCTCGGATATTTAAAAAGCCGCGGTATCAAGGCGTAAGCTGAAATTAATATTTTCGTCTTGTAAATTCACTCACATTATGGTATAATAAATGTGTATGACTACTTAATATATAAGGAATATATACGATGAAAAAATACAAAATCGGTTTTATCTCTCTCGGATGCTCCAAGAATCTTTGTGATACAGAGGTCATGCTATATCACATCGCCTCCGCAGGCTATGAAATAACCGCTGAGGAGCACGAGGCTGACATCATAATCGTTAACACCTGCGCCTTCATCGAAAGCGCGAAAAAGGAGTCCATCGACAACATATTAGACGTTGCATGGTTCAAGGAAAACCGTACTCTCAAGGGTATCATCGTCACGGGATGCATGGCTGAACGCTACCGCGAGGAGCTGCTCCGTGAATTTCCCGAGATCGACGCCGTCCTCGGCGTGGGAAGCCTTGACAAAGTCACCGACGCCATTTCCCATATCATCGAGAACGTAAAAAAGAAGGACGCGCCTAAGTTCACCCACTTTGCAGATAAGGCAACGTGCAAGCTTGGCGGCGACCGCGTTATCACCACCGGTGAGACCATGGCTTACATGAAGATCGCCGAGGGTTGCTCCAACCGCTGCACCTATTGTGCGATCCCCCTCATCAGAGGCGGACTCCGCAGCCGTCCCATGGAGGACCTTGTCGCAGAGGCGAAGGATCTTGACAAGTTGGGCATCAAGGAGCTGAATATCATCGCTCAGGATACCAGCGCGTACGGACATGACCTTTACGGCGAGCTTATGCTCCCCGAGCTTCTCCGCCGTATCACCAAGGAGACGAAGATCCCGTGGATCCGTCTGCTCTACTGCTATCCCGACAAGATCACCGACGAGCTTGTCCGCGAGATCGCCGAAAACGACCGCATTGTGAAATATATCGACGTGCCCATGCAGCACATCAGCGAGACTATGCTGAAGCGAATGAACCGTCACGGCGGCGCTGATGCCGTAAAATCTGCTGTTAAAAAGCTTCGTGAGGGCGTGCCGGGTATCGTGCTCCGCTCAACTGCCATCGTCGGCTTCTCGGGCGAGACCGACGAGGACTTCGAGGAGCTTTGCCGCTTCATCAAGGAGGCTAAGTTCGAGCGCTTCGGTGCCTTCACCTACTCCCGCGAGGAGGACACTCCCGCATACGACTTCGACGGCATCGTTGATCCTCAGGTGGCGCAGGACAGATACGACATCCTCATGAAGACTCAGCTTAACGTCAGCGAGGCGTACAACAAGACCCGCGTGGGAAAAGTGTACCACGTGCTTTGCGAGGGATTCGATCCCGTGTCCGAGGCGTACGTCGGCAGAAGCTACGCAGAGGCGGCTGACATCGACGGCAAGATATGGTTCACATCAAATCACCCCGTCTCCGAAGGAGAAATGGTGGACGTTCGTATCACCGAATACATGGACTACGACCTTGTAGGCGAAACGGTCCTTTAAAAAAAGTTACCCAAGTTAAATTTACATAAATCGAAAAGGAATTTCAGTCATGGCTAAATCTAAAATGAACTTACCCAACAAGCTGTCCCTGTTCCGCATTTGCATGGTTCCCGTTTTCATGGTGTTCTTCGCAGTACCCCTCCCCCTTTCAGAGACGGTTACACGTATCATCATCGCGGCTATCTTCGCCATCACCTCTCTTACCGACATGATCGACGGTAAGATCGCAAGAAAATACAACCTGGTTACCGACTTCGGTAAATTTATCGATCCCCTTGCGGACAAGTTCCTCGTTTTCGCGGCTCTCCTCGGTATCCTCACAAACGGATACTTTGCGGCTATCCGTCCCTACTTCTTCTGGGCGGCTGCCATCATCATCTTCCGTGAGCTTGCGGTCACATCCATCCGTCTTATCGCGGCAGGCAAGAGCGGTCTCGTGATCGCGGCAAGCTGGCTTGGCAAGATCAAGACCGTGTCTCAGATGTGCGGTATCGTCATCATCCTTCTTGAGCCTGTCATCTTCGGCAGCCTTACGACCGTTGCAGGTCTTCCCGTGATCTCTATGGTGCTCATCGCTGTTATGACAGTTATGACAC
>JAFSGU010000019.1 GCA_017440665.1 Clostridia bacterium
ATTTGAGGGTGAAAGAACGCAGGCGCACAGAATCGTCCGCGCTATAAAGAACCGTTTCGGAAGCACCAACGAGATCGGCGTTTTCGACATGACCTCGGAGGGACTTATCTCGGTTGACAATCCCTCGGCGGCTATGCTTGAGGGCAGACCCGAGGGTGTTTCGGGTAGCTGTGCCGTTTGTATCATGGAGGGTACGCGTCCCATCATTGCAGAGGTGCAGGCGCTCGTTACGCCTACGTCATACCCTTCCCCCCGCAGAACGGCGGACGGTATCGACTACAACAGAATGTGTCTTATATTGGCTGTTATCGAAAAGCGTCTCGGACTCCGTTTTTCCACCTGCGACGTATTTTTGAATGTTGTCGGCGGTATGAGGATAGACGACCCGTCTGCGGACGCGGCAATAATCCTTGCGCTTATTTCTTCAATGAAGGATATTCCCGTGCCTCACGAGCTTATCGTTATGGGTGAGGTCGGTCTGTCGGGTGAATTCCGTGCCGTGCCCGGTGTATATCAGCGCATTTCAGAGGCAAAGCGACTTGGCTTTACGAATATTGCAGTACCGCTCAGCCAGCTTAAGAAAGACGCTGAGAAAAGCGGTCGGCCGATGCCGAATGACGTAACGGGTATGCGCGGCATATACGATGCCTTGAAGCTTCTTGCGCAGACGCAGAAGCGCGAGGGAGAATAATTTTTTTACCTACAAGAAAACAGCACCTTTCCGATTTAGGAAGGTGCTGTTTTGATTTTGTCACCGGATCAATCAATAATTTCCGTAAGATAGAACAACTCGCCGTCGAACTTAACGGTACCGTTATCCTCCCATTCGATAACATACGGGGATCGGTATTCTTCTGACAGATACCGTTCGTCATTATGAACTGCATAACCGTCCGTACATAAATATAACATACCTATATTTATGTACTTATTTTCACGTAAAACGATATGTTGCTCGTGAGGTTCGTTATATATATCGTAGGTTATTTCCCTTTCAACTACGTATGCTTTATCAGGACTTACGTGGAAATCGTATGTTTCATAAATTTCATATAATGATACAATTAAAACCAAAAAGAACATGGGAACAACTATAATGAACGATACGATCACGTTCACAAATGCATTGTTAAGTCTACCTTTAAATGCATCTGCAATAAACATTATAAATGACGGAACTAAAGCCAGACACAGCAAAACGGCACATACGTTTGAACCCAAAATGACATTAAACAGGCCGCTCCAGTACATTGACAAACCAACTATAATACAGTAACGTTTTTTGATAAAAAAGAGGGATACGGTTTTAAAGCATATCGAAAGAAAGAACATTACAAAGCAAACGATACCCGCCGTACTGCCAAGCTCAACTCTTGATATACAATCATAATCAAGACGTTCGGCTATTAACGATATAACAACGTAATACAGCCATGTAGCAAGTGAATATATTACGGCAATTTTCGTAAATATGCGTTTTTTCTTCACGGTGTACCTCCTTCACTGATCACATCAGCCTGCATTTTTACAAAACGGGGTCTCTTCAGGCGAAGAGACCCCGTTATATATATTACTTCAGCATTTCCTGACCGCCTGTTACGGGGAGAGCCTGACCTGTTTCGTACTTCTGTGCGATAATGTAGAGAACTGCGCGTGCAACGTCCTCAACGAGACAACCGCGTCCGAGCGGAACCTTGGACTCATAGAACGCCTTAACGTCTGCAACAGTCTTAGCGCCGGGTACCTTGCCTGCCTTGAGGTACTGAACGAAGAGACCGCGCTCGGGGTCGCTCCACAGAGGACCGTCGAGGAAGTTACCGGGACATACAGCATTTACCTTGATGCCGTAAGGTGCAAGCTCAAGAGCAAAGGACTGTGTAAGACCGATGCCACCGAACTTACTTCCTGCATATGCAAAGTTCTTGTTGGAACCTGCAAGACCGGACTTGGAGTTGATCTCGATAATGTCGGACATATATGCGGGAGAGATCTTTCTCTGGATCTTCATAATAGCGGAAGCGTACTTAGCGCAGAGGAAGTATGCAGTGTAGTTAACTGCAGTAACGAGCTCGAAGTTGGACTTGGTCATCTCCTCGAGAGAGCCTGCGCGAACGATACCTGCGTTGTTTACGAATACGTCGCATCCACCGAGGGCGAGAACCGTCTTCTGCATCATTGCCTTAACGCTGTCCTCATCGGATACGTTACCGGATACAGCGATAGTGTCAGCACCTGTTTCCTCAGCGATAGCAGCCGCGGTCTTAGCAGCGCCGTCTGCGTTCATGTCAGCGATAACAACAGCCGCGCCTTCCATAGCAAGGTGACGTGCGATACCCTCACCGAAGCCCTGTGCGCTACCTGTAACAACTGCGATCTTACCGGAAAGAGGCTTAGCCGCGCCGCCTGCAAGGCTAACCTTGGAGCGGTAGCTTTCAACCTCCCAGTTTACGATAAAGTCTGCGAGAGCGGGCTTCATGTGAGAAACGCCGCCAAAGCTTTCCGCAAATACAGTGATCTTCATAGCGTCACGCCATACTGCAGCTGCGGTAGCAGCCTCCTTAACGGTCGCGCCTACTGTGAACATACCGATACCCTTTACGAAGATTACCTTGGGCTTGAAGCTTCTGCGAGCAACAAATGCATCGAATGCAGCCTTAAGTGATTCTACACCGTCATATTCAACGAAGAGGGGCTCTGCCTTGCAGTATACGATATGGTCGGGAGAGAGGGGAGACTTAAGAGGAGCGAATGCTTCCTCGGAAGATGCAAAGTCAAGAACTGTCTTTGTAGCCTCGAACTTAACCTTTGCCATACCGTTCTCGTCATAGAGCATACGGATAGCGGGTGCGATCTCAGCCGCTGTGTCAAGGCAAACCTCAACTTCGGAGAAATCGGGACGTGTGGTGATCTTAGCGTCGATCTTTGCCATTACATCTGCTACAAGTGCGTCAAGCTCAGATTCGCTGTCAGCGGCGAAGAACACACCGTGATTCTGAAGGAATACGAGGTTTGCAGCCTTGCCCATCTTTTCTGCATATGCGGAAAGCTCACCGCGGCAGAGAGCAGCAAGAACGTAGCCGGGCTCGGACTCATCTACCCATACGCACTCGGGGAAAAGATCAAGTGCCGCCGACTTAGCGTTTACGGAGCAAGTAAGGCCGTTTACGCTAGCGGGATGAACGTGAAGAACGAACTTCTGGGGGAAGAGATCGTGAAGAAGTGTCTCAACGGAGGGGCGCTTTGCGCTCTCACCGGGCTCGCGAGCGAGCATAAGATCTGCAAGAACCTCTGCCTCACGGTCTGCGGTAACGTCGGAATATGTCTTTGTCCAGATGTCAGCGAGAGCTGCACGGTTCATCTTAACGAACTTGTCCTCAGTCATCTGTGCAAGAGAAGTACCGCTTCCCTTTATGTAAAGGTTTACATCATCCTTGTAGGATGTGTTTCCGCCGCCTGCAAGAACGAAATTTTCGTCTGCGCCGTATCTGCGGGAAAAGCTTACGAGAGTCTCCAAATTAGTCATAATTATATCTCCATTCTGCCGTTTATCGGCTCTGATTTATTTAATTACTTCTGAAGTCCGCCGAGCTTTGCAAAGTGCGCTACTCTGTCGGAAAGTGCGGGAATCTCTGCTGCAGTCTTGTCAGAGAACATGGACTTGCAGATGCACTCGGTAGCCGCGTTCTCGTGACCGATGAGTGCGTAGGTTGCCACGTTGAGGTGAGCGTACTTGGGATCGGCAAGAGCCTTACAGATGAAGGACTGACGGGGAGAATTGATATCCTCACCGCTGATCTGGAAAAGTCCGCCTTCGTCACAACGACGCATGATGTCAGCAAGCTGTTCTGCGGTATTTCTTGAGGGCATATAGGTTACTGCGGAGAAGTTCTGCTCCTTGAGAGTCTCAAAAAGCTCTGCGATATACTCATCCTCGAACTTCTGAGCCTTTTTGTCACCTGTGGGGGATTCTCCAACGTCACCAAGGTACGCATATGCGGAGATTGCACCAAGCTTCTTAGCGAGAGCTGTGAACTCGGAGATGTGCATAAGCTCCTCAGTTGCGGGGATGTAGAACTTTTCTACCATGTGACCCTTGAGTACGCCGAGGATATCGTATTCGTAGAAATTGTCGGGTGCGGAAATAAGCTTTGCGCGGGTCGCACCGAGAGGAGAGGTCATCTTCTCGATAAAGTCGCAAGCGTCCTCACGGTTGGGGTATGCCGCTGTGATCTTCTTTGTAAGAGCGAAGAGGATATGTCTCTCTGTGATGCTTCCGCCCTCGTGAGCCATGGAAATGGGGTATACGTCACGGTCGAAATCAAGAGTGATGCCGTAGGGAGAAACGAGCTCGGTAATTCTCTCGCACATCTTACGGTTACGTGCATTTCTCTTCTCGCGGATGCCTGCAAGAACCTCAGCCGCCGCGTCAACGCTCTGGTGAGGGATACCGTGCATCGCAAGGTATGCACAGGACTTCTGGTCAGGGTTGTTGATGCGTCTGCCCTCGAGAGCAGTGCCTTCAACGTTTACACGGCACTCAAAGCCGCAGGTTACAGGCATTTCCATGATAGCGCCCGCCTCGATGAACTCCTTAATACCGCCTACGCTGTCGTGGTCCATGATACCTGCGGTACCGAGACCGGCCTTCCATGCATAGAAGATAGCGGAGGTAGGTGTGTAGGGAGAGAAGGAATAGCAGGTGTGGATGTGGTTGTTTACCCAGGAGCCGTCGCCTTCACGGGTAATTTCTCCTGCGTCGATGGCAGACTTGATGCCGCGAAGTGCCTCAAGGCGCTCAGATGCGGGGATGTCGGTTCTGCCGATCTGTTCAAGTAAAAGCTTAGTATCCATAATATTCTCCATTCCGCCGACTTGCGGCAGGTATTATTTGACTTTTTCGGGTAGGGGTGCGGGGTCGTATCCGTACATGAATCTGTACGCGTTTTTATATTCTTCAAGGGCTGACGCAAGCTTCTTTTCGCTTCTTCCCTTCTTAAGATATCCGCGGAGCATGATGTTCTTGGGAGTATCCTCGGGGTCGATCAGCTCAGTGGCATCGGTCTCGTATCCAGCAGCTTCAAGACGCATGAGTCTCAGCGCGTCGGTGGCGGCTGAGCACAGCTTCTGTCTGAGAAGGGGACGCTTGCCGATGAACGAAAGGCTCTCGCAATCCAGCTTTGAGTTCAGCTCATGGTGACAGCAGGGAGTTGAGAGTATCACCTCTGCCGCGCATCTTATAGCTGCGTCAAGGACGATATCCGTTGCCACGTCACATGCGTGGAGAGATATCACCATATGCGGTGCTCTCTCGGGGATGAACTTATTTATGTCCATTGCAAAAAACTTCATGCCGTCGTACGCACATTTTTCTGCGATCTCAGCACAGTAGTCGATAACGCTCTTCTTCAGATCCACGCAATACATCACACATTCGCGTCCGAAGACGTACCTTACAGTATGATATGCCGCGAAGCTGAGGTAGCTTTTGCCGCAACAAAGATCCGCGATATACACGGTACCCTCCGGGGGAATGTGGTTCATAGCCTCGGAGATATACTCGCAGAAGCGGTTTATCTGACGGAACTTTGACTGCATCTTATCGCGTACTCTGCCGTCCTTGTCTGAAATACCAAGGTGTGTGAGAAAAACTTCATCACCCGTCAGCACGTGTTTTTTGCGTCTGTTGTTTCCCCCATCGGGCACGTCAGACGCGGGGGCTGTGTCAAGCTTACCGTGCTTTACAAGCGTTGCCTTGTCGCCTTTTTTGGATATCATAAGAGAGGCGTTTCCCTCTTTGCAGGTAAGGTCTGCCTTCTTAAACTCTGTCATGAGAGAAGTTATGGCACTCTCTGCCTCCGTCGCGGAGACATTATCGTGAGTGACTCTGCCCTCTGTAAGAAAGGCTTCAAGCTGCAGTACGGTATCACCGCCGATGTTTTTCAGCGTTCCCTTCACCTTAAGTCTTTCGGAGGTTTTATCCGCAGGTGTGTGGAACACTACGTTTTTAAGAGCACCGACACGTGCGGCATTTCCGCACAGACGGGCAAAATTAGATATTTTTTCGGTCATGTCAGTTTTCTTCACCCTCGTCCGACATGCCTTCTGTCTCTGCCTCGGCAACCGTCTTCTTGTGCTTTACCTTGAAGGTGAACTTATTTTCCTTGCCCTGCGTGATACGCTTGATATTCTCTCTGTGCGCCCAGGTTACGAAAAGCGCAACGCCGAAGGCGAGAAGCACGGGGAAGCCGCCTTTTCCTTCTCCGCCGCTGACGCGGTCAAGGACGATGGGGTACGCAAGCGCGGCGGTTATACTGCCGAGGGATATAAACTTACTGAGAGCAACGACTATCACGAAGATGGCAAGCATACAGAGGAACACGAAGGGGCTTGTCATAAGCATCATGGCAGCCGTGGTGACCACACCCTTGCCACCCTTAAACTTGTAGAAGATGGGGAAAATATGTCCGAGCACGCAGAAGAAGCCCGCTATGTACGCCCCCAGGTATCCGAGGAGGAGTCTGCCGATGAGAGAGGCGATAACTGCCTTGAGGAAGTCGCCCGCAAAGGTGATGACCGCCATCTTTTTGCCATATGTCCTCATCACGTTGGTCATACCTGCGTTGCCGCTTCCGTGCTGTCTGATATCGTCGTGGTAGAACTTTGATGAAATGATGATGGAAAGATTGATACTGCCGAGAAGATAAGCGCAGATTATTGAGACGAAAACACCGACGATTATCAGCGCAAGCTCACCTGTCGTACGCTTGTCCGCAGTATTCTGCAGAAGCAGTCCTAAATTCCAAAAGTTATAAAAGCCCATTGTTAAACGATCCTTTCAATACTTTTCTTTATCAGTCGTTTTCGTTGTCACCCTTCTGACGTATCACAAGACGTATGGGAGTTCCCTTGAAGCCAAAGGTAGTTCTGAGACAGTTTTCAATGTATCTCTGATATGAGAAGTGGAACAGATCAGCTCTGTTACAGAACATAACGAAGGTGGGGGGAGTAACTGCGTTCTGGGTCATATAGTATATCTTAAGACGTCTGCCCTTGTCGGACGGAGGCTGAACTCTTGCAACAGCATCGGCAAGTACGTCGTTAAGCATACCGGTGGATACACGGAGCGTGGACTGATTACGTACGTAATTGATATGCTCGTAGAGCTTGTCAACGCGCTGCCCCGTCTTTGCGGAGATGAAAAGAAGGGGCGCGTAGGTCATATAGCTGAGGGAGTTATAAACGTTCTTAGTAAACTCATTTGTGGTGGCGTTGTCTTTGTCAATGGTATCCCACTTGTTTACGCAGATGATGGATGCCTTGCCTGCCTCGTGTGCAAGTCCCGCGATCTTCTCGTCCTGCTCTGTACAGCCTTCGTTAGCGTCGATCATGATGATACAAACATCAGCACGTTCGATTGCCATTTTTGCGCGGAGCACACTGTACTTCTCTACTCTGTCATCAACTCTGCTCTGACGGCGGATACCCGCTGTATCGATAAATTTATACTTACCGTATTCGTTTTCAACGTAGGTGTCGATAGCGTCGCGGGTAGTACCTGCGATATTGGAAACGATAAGTCTGTCCTCGCCGAGGATCTTATTGATAAGAGAAGACTTGCCTGCATTAGGCTTACCGATAACGGCTACGTTGATAACGTCGGGATCATCGTCTTCGCTGTCAAAATCGGGCAGGCATGACATTGCCGCGTCAAGCACGTCTCCGCTTCCGCTTCCGTGAAGGGCGGAAAGGGCTACGGGCTCCATGTCGAAGCCGAGAGAATAGAATTCGTAGAATTCGGGTGCTACGTTACCTACGCGGTCGGATTTGTTGATACAGGGGATAACGGGCTTACCGCTTTTCTTCAGCATAAGCGCGATATCCATGTCGTCTGCAAGAAGACCTGTTCTGATATCACATACGAAAAGGATAACGTCTGCGGTATCGATGGCGATCTGCGCCTGCTCACGCATTTTGGAAATGATAAGATCATCACTCTGGGGCTCGATTCCGCCCGTGTCGATAACGATAAGCTTCTTACCTCTCCATTCTGTCTCGCCGTAGATACGGTCGCGTGTGATACCGGGAATATCTTCAACAATAGCTCTTCTTTCACCGATGAGCTTATTAAAAAGTGTACTTTTACCAACGTTAGGTCTGCCTACAATAGCAAGTACGGGTTTAGCCATAATTTATACCTCCATTCAGCCGAAAGGCTGATCTATACCTTTATTTCCGTTTATTCAAGACCGAGAAGCTTAAGCAAAAATTCTCCGCCGTCGTTTTCGACAAAGCATATCTTTACTCCAAGCTTTTCCGAAAGCTCGTCGGGTGACATTCCGCAGAGGAACAGGTCCCCCTCGCTTCTGAGAGTGGTGCGTGAGAGGAAAAGCTCCTCACCAAGCTCACGTCCCGCAAGCTCACGCTCGAAATCCACTCCCGTGAGAAGTCCCGTGACAGTGACCTCTCCGCCGAAAAATTCGTTTTTCACTTTGTAAAGCTCTGCCTTAAGTCCGGGGACGATACTGCGCAGTTTTTCAAATATCCTCAAGAACATACCGTACGCCGCCTCGCCCGTTGCGACGGAAACGTGGCGGGATATCTTCAGCTCGTCATCTGACAGCGTTTCAGCCATAACTTCAAGCTCATGCTCAAAGGATGATATCATACCTACGCCGTTTTCGATCTGGGTAAACTCACCCCAAAACTCAAAGTCGGGAAGCGGCACTCCGCCTTTTACGTAAAACTCATCGGAAACGTAGAATACGCGCTCTCCGAATTTTTTGATACATTCGTCACCGAATGCTGTTACCATGTCGATAACGCCACGGCATTCCTCGGGTGTGAACGGAGTCAACGGATAAAGTCCCTCTCGGTGCGCCGTCAATCCTGCGGGAACTACCGACACACTATCAAGAGCGGGATAATACTCTGACAGATCACGAAGCGTTCTTGCAAGCGCCTCGCCGTCATTGACACCGCGGCAAAGGACAATCTGACCTCTGAGCTTGATACCAGCATCAGCAAGGATACGCAGATATGACAGTACCTCGCCGGAGCGCTTATTTTTCATCATTTTCACTCTCAGCTCAGGGTCTGTGGTGTGTACCGACACGTTGACGGGTGAGATATGCATCTCGATTATTCTGTCGATATCTTCTCTTTTGAGGTTCGTAAGGGTTATATAATTTCCGTGGAGGAAGGAAAGGCGGGAATCATCGTCCTTAAAGTAGATGCTCTCTCTCATCCCCTTGGGATTTTGGTCGATAAAGCAGAATATACATCCGTTTTCGCATCTGTGCTTTTTGTCCATGAGGGGAGTTGCAAACTCAAGACCGATGTCGTCGTATTCAGATTTTTTTATCGTGAAATCAAGTATGTCAGCGCCGCGGTGGACCTTCAGCACAACCTTTTCTGCGGCAAGATGAAATCTGTAATCGAGGACGTCCTTTATGGTGCGCCCGTTGATCTCGAGAAGCACGTCTCCCTCTCGGATTCCTGCCGAAAAAGCACGTGACTTCGGCAAAACGCCGGTTATAGTTACCATATATCAAGATCAGCCAACGGCTCTCCCTTACAAAATTTGCGCATAGTTTCGCTTTTATTATTATACACCAAATCACGCGTTAGGTCAAGTAAATGGGCGTTTTTTTGCGAAAATATATTTACTGAAAATGCGCCACGTAAAACGTAAAAATACCGAAAACTGTACAAAGTACAGCGTTCGGTATTTTTGCAATATTCAATTCTTTAAGTGAGTGATAAGGCGGTCCATCGCCATAACGTATCCGTCAAAGCCAAATCCTGCAAAGGTATCGATGCACGCAAGTCTTACGTAAGATATCTGTCTGAACTCTTCCCTTGCGGAGACGTCTGAGATATGTACCTCAACGGCGGGGATAGAGACTGCCTTCAGGGCGTCAAGGATAGCAACGCTTGTATGGGTATACGCCGCGGGATTTATGACGATGCCGTCAAACTTACCCAGGGCAGACTGAATCTTATCAACGATCACTCCCTCGTGGTTGTGCTGGAATATCTCAACGTCAACACCTCTGCCCACAGCGGCGTCGGTTATTACGCGGGTAAGGTCTTCGTAGGTCTCCGAGCCGTAAATACCGGGCTCGCGAATACCGAGCATATTAAGATTAGGTCCGTTTATTACAAGTATTTTCATGTGATATCTCCGTTATGTATTATTTTTCGGGCAATTTCCAATTACATTATAGCATATATTGGGGGAATTGCACATGGGAAAATTGTTATTCGTTTTTAGTAACACACGTCACAATTATGACATCCAAACAAATGGACTGTATAATCCCTCTGACAAAACCTCTATATTTTCAAAAGTATATTTGTACTCTGTATCATTTTCGGCAAGGGTAAATCTTATGAGCAATGATTTTACCGTTTTCATGGGATCGGCGTAAAACTGAACGTCAATTGTCACTATATCTTTTGAGCTTTCAACACTTATAACGTCCTTCGCGACATTAAAGCCGCCTCTTCCTGTTGGAGAATATCTGCCGTTTTCGAGCACCGCTGTCGAATCGGAAAGCGTAAAATCAGAGATACCGAACATAATCTCAGCTCCGTTGTGTAAAAACTCAGCATCAATATCGCCGTCTTCGCTTATGTCACTATTGGAAAGGAAAACTGTATGGAATACAGCTTCGTCAGGGATATCAGCCAAATCTGATTCTGATTTTAGTTCACTGCAAAACGGTGATATAATATTTACGAGACTTAATGGATATGCAAGGGTTTCGTTTGTCTTTTCGCTGTCGACACGTTCCCAATGTACAGCTGAAACAACACCATCGGTAACCTTATAGTGATAAGTCCCCTCTGTAAATACATCATGTTTACTGCTCGTTACCTCGAATTTAAAATCGACGTAACCGTCAGCTTCTGAAACACTGTAATCACCTATCGTTATAGTCTTAAAGTTACCATACCAAGTTTTATACAAACGACAACGCTCGTCGTAAGTCTCTTCAGGCAATGTATTAACAAGATCGGAACAAGTATCAGCATCAGCGTCGATAAAAGCTTTTATCCACATGTAGCGAGGATCTGTCTCGGCTTTTTTCGAAATCGTTTCATATACGGTAGCTAAATTTATATCCTCTTTTCTATCGCTATTTTTACTGCATCCCATAGCAATAAGCAAAATAGCACAAAGAATAAAGACAAGTGATACCTTAACACATTTTTTCATAACATCACCCCTTCAACGCATCTGCGATCATCTTCTCCGTTGTTCTGTCAAGCTCTTTGCGGTAGAATTTCATGTGGGGATATCTTTCGATAAAGTCGATGGCTCTGTAATAACAGAAATCATCCCACGCGCCGTCAGCTTTCGTTTCAAGGCGGCGGTACAGTCTTTCGATCTTTGCCTCAGTAGTATCACCGAGTGTTGAAATGCTTCTTTCAGCAAGGCGTACCGTTCTTATCTTTTCGTTGAAGATCATCCTGTGGTCAAGGTCGTAAGACACCTCGTACATATCGAAAAAGTCTTCGTCATCGGGGGTAAAACCGTCAAATCCCTGAAGGTGGAGGAAGACTCTTGCAAGCATACTTCCGCCGAGAGGTGTGATATGTACCTTATCGGGATGCGCCATTCCCTCCTTCATGAGCGGTGAGTATATTTTGAAAAGGTCAACGCATACCGTATCGAATTCATCGGCAAGTCTATTCATGACGATGCTTGATATCTCACGCACGTCTATTTCTCCGTCTTCAAGCTCACGGGCAGGCTCACTCATAAAGTATATAACAAGTCCACGTGCGACAAGTGTCTCAGCAAGCTTTTTCATGTTTTTGTAAAATGCTTCCGCCTTCTCCTCGGCATTTCCCGCGGCACATTTTACATCGTTCTCGCCGTACATTATCACAACGTGTGTAGGGTCACAGGGATATAAGTCATCATCAAGTCTTAAAAGGCCGTAATCTGCCGTACCGCCGCCGATTCCGCAATCGTAGATGCGTACGGTATCACGCGGGCAAAGCTTTAAGTATTGGTCGAATATAATTTGCACCCAAAGTGAGCCCGAGGTGAGACTGTCACCGAGAAAGCACACTCTTGAGTTTGCGGGAAACTTGGGAATTCCCGTGCCTTTAAGCTCGTTATAATTCATATTGATCTCGCTCCTTTATAGCTCTTGCTGTTCTTTAAGTGTACTCAATATCTCGGAAAACTCACTAAGGCTGACTGCTCGGTTCAGCTTTTCTCTTACAACGGCGGAGCCTCTGATACCGCGGATGAAATGCGCCGCCCGTCCTCGGGCTTCCCTGATACCGCATAGCTCACCCTTGAGTGAGACAACGTCGCGGGTAAGCCTCAGTGCCATGTTTATCCTTTCTTCAACAGATGCTTGGTATTCCGTACCTTCTGCCATCGATCTGAATATCCACGGGTCTCCGAGTGCGGCACGTCCGACCGCAACGCCGTCACATCCCGTTTCGTTTATCATTCTGACAGCGTCGGCGTATGAGCAAACGTCCCCGTTTCCGATAACGGGAATTTTCTCAGGAACCGCTTCACGTACGCTTCTTATAACACCGTTGTCAGAAGATGGCATGTACATCTGCTCTCTCGTTCTGCCGTGGACGGTGATGAGAGACGTACCGCAGTCGGCAAGCATCTTTGCAAATTCGGATGCGTTTATGCTCCCGCTGTTCCAACCCGCACGTATCTTTACCCACAGGGGAACGTTATAGCGCTCAGTCACCTTATAGACCGCGCGGACAACAGCTTCTGCAACTTCGGGGGTCTTCATAAGCGCGCTTCCGTCACCTGAGGTCACAATTTTCTTCACGGGACAGCCCATGTTTATGTCGATGGCAACGGGCTTTTTGCCCTCTTCTGCCTTGCAGATAAGCTCCTCCGCCGCGTACGCCATCTGCGCGGGATCGTGACCGAAGAGCTGAAGTGCACAGGGTGCTTCACGCTCGGATATACGGCACAGCTCTGCCGTCTTTTTGTCTTTATAGCATATCGCCGCAGCTGAGATCATCTCCGACACGGTATGGGACACGCCAAGCTCCGAGCAGATAACGCGGAAGGGCATGTCGGTAAAGCCCGCCATGGGGGCAAGGGATGAATATATCTTCATCGTTTATCAGTCAAACACGGTCACAAGTGAACCGTTTTCTTCATAAATTGGTACGAATACTGTACGTTCTCCACCCTCGGGACCGGGGTGGTTTGGTGTATGCAGGCAAAGATAGGACTTACCGTCAACGTCATTAAATATCATGCCGTGTCCGCCGCCGTGCTCACCTGACAGTCCCTTTGAAAACAGAAGACTTTCGTCGTGTGACCACTTACCGTCAACCTTGCCGTTATCACTCCTTGCAACGCCGACACAATATCCGTCAGCATTGAAGTTTGACCACAGCATAAGAAGCTCCCCCGTTTTGCACTTATACATAAAGCAACCGTCCGTAACAAAGGAATCCTTTTCCGCCCACACGGGTTCGTTTGCACGGAAAAGAGTGATAACGTCCGATGTAAAATGTGTAAGATCGTGCGACATTTTAGCGGCACACATTCTGCCAATGCCGTCTCCGGTGTGATTCCATTCATGAACGAATACCATCCAAGGCGTGCCGTACTCGTCAACGTAAAGCGTACCGTCTATACACTCCATGTGGGGAGGGTTTACGTGTCCGTTTGATATTTCGACAAAAGGTCCTTCGGGAGAGGATGACTTGAACACTGCACATCCCTTTCTGTCCGTCTTCTCGGAGTAGTAGGTGCCGAAAAGGTAGTATTCGCCGCGGTAAAGGTGGACCTCGGGCGCCCAGCGGTTTTTCGTTGCCCATTCAGGCATTTCAGCTACAGCACCTACCTTGACCCACTCACCGTCAAGTCTTCCGCTCGTATTCTTATAACATGTCCAAACGGTGTTATCCCAGTCGTCGTTGTCAACACCCGTACCGTATACGTAATATACCCCGTCACGCTCAATACAGAACGGATCACGCAGGTATTCTATATTTGTTTTAATCATAAGGTATCTCCTTAAAAATGCGTCGAAAGACGCAATTCGTGAGCTGTCAGCTCAATTCACGAAACTTTACGTTTCAATTCATGCCGAAGGCAATTCATTGAACTCATTACTTTCATTATACCATATTTTTCACCCCGTGGCAATAACATTTTAACAGCGTATTACAACGCGTTGTATTCTGCAGGTGAAATATTTTTCAAAAAATCCAATACTTTCGCTCTCTTTAAAAATTAATTTACATTATCGTCTTGTACTATTGATAAAAAAATAGTATAATGTAAGTAACTGTAGCATCACGTATGCAACTTATTTGAAATAAAACCGAAAGGCTGGTATAAACACATGAAAACCTGTAACATTAAAGCTAAGATCAACGAAGGACTCCTTGACAGCACACTTACAGATCTCTGCTCCGTTTCTCCCGCAAAGATCGAGGGCGAGCGAGTACGTTACTGCAACGCTGCCGACGCATTCAACTCCGTATACGGCGACATGGACGGCGTACGTCTCTTCTCAGTAGGCGGCAGAAGCGAGATCTCCGGCAACCATACCGACCACAACTACGGACGCGTTATCGCCGCTTCCGTCAACCTTGACATACTTGCAGTTGCCGCTCCCACAGATGACGGAGTTGTACGCATCAAGAGCGAAGGCTTCCCCGAGGACGTTGTTGCCGAAGGAAAGTGCGCTGAGCCCGACGAGAGCCTCTTCTTTACCTCTGCGGCTATTATCGCAGGTATGCAGAAGGCATTCCTCAACGCAGGCTACAATATCGGCGGCTTCAATGCATATACAACATCCAACGTACTTAAGGGATCAGGTATCTCCTCATCCGCCGCTTTCGAGGTAATGGTGGGTAACATCCTTAACTACCTCTACAATGACGGTAAGGTCTCCAACGTAGAGATCGCAAAGATGGCTCAGTTTGCCGAGAACAAGTATTTCGGTAAGCCCTGCGGTCTTATGGACCAGACTGCATGCGCAGTAGGCGGCTTCATCACCATCGATTTTGCAGATCCCACATCTCCCGTTATCGAGAGCATGGATTTCGACCTTAGCCGCGAGGGATATTCTCTCTGCATCGTAAACACAGGCGGAAACCACGCTGACCTTAACGAGGACTATGCGTCCGTTCCTGCTGAGATGAAGGCTGTTGCAAAGGTTATGGGTCGCGAGGTTCTTCGCGGTCTCACCGCCGGTGACCTGGTTGCAGGTGCCGCTGATATCCGCGAAAAGTGCGGTGACAGAGCACTCCTCCGCGCGTTCCACTTCGTTGCTGAGAACGACAGAGTTGCCGCTCAGGTCGAGGCTCTCAAGGCAGGCGACCTTGACGAATTCTTCCGCGGTGTTGTAGGAAGCGGTAACTCCAGCTTCAAGTTCCTTCAGAACGTATACACAACCAAAAACGTTGCTGAACAGGGTCTTTCTCTCGCGCTCTGCATCACAGAAAACTACCTCGCAGGTAAGAGAGCGGCTTGCCGTGTTCACGGAGGCGGCTTTGCAGGTACTATCCAGGCGTTCGTACCCTCCGAATTTACCGAGGAATACCGCGCGCTTATGGACAGCGTATTCGGCAACGGTGCGTGTCACGTTCTTTCCGTACGCCGTGCAGGTGCTGTTGAGCTTACTTTTTAAGTGTCAGTATGAATAACAGCAAAAAAGGACTTTCAAAAAAAGGTAAGCGTACACTGCTGAAGCTCTTCATAAATTTCTGTATCGCTTTTGTCGTATACAGAGGTATTATCGAGCTTGGCAAGATACACGTCATGATATATTACGTGGGCTCGAGTCTTTACGCTCTTGCCATAGCTGTATTGTTCTGCGTGTATTACGCCAAGAACGGCTTTGCGTTTTCCAACGAAGCCGTTCTGCCTCCCGCAGACATGGAAGCCGGTGAAAAAAAGATCTTCATAGAGAAGTCAGCTAAGAACAAAGCACAGGCTAAGTCACTTCTTTTCATAATTGCTCCCATGGCAGTTACCGTTATGATCGACTACGTTATGCTTCTTCTCGAGAGCTTCTTCGCTTAACGGCAGAAACGAGGTATCATGATGCTTCCCGTTACCGTTATTGCTGTAGGACAGCTTAAAGAAAGATATTTTAAGGATGCGGCTGACGAATATAAAAAGCGTCTCTCAGGCTCATGCCGCATTACGGAGATAGAGATCAAGGAGGAAAAGACTCCCGATAACCCATCGGAGTCACAGATCGCCGCCGCTTTGAAAAAAGAGGCAGAGCGTATCCTTGACGCTGTCCCGAAAAAGGCCTGTATTATACCGATGTGTATCGAAGGAAAGCACATGTCTTCGGAGGAGTTTGCTTCACAGATCGAGAACGCTCCGCTGAAGGGATTTTCTTCGGTATGCTTCATAATCGGTTCATCCCATGGTCTGTCCGATGACGTAAAGCGTGCCGCTACGCTTAAGCTATCCATGTCCAAAATGACCTTTCCCCACAAGCTTGCAAGAGTTATGCTCTACGAGCAGATATACCGTGCGGGAGAGATAATCTCAGGCTCCAAATACCACAAATGATACAGCCACTATGAAAGGCGCATCACGTAAAAAATGAAAAGATTATTTAAAGCAAACTTTTCCCGGGTGCTCAGCGCGCTCTCACTTCTTTGTGTTTCGGCGTTGCTCCTTGGAGGTCTGTTTCTTCTCGGCAAAGGAGAAAAGCCCATTATCAATATCACCGATCACTCAGGCGACAAGTCTGATCTGACCACCCCTCCCGGCAGTATTTTCGTTGACCTCGATAAGGAATCTTCCCTTACCGATGATGAGATCGCGAATATAGTTGCTTCATCTACAGAGAACTCTGTTGTAAACGTTTCCGAGCAGTCCAAGCTTCCCTCCGATCTTAAGGAAATGCCCGGTGCCGGCAGACTGTCAGCCTCCGGCTATCACACGTCAGACCTCAGATACGAGGCGGGCAACTTTATCCTTGCAAAATGGTCGACGGCATTTGATCTGCCCGACAGCTTTTCGCTGAGAAAACGCACGGAACAGACGCTGAAATACGTGCAGAAAACAGACTACAGTCAGTTTACTCCCGAATATACTGACGTTGAAGTAGACAGACCCGCTATCGAGCTTTACATGGGCTTCATCTTCATTGACAACGGAGATTCACTTGACGTTTATTCTACAAAAGGCCGTCATCTCACAGCTTTCAGCGATACGAATTACATCCCTGCGTATACACGCGACTCTTACGGCAATCCGCTTTTCTACCGAATGACAACGGTCGAAAGCGGCAGATTTGACGAAGAGGCCGTCGTTCGTGACAAGGAAGCCGAAACGGTGGAAAGAGACCGCGAGCCTCATGAAAAGGAAGAGACCGTCATCATCAAGGGTAAGCTTGAAAACGAAGGTAAGGGTAATCCCGTAACCGAAGAGGTTAAGGCTTACTATTCCCTCTCCGACGCGGGTTATTTCACTCCGTCTCAGTATAAGGACTCTCTTGAAAGCCGCGGTCTTTACTTCAATTATCCCTCATACTACGGCATCACCGATTCAAATATCTCCCTCTTCGGCGAGACGTATGACAAGTATAAGCTGGACATCGACGGCAAATTAACGATGGACCACAAGGTGGACTGGACGTACAAACGCTACGGGAACGTAATAAACGACGAAAGATTTGAGCAGGCGTACAATTTCAGCGGCGGTCTTGCCTGCGTATACAAAGAGGGCTACTATCAGGACGGCGGTATGTATTTCATAAATGCATCCGGTAACCGTGCATTCAACACCATCCGCAAGTACAATAACGAGAACGCTGACCGTTACGTTATTGAAAACTATATGCCTCCCATTACGAGAGGTCCTGAGAGCATCGGTTATTTCTATTACGAAAACGGTCTTGTAAGAGCGAGATTTGAGACCATCGACTACTGGAATTACGACAAGAACAACCGTATTCAGGTATACTCAAGCGAAGAAGTGCTTATCAACACCAAGGGTGAAAGATTCCCCCTTCCCGTGGGATACAATCTAAAGGCTTACTCCGACGGAATGATCCTTCTTGAAAAAGACGGACTTTTTGGGTTCATGGATTACACGGGCGCGTGGATCGCAGAGCCTATCTACTCATACGCAGAGGCATTCTGCGAGGGTCTTGCAGTGCTCAAAACAAGAGACGGCAGATTCGGTATGATAGATACCGCGGGTAATATAGTCCTTCCCTTCGCATATTCGCACATTTCTTCCTGTTCCGACGGTCTTGTGGTTTGCTACTCAGACGCAAACGGTTGGGAAGTTATGCGGAAGATGACCAAATAATTAAATACTGTGTATCTTCACGAAAGCTATGTCATATAGTTTATCACGAAGACATCAGCCGTGTGCATGACGTCCATGTACACGGCTGTTTTTTACGGATAAATTATATATGATAATAAGGTTTACAGAAATACTGACGGGAACTGTCATGCCCGTGCTTCTGATACTGTGCGGTGTTATTCTGTCATGGCGTATTGGAATTTTCAAAATTTTATTTAATGGAAAATACTTTAAAACGCTGAAAGAAGCGGCATCTAAAGGCGGTGAAAGTCCTGTAAAAGCAATGTGTACGGCACTTGCCGGAACGCTTGGTGTGGGAAACATTGCGGGAGTTGCCACGGCAATTACCGCAGGCGGTGCGGGTGCCGTCTTATGGATGATGATAGGTGCTCTGGTCTCTATGAGCGTAAAATACGGTGAGGTGGCACTTGCGGTGAAATACCGCATACGCGTAAAAGACGGATACCGGGGCGGCGCGATGTACACCCTACGAAACGGTTTCGGAAAATACGTGGGAGAGAAGGCTTCATCCGCGTGCGGCGGGGTGTTTGCACTGCTGTGTATTATAAACTCGCTTGTCACCGGAAACTTAGTACAGACAAACTCTGCCGCGGCGGCACTTCCCTCTGTTCATCCTGCGGTGATCGGGGGAATCATAGCAATATGCGTGTTATGTGTAGGTCTCTTGGGTGCGTCAAAGATATCAACCGTCACGTATGCACTGATCCCGTTTTTATCGGGAGTTTACATTCTGATGTCGCTGAGCGTTATAATAAGAGGATACGGCTATATCCCCGAGGTAATAACGGACATCCTGTCAGGGGCGTTTTCACTTAAAGCCGCAGGGGGAGGCGCGCTTGGCTTCGGTTTGAGAGAAGCGGTACGGTATGGAATTACAAGAGGAATATTTTCAAACGAAGCAGGATGCGGCACTTCCCCAACAGCCCACGCATCCGCTGACGTGGAAAGTCCTCATCACCAAGGATGTTTCGGTATTTTTGAGGTGTTTGCCGACACTATACTTCTATGCTCGATGACTGCTCTCGTTATACTTATCGCGCAGAAGAAATACGGACTTTACGGCCTTGACGGAGTTCCCTTGACACTTAGAGCATTCCGCTTTGCCCTCGGTCCCGCCGCAGAATGGATAATTGCTGTGTCGGTGGTGCTGTTCGCTCTCGCCACGGTTATAGCGCAAATATACTACGGCTCGGTTGCGGTGGGGTATTTTACCGCTTCACGGATAGCTCCGAAGATATACGTTTTATGCGCGGCGGCAGTTTCCCTTATCAGTACGGTAATTGACACATCATCCATGTGGATCGCGGCAGATCTGACAGTGGGCGTTATGACGGTGATCAACGTTGTGGTGTTGATCGTTATGAGAGGTGAGATAGGAATGCTGTCGCCGTATGGGAGGGGGTAAAAGTAACACCGAAGTGCCCAAAGCACTTCGGTGTTGTTTGGTTTAGTTCTCGTATGCTTGGCAGAAGCGCATGAGGATGGTTGCTACCTGTTCTCTCGTTGCGTTGCCCTGCGGATCGAGTCTTGTGACGCCGTCGCCACCCTTTGCGCCTGTGATAAGTCCTTCTGCATTTGCCCATGCGAGGGCGTCGTATGCCCACGAACCTACCTTAGTATCATCGGGGAATGTGGAAATGTCGTTTGTCTTGGAGATGTCATAACCCATATACTTCGCAAAACGATAGAGGAACGTTGCCATCTGTTCGCGTGTTACCGCACCGTCGGGTGCAAAGGTTGTTTTGCTTGTACCCGTTACGATTCCGTTTTCATACGCCCAAAGAACCGCGTCATAGTACCAGCCGGTGGTGATGTCCGTAAAGGGATCGTTTCCGCTGTGACTCGGCTGTCCTGCGATTCTGTAGAGAACCGTAACGATCATCGAACGGGACATTGTTCCGCTCGGGCTGAAGGTTGAGCCGTTGCCCGTGCCGTTCATGTATCCGTAAGAAACTACGTAGTCGATACCGGGTTTAGCCCATGAGGTCGCAGAGACATCTGTGAACTTCTTTGAAGTGTCGATGATCTCAACAAGTTTCGCAATCTCGATAACGTCAGCCACCTCGTTACAGCGTGAGCAGTGACGGGATTTCTGACCAAGTGTTGTGGTCGTGGGTTCGACGTCTATCGTCCATTCGGAGGAGAAGTCGTGACCGAGGGCGTCGGTAGTCTGCTGTGCAACGAGAGTTTCGCTACATACGGAGCAGTGCTTACCTTCGGTGAGACCCGTTGAATTACACGTGGCCGCAACAGAAGATATTATTGACCCGCTATGACCGAGTGCGGGTAATTCCTCATAAGTCGAATAGTCGCACCTCGTACAAGATTCGTGTGCTGAACATCCGGGTTCAGTACAAGCAGCACCTTTGGCAGAATGATATTCAATATTATGCCCTAATGCTGAAATTGACTTTTCATCCGTGATACCACATTTACATGTAGATGTTAGTATTCCATTACTTGTACAAGTTGGAGCAGTCAAAACACTCCACGTATCGAAGCTGTGGCCTGTTGCAGGAACTATCGCCTGTACGACGAGGATCTCATTACATGCTGAGCAGTGTTTTCCTTCTGTAAGACCTGCAGATATGCAGTTTGCTTCTACTGCACGGTCAATAACTTCAGTATGTCCCAATGGTTCAACATAATCAGATACATAACTGTTACCACAGGCACAAATATAAGTTGTATAACCCACACGAATACATGTCGGTGTAATAATTGAAGCCTTATAATCATGTGTATGATCTAATTTTGCAATTAATTCACTTTCCTTATAAGAACAATCAAAACAAGAGCGTTCTTTAATTCCTTCGACTATATCGGTAGCAGGTCTTGTTACGACCCATTCACCCATACTGTGACCTGTTACAGGAATTTCGGTATACGTAGAGTAATTACAACGAGAGCAGGTTTCATAAGCATTCCATCCGACCGAAGTACAAGAAGGTGACTTCCCGTTATGGCTTATCTTATTATGCCCGAGTGCAGAAATTTCGTTTGCCTCGTAATAATCACAATTACGACACTCTCTGTATTCTTTACCATTTGCCGTACACGTAGGAGAAACGGAAACGTACCACTTGTCATAGCTGTGACCTGAAGCATTAACGAAATCATCGTCATAGCTATCACCGCAATGACATACATACGTTGTATATCCGCGTTCTGTACACGTAGGAGCGGTTACCACCGTGTTATAATCATGTCCAACGGCAGGAAGCTCTGCGTATGTGGAATGACCGCATTTGGAGCAAGTTTCATATGCTTCCCATCCGATTTCAGTACATGTGGGAGATTTAGCATCATAATGTACTATATCGTGGGAATTTAATACAACTTCATTCTTTATACCGCAAATTGTACATGTGTCAACTGCCTGACCGTCACGTACACATTCAATAATTGTTTTTATAATTTCGCGCTTCCATTCATGAACATGAGAACTGTATACAAGCATCTCAGCATCGTCTACAATCGCCTTTTGAACATTATTGAAATTACTTGTAATGTATGAACCGATCTCGACGACAGTATCGGGTAATACAACAATACCGTCACAATCAAACAGATAACCACACGCAGTCTTTGAAGTTGCCAACTTCGCAATTTCAGCGGAATTGAGGCGAATCACATCGGCTTCAACATTATAGAAAGCAAAGCTGTCGATAAACGTAACACTTTCGGGAACGGTAATATCATTTATTCCTGAGCAGTACATAAATGCGCCTTCGGATACTGTCACGAGACCCTCGGGTAGTATTAAGTCAGTAAGCTTGCTACATCCGTAGAATGCATACTGACCGATCGACGTAACACCAGGTTTAATCACAACGGACGTGATCTGATCTCTGTATTGGTACCAGGGAGAATTACCTTCGGTGTAGTCTGTCATATCCCCCTTACCGTACACAGAAAGTACCCCGTCGTTACCAAGCTTCCATGCTACTTCTTTTCCGCATTCGCCGTAGGCAAAAGTGGTGTCGTCAAGCTCAGGAGGAAGAACGTAATCTGTTTCAAGAGTATTCCAGCAGGGATTAGGATTGAAGGTGTAATTCTCAATATCCTGTATCAAGCAAAGTATGTTGATTTTTGAGCTTGATGCTAAAGTAACAGTTTGATGTTCACTACCGTTGAGAATAACCTTGTGGGTACCGGAGGCGCGGAAATAATATTTATCCGTAAAATCACCGGATACAGTTATCGTTCCTGCAGTTAACGTTGAATAGTTACCATAACTATACATATCCCCTAAAACTATAAGTTTATCCTCACCGTATGCCATTTTCAAAGAACCGTTGCTGGATGTCCAACTAGACTCGCCTGCGCTGTTTGTAGTAATCTTAGCTATATAATAATCTCCCGTTACTTCAAGGGTTCCTTTGGTAAATGTTACAGTTCCGCTTGTGTGCGTAAGGTTTCCTTCTATTCTCAGTTTATTTTGATTGAGTTCAATATCACCAGCATTTTTAACGTCGCCGGTTACTACCATATTGTCCACATCAAGTTTTATTCCGTTTAAGACCATTCCGCCTTCGGAAATAAACTTTGCGGTATCAGTATTTGATGTGATTGATGATGCTTTCAAATAATCTGTAACCAAAACTCCCTTGGGATTTTGGATTTCTAATGTTGCAAAAGAGCAGTAACTGTGCTTAATTGTTAGTTTTTGTACCTCGTTACCATTAAGAATAACCTTGTGAGTTCCCGATGATGCGAAGTAGTCAAATGCAGAATCATTGTTACTCTTGTCGATGAAGTTACCCGAAACGATAATAGTTCCTGCTGTTAATGTATGATTACCTCCCACTGTGCTGTTATTTACATACATATAGTAGTTACCAGCAACAATCAGGGTGTCTTCGGGATATTTCATCTTCAACAATCCACCGCTGGTGTAGTATACACTTTCGCCTGCATCGTTTGTTCCGGGAGATGCCATGTGATAGTTTCCGGTTACCTCTATTATACCTTTCCCGAATGTTATAGTTCCTCCGCTGAGAACCACGTTGCCTTCTATTCTCAGTTTATTTTGATTGAGTTCAATATCACCAGCATTTTTAACATCGCCGGTTACTACCATATTGTCAACGTCAACCTTGATTCCATATAGGGTCATTCCGCTTTCGGAAATAAAGCTTGCTGTATCGGTGTTTGATGTGATTGATGATGCACGTAAATAATCTGTAACCAAAACCCCTTTGGGATTTTGGATTTCTAGTGTTGCAAAATAAGAAGAATAATCCTTAATCGTAAGGGTTTGTTTCTCTGTTCCATTGAGAATAACTTTATGAGTACCGGATGCGTTAAAGTAATC
>JAFSGU010000020.1 GCA_017440665.1 Clostridia bacterium
GGTTGTTGTACTTAACGCCGTTGTACTCGCTCTTTACCTTGATATCGTTGAGCATAGACTCAAACTCACGGATGGTTCTCATATCGTGGTAGATTCTGAGGAAATCATCCTTGGAGTAGATCTTCTTCTCCTCTGCAAGTGTCTTGTTGTAAGCACAGAGAGGAATACTGTCAAAATTAGCAAAGCCGCGCTCAAAAGCGATCTCAGGGCTGATAAATTGACTCTTAGGCATAATTATTTATCTCCTTTTAAAATTAATTACTTGATTGAAAACATCTCTTCGCGGATAACTTCGCATACGCTGGGATGGGGGAATACGATCTTTGTTACGTCCTTTGCTCTCATCTCGCGGGCAACCATCATAGCCGCACCGTAGATGATCTCGGAAGCGTAGCTTCCTACCATGTGTACGCCAATGATCTTGCTGTGAGCCTTGTCAACGATGATCTTTGCGATACCGTCGCCGCCCTCGTTCTCAGCGATATATCTGCCGCTGTAACGGAGGCTGATGGTATGCTCCTCAGCGTCGATGCCCGCAGCCTTAGCGGAAGCGAGTGTCTCACCTACTGTACCTACCTCAGGATTTGTGTAGATAACGGAGGGGATGGAGCGATAGTCAACCTTGTCCTTGATACCGAGCATATCGGAAACCGCAACCTCACCCTCGCGGTATGCGGTGTGAGCAAGCATGATCTTTCCGTTTACGTCACCTGCCGCCCAGATACCGGGAACGGATGTACGGCAGCTGTCGTCGGTAACGATAGCACCGCGGTTAAGCTGTACGCCAAGCTCCTCAAGGCCGAGGCCCTGAGTTCTTGCGCGTCTGCCGGTGGAAACGAGGATAAGGTCAGCGGGAACGCCCTGAACCTTGCCGTCCTTTTCGTATTCAACAACACCTGCGCCGCCATTATCGGTAACCTTAACTACCTTTGCGCCGAGGATGAACTGAACGCCGCGCTTAGCATAGTTGTTCTGAAGTATCTTGGAGATCTCAGCATCTGTGGGACCTGCGATCTTGTCGAACATTTCAATTACGGAAACCTTGCATCCAACGGAATTGAAATAGGATGCCATCTCAAGTCCGATAACACCGCCGCCGATAACGGCAACCTCCTTGGGAAGCTTTGTGATGTCAAGAACTTCTCTGTTGGTAACTGCAAGACCTGTGCCTACAGCCTCACGGAGACCGGGAATGGGAGGAACGATAGCCTCACTACCGGAGCAGATGAGCACACGCTTAGCTGTGTACTTTTCCCCGCCGCACTCTGCGGTGAAGCCTTCAGCACTCTTGCCTGTAAGCTTTGCGGTACCGTTTACAACGGTAACGCCTGCAGCCTTCATCTTACCGCCGATACCGGAAACGAGAGTCTTTACGACCTTGTTCTTTCTCTCAACGACCTTTGCATGGTCGATAGTAGCTGTGGGAACGGTAACGCCGTACTTGTCCGCGTGCTTAGCATAGTCAAGCACCTTTGCGGAGTAAAGGAATGTCTTTGTGGGAATGCATCCCTCGTTAAGGCATACGCCTCCGAGGGCTCTCTCTTCGAAAAGAAGAGTCTTGAGACCGCTGTGAGCGGCTCTTTCAGCGGCATTGTATCCACCGGGACCGCCGCCGATCACTATAAGATCATACATTGTATTTTACCTCCGAATATTATCTGCAGACAAAATTACTTTGCAAGGAGAAGCTCGAAGTTCTCAAGCGCTGTGCAAAGCTCCTTGAGGAACTTAGCCGCGGGTGCGCCGTCAACCGCTCTGTGGTCGAAGGTGAGGGAGAGTCCCATTGCGGGATATACGCTACCGTCAGCCTTCAGGCGGTTAGTGGTGCAGCATACACCGAGGATAGCTGTCTGAGGAGGATTGATAACGGGAGTAAAGCTTTCAACGCCCATAGAACCGAGGTTGGAAACGGTGAAGCTTCCGCCGCTCATATCGTCGGGAGAAAGTGTACCCTCTCTTGCACTGCCTGCAAGAGCCTTGGTCTTCTGAGAGATCTCTGCAAGTGAGAGAGTATCAGAGCCGAAGATAACGGGAACGAGAAGTCCTCGGTCTGTGTCAACAGCCATACCGATGTTTGCATGAGCAAACTTTCTGAAGGTGTTGTCAACTACGTTTGCGTTGATCTCAGGGTAGCCCGGCAGCACGCGGGATACTGCGTAAAGCACCATATCGTTGATGGTTACCTTGGAGAGACCCATAGCCTCGCCCTTTTCCTTGAGAAGCTTTCTGTAGCTCATCAGGCTTGTAGCATCGAAGGAAGAGTTGAGTGTAAGCTGTGCCATCTCGGAGAGAGATGAGTGCATAGCCTTTGCGATGACCTTACGAACGTTGCTGAAGGGAGTCTCTGTGTATGCTCTGAAGTCATCAGCGGGAGCCGCTGCTGCGGGAGCCGCTGCGGGAGCTGCTGATTCCTCAACCACCTCTTCTACTGCTGTGATCTTACCTGCAAGGAAGTCTTCAACAGCCGCGGTAGTTGCTACGTAGCCTGCGTCAAGAGCCGCGTTGATATCGCGCTCGATGATGCGTCCGTGAGGACCTGTGGGAGCGACCTTGGTCATGTCAACGCCTGTCTTAAGAGCAAGATTCTTAGCTCTAGGAGATATGCGGATAATGTCGCCCTCGCTCTTGGTAACAACGGGAGCATCTGCTACTGACTCTGCTACGGGAGCTGCCTCTGCAGTCTCTGCGGGAGCAGCAGCTTCCTCGGAAGATGCGCCGCCTGCCTCTGCGATAAGCGCGGAGACGTCCTCGCCTGCTGTACCTACGATACATACGGGCTTAAGGCAGTCTACAACGTCACCCTCCTCAGCGAAGGAATGGAGGATCACACCGGAGAACTGAGAAGGTTCGTCGAAAGCGGACTTGTCCGTCTCGTAAGAGAACAGAACGTCACCCTCTTTTACCTCATCTCCGACCTTCTTGTGCCAGGTTGTAATGATACAACTCTCAACACTCTGCCCCTGACGGGGCATGATGACAAAATTAGCCATGGTTATATCCTTTCATATATTATATTTTCTTGATTTATTTTCAGCGGGCACAAATAAGCTGTACTCCGCTAAGAAGCATTTTTCTCTTTACCGCCGTCTCAGGCTCTGCGTCCGTTATGATAACGTCGGCGCCCTCCACGGTGCAAAAGGTGTACGGCAGACTTCTGCCGAATTTTGATGAGTCCATCAGCATCACAACGCATTTCGCCTTTTCGGCTACGATACGCTTAAGCTCACATTCGTTAAAGCTTGCAACGGTAAATCCGTTGTCCTCGTCAAATCCCGTGGGAGTCAGGAAAGCGGTATCTATGTTGATGTCGCTGAGAAAGCGGGATGCCTGAAGTCCCGTCACAGTATGATTGACCCCCTCCATCCTTCCGCCCACGATGTTGACTGATGCGTTTGCATTTTTACACAGCTCAAGCGCCACGCGGGGATCGGTAGTCGTAAAGGAGTATCTCTTATCAGGTATGTATCCGCACAAGGTACGCATGGTGGAGCCCGAATCTATAAAGATGGAGCGTCCTGTTTCAAGAAACGGCACAGCCGCTTCGGCGATAAGCTTTTTGGCGGGAAGATTCACGATGTCGTCGCTGTCCGAGGAAAGTCTGACGATGCTTCTGCATCCGCCCCTGACCTTTATGGCGACACCCTCGTTTTCGAAGTATTCCACGTCACGTCTCAGGGTCATTTCCGAAACGTCGGGAAACATTTCGCTCATTTCTTCAAAGGAAACGAAGGGTTTTGACAGAATCAGTTCTCTGAGTGCATCTCTTCGAGCCTTAAACAAAACCTCACCGTCCTTTACAAATACTTCTGCTTATACTTATGTTAATATTTTACACCATAGATGTGAATTTGTCAATACAAATGTACTTTTAGCTGTTATTTTTAACAGTTTTTACAGTTGCGTAAAAGCTGTCCTACCACCGCACCATCACCTTTCAAAGCTCTATTCTGACTGAAAAAACATTTTTCAAAAATATTCAAGAAAAACGTCACAAAATGTCTGTCAGTTTCGTTATAATATATGAAGATCCGGATCAATACAGAAAAACGGAGGTGAGGCGTTGAACAGTCAAATGAAGGAGAACGAAAAGGCAGAGCTTCTCTTTGGCCTGTACGAGCAGGAAATGTACCGCGTGTGTTTTGCGATACTCGGAGACCCGTACACGGCAGAGGACGCTGTCAGCGAAAGCTTTTTAAAGCTTTTAAAGAACCGCGACAGAATAGTCGACCCACGTGCTGATTCATGCAGGCGTTACGTTATAAAGACCGCGAAAAACACCGCTATAGATATGTACCGTAAAAAAGCACGTGAACGTGAGATATTGGAAGATCTGCCCGAAAACCAAGTGTCCGTTGTCCCGCTGACGGATGATATGTCCCCCATTGACACGGAAGACGTTCTCGATAGGCTTTCAAAAAAGTACCGTGACGTGATCGTATGTATGTGCATAAACGGACTTACCGTACACGAAACCTCAGCGGTTCTTAAAATCAGCGAGGCTTGTGTAAGAAAACGCCTTGAGAGGGCAAGACATCAGCTTGAGAGTATCAGAAAAAACGTATAAGCAGGAGACTTCCCCATGAAAAGAAAATTCAAGATAATACAGATATTTTCTTTAATCCTCGTATGTGCCATGATCACCGCGTGCTTCTCGGGTACGGTGATGAGCAAAGATACAGAAAGCGGCGTCCCCTACACGGACGTTAAGGAAAACGATTGGTTTTACGAAAACGTACGTTTCGTCACCGAAAACGGTATTATGAACGGCGTTGCGGAAAACCGCTTCGCTCCCACGGATACTCTGTCAAGAGCAATGTGCGTTACCATACTGTACAGAATGGCAGGTGAACCTGACACA
>JAFSGU010000021.1 GCA_017440665.1 Clostridia bacterium
GAATAGCCATTAAAGTGGAAATCCGCCGATTTTTCGGCGGATTTCTCCATTTTATGTGTCTTTTTAGCCGCGATTTTGCTCTCTACCGTACCGAGTAACAGGGCGAGAACAAAATCACGACTTCTGCATCTAAATAGGGCAGCCCCATTTGAAATTTTACGCTTTATTCCGCTTTTTTGCCGTCAAGAAACTTATAAACGAGTGCTGCAAGAACTCCTCCGATCAGAGGTGCCGCAATAAACACCCAAACGTTTGCAAGAGCATCGCCGCCTACGAAGAGTGCGGGACCGAAGCTGCGAGCAGGGTTAACTGAGGTTCCTGTAAAGGATATGCCAAGAATATGTACGAGAGTTAGGCTAAGGCCGATAACGATACCGGAAACGGCACCGTTTTCTTTTTTTGAGGTAACACCGAGGATAGCAATAACAAAGACAAATGTAAGAATGATCTCGATGATGACGGACAGTACAGCGTTGCCCTTGTAAAGAGCGTTTGCACCTAATCCGCTTTCCTTACCAACGAATGCCATGAGAGCGGCTGCACCCGCAATGGCACCTGCAAACTGAGCGATCAGATAACCGATAAAATCCTTTACGGTCATTTTACCGCTGACCAGCATCGCGATAGATACCGCAGGGTTGATATGGCATCCGGATACGTTTCCTATGGAGTATGCCATTGCAACGATCACAAGACCGAAGGCAAGTGCGGTAAGAAGATAACCGGTTCCATTTTCAGCAGAGCAACCTACAACAGCGGCAGTTCCGCAAGCGAAAAATACCAATACGAACGTTCCGATAAATTCCGCCGTGCATTTTTTGAGCAGATTCATAATATGATTCCTCCAATATTGTATATATTTGGTTCTACCAATAATTATTATATACTAATCGTTTTGTAAATTCAATACCTATGGCAGATTTTTTCTATTGTCCGTGAATATATAACACAACTTGAAAACGATGTCCGAACTGTCATTGCGCTTCGGAGAGCGGACACCGTTGAGCGGAGAGGACGAAGATGCAGCGTCCCCTGCCTCGCCGGGTGAGGATCAACGTAACGGCTGTATGACAAACGAAAAACTACAGCTAAATCATTACCCGGTGAGTGGTTGCCCTAACAGGATCCACCGTATAAAAAAGACCGAACACGTTGCGGGATATACCCGATACGAACTCGGTCTTTTATGTTTTATGAGTTGTCCTCGTCAGATAGCGAATTCTGCGTCTCCTGCGGGAACGTCAAGCTCTGCAGGCTCCCACAGATATTTGGTCTTTACAACAAGCTTGAAAGGTTTTTCGGCACTTGTCTTAATGATAGTCTTGCCTCTGAAGGGCTGATATTCCGTGCATACCACGGAGATATTACCGCCGTTGAAGATCATATTCTCAAGACCGCATTTTTCTCTCGCATTAAGATTGAAGGTCACGGTGTTCTCGGGAGCGTTGAACTCCAGACCGATGATATCCTCAATGAGGAGAGTGATAGGCGCAAGTCCGCCCCAGCCGACGAAGGCGTCGCGTACAAGCTTACCGTCCTCGGTGGTGGAGGGTCTGTGATCCTCGGGTGCGTAGCACTCCCAGATTCCGCCGAATGCAGGATCGCTGTCAACAGCACACATAGCGTCGAGAAGCTTTACAGTAGCTTCGCGGGCAAGCTCGCGGTAACCGGTCTTGTCAAGGCCCTTGATAGCCGCGTAGTTTGTGGGCGGCCATACTCCGCCGAGCCAATATCCGCCTGTGGGATCGTAGTTGGGGTCGTCCTTCGCAAGAGACGCGAAGGGCACCTTTGTGTAGAACTCGTCAGGGTTGAACATATGGTTCTTCATCGCCTCGCGTCTGCCATGCTTTGCCGCACCGCTGATAAGAGTCCAGAATGCCGCCGCAGTCTTGGAATTGATGAATTTTACCTTCTCATTTCTCTCGCCTCTCTGGAAGAAGTCGAAGTAGAATCCTGCTCTTTCACTCCAGTGACGCTCGTTGATAAGCGCGCAGATACGTTCGTGCTCCGCCTCGTAGAACGCCTTTTTGTCCTCGAGACCGAGGGTACCGCAGATCTTTGCAAGACATTCCGCGCTCAGCGCCTGCTGACATGCAAGGTCGATGTGACAAACGTCGCTTCCGTCAAGGTTCTGTGCGAAATATCCGCTTCGGGGAGAGTTGTCCATACCGGATGAACCGGAGTCCTCGAACCAATAAAGGTCACAGGTGGGACGGCGGCGATTGTTTTCGATGAATGAGTAGATTCCCTCAAGGGCGGGAAGAACAGTCTCAAAGCGTGATGAATCACCGGAAACCATGTAATGCTCCCACTCGGACCAAGCCATAAGCGGAGGATTTATCCTTTCGCCGTAGGTGGGCTCCTCTGTTTCGATTGTGTACGCCATGGACATGAATCCGTCGGACTCACGGCGGAGGCGGTAGAGGTTGTCAAGGTTGTTGAAAGCGGTGAGAGTTCCGTTTGCATAGTTGGTGATGAAGGTCATGATGCAGGAGTCCCACTGCCATGTGATGCCAACGCCGGGCATACAGGTGAGGATGTTCTTCCAGCCGGGCTTGTTGATATACTCAACGTTTACAAAGGCTGTTTCCCATGCCTTGTAGTAAAGGTCAAGCCAGTCCTCGTGACCGTTCAGCACGGGACGGGGAAGCTTTTCCTTTTCGTAGATAAAGCGTTCTGCCATTTTTGTTTACCGTTCCTTTTGTGTATTTGTTATTGTAATATTTTATTGAAAATTGAAAGCCTTGTTTAATTGAGGGATTGGTGCGGGACGTTGGTTTTCGGGCGCACACAGTGACGCCCCTACCGCGTTGGAGGAAATCCACATGGTCGGTGCGGAGTACCTTTGCCTATGTCCGTATTCAGTATATCATAACCGGCTTATACTGTCAAGACGGTCAAAATACGTTACTTTCGTGCCCGCGAAAGAAGAGTCTCAAACCACAACTCTCCATCCGGCAGGGGAGATACGTCGCATATCTCCGATACCGCCCCCCGCGTTACTGTGCGGGTACGTCTTACCTCAGTGCTTCGGGGCGGCTCTCTGTCTACGAATGCAGAGCCGTGGGAGCCGATCTCCTCGGCGGAACGGATCATTGCCGAAAGCACGCTCCGCTGTGTCAGTACCGTGTCGTACAGCTTAAAGAGAGCAGCACTCTCCGTCTTGTCTCCGATAACTGCTACCTCAAAGAATCGCTCTGCTATATCCGACACTTTGTTATGCAACTGTCGCATATCGCTTAGGCGTCTGTCGAAATCCGCCGTGCAGCTCATCTCGTGCTGCAGCTCGCCCAGGAGAGACCTTACGTTTGACTCGCCGTATCTTATCTCGGGAAGCGTGTATTCTGCTCTTTCGAGGAAACGTCTGCCACGTTTCGCGATATGCTCTGCGGCACGGAGACTTCCCACTTGAGTGGAGTTCAGCGCGCTTCCGCCCGGACGGTACACGCCGAAGGTGCCTGCCGCCTCGCCTGCAACGTACAAGCCGTCCACCTCACTCTGCCAGTTGGCGTCTACGGTAACGCCGCCGTTGCAATGCTGAGCGCAGACTGCAATTTCAAGACGTTCTGTATAAAGGTCGATACCGTGGGACGCGTAAAGCTCGATGGCTCCCTCGTTCATGTGGCGAAGCCTTTCGATGGGGGTGCCGAACAGAGCCGAGGACTTTTCAAGATACCCGTACGCTTCTTCGCCAACTGCCGAAAATCCGTTTTCAAGGCCGCGGGGATTGCGTCTGAAGTCGAGGAATACCCGTCTGCCCTTCTTCGTTTCCTCTGCTACCAGCAGATCGACGAGAGAGGATGCGTCCGCCTTCCTCACGTCGAAGGGCCACTGATATCCCTTGAGGAAAATAAGTCCGAGGGAACGCTCTCCAAGAGCATCCCACAGAAATTCTCTCTCCTCCCCGTCGGGGGACACGGATATATACGTGGGAAGCACCTGCTGATAGGTGCCCGACAGATTCCAACGGAAGCTGACACTTGCAATTCCGTACTGCCACTCCTCCATGTTGGAGAGAGACGCGCCTGCGTCCACGGCAAGAGAGGTGGCTCCGTGCTGGCTTTCGGGGTAAACGGTGTTTTCGTAAATGCCCGCGGGACCGCCCGTGCAGAGGATCACGTTTTCACATGAGAATACCGTAACGTCACCCGTGACGGTGGATACCGCGGCAATGCCTGTAACAGCGCCGTTCTTCGTTATGATCTTAACGACCCGCTGAAAATCGATAAGCTCAACGCCCGCGTCAAGCGCCGCCCTTTCAAGAGCCTCCGTCATGTATTTGGAGGTGAGGGGGCCGCATGACGTTGCGCGGCAGCGGGGGTCGTGGTCGGTCTTGTAGCCTGCGTACTCCCCGTATTCGTTACAGGGGAAGGGTACGCCAAGCTCCACTAAATTCATAAATGCACGTACGGAATACGCCGCTTCAGCCATGGCGTGCTCGCCCATGACGCCGCCGCCCTCGTAGAGAGTCTGCGCCATCTCGCGGACGCTGTCGCCGTCGCCGCCCGCAAGGGACAGCTTATAATAGGTCTGCTTGTCGCTTCCCGTGTTACGGGAGGTACCCATAAAGCGCCCCTCGGTGACTATGGCAACGCCTCCCACGCCCAGTCTCGCAAGACGGAGCGCCGCGTTATATCCCGCACATCCCGTGCCGATGATTATGGTATTGTATCGTTTGGTCATAAGCTTCTGATGTGCATACCGCCGTCCACGATGAAGGACGCGCCCGTGGTATATCCGAAGGTGCCGTCGCAAAGGGTGAGCACTGCCTTGGCAACGTCCTCGGGCTGACCCCAACGGCCTGTGGGGATGAGTCCGTCCTCGATAAGACGGTCGTACTTTTCACGCACAGCCTCGGTCATGCCTGTGTAGATGATGCCGGGGCAAACCTCGTTTACAAGTATTCCCTCGGGGGCAAGTCTGTCGGCGAAAAGCTTGGTTATCATGGATACGCCCGCCTTGGAGATGCAGTATTCGCCGCGGCTGGGTGAGCTTGTATACGCTGAGCAGGAGGAAACGTTTACTATGTAGCCGCGCACACCGTCTACTGCTTCCTGAGCTACCATGTAATTTGCCACCTTCTGCGTAAGGAACAGAGTTCCCTTGGTGTTGATGCCCATGACCTGGTCGTAGCTCTCCTCGGTCATCTCAAGTATATCGCGTCTCACGCGGGGGGCGATGCCTGCTACGTTTACGAGAACGCACACACGTCCCTCAGCCACAGCCGCGTCGAAAAGGCGTCGGCGGGAGTCTCCGTCGGAGATGTCACCGCTGACGTACGTAAGTGAAAAGCCTTCGAAATCCGAAAGGTCAGGCTGGGGATTTCTGCCCATACCTACGATCTTAAAGCCTTTTTCGGCAAGCGCTATGGCACATGCCTTTCCGATGCCGCCCGCAACGCCCGTTACGATGGCGACCTTGTTTTCTATATTCATAACAATCTCCTTAAAGCGCTTACTTGTTCATGCAGGTACGCTTGTAAAGCTCTCTGTAATATTCGTTGAATACTGCGCATCCCGACACCTGTCCCGCTCTCATAAGAAGAGTACACTTGGAGCAGGCAAGACAGCATTTCTTACCGCTGAATTCACCCTTTAAGCTGTCGCGGTAGAACATGGGGTATGCAAGGCTGACACGTCCGTAGCCGATAACGTCACATATGCCCTCGCGGAGCTGTCTTTCGGACTGCCCGATAAGGTCGTCTCTGTAGTAAGAAAGACCTGAGCCGATGACGGTGAGTGAGGGATAGTTCTCCTTCACGTGGCGTTCGATGGTCTCAAATCTCTCAAGACCGACGCTTGCCTCCTCGGGAGGAGTGTAGCCGCCCTGTCTGTAGGGACGGTTTACGTGGGGATTGTGGTAGGGGTTTCCTACGGTCACGTTCAGCATGCAGATGCCCTCGTCTGCAAGTATGCCGATAAGACGGTCAGGCTCGGTCATGTCAAGCTCTCCCTCCTCGTCGGTGCCGAAGCCGTAGGGCTTCTTCACCATATCGGACACGCTGAGACGGGTCGTGATAAGGAAGTCCTCGGGCACTGCCGCCTTTACCGCGCGGATGCTGTCAAGATAGAGCCTTGTGCGGTTTTCGAAGGAGCCTCCGTATCTGCCCTCGCGGGTGAAGGAGGAGAGAAGCTCCTGGAAAAGGTATCCGTGGCAGGACTTTACGTCAACTCCGTCAAAGCCTGCCTCGATGGCAAGACGTGCGGATTCTGCGTACTTTGCGGGGAGCGTGTCAAGGTACTCGTCGGTGACGATCATGTCGTCGCACGCGGGACGGCGCTCCTCGTAAACGGGATTTCTGTAAGCGATCATGGGGGTGATGCTCTGACGTCCAGAGTGAGTAAGCTGAAGGATGAAAACGGGGGATATACCCGCCTCCTTTGCGGCTATACTTCTCATGTCGGAAAGAAGCTTCTTAAATTCGGGCAGATTCTCGCGTGTGAGCATCATCTGACGGGGGTTGGTGCGTCCCTCGGGGCAGACGGCGTTCGCCTCGAACCAAACGAGACCCGCGCCGCTCTTTGCAGCCTTTACGTATTTTTCTACGGTAAGCTCACTCGGCGCGCCGTTTTCCATGCAGTCACAGCCTTCCATAGGCTGGAAGCAGACTCGGTTCGGGAGCTTCACCTTTCCCTTTGCATAGGGGGCGGAAAGGGGCTGAAGCTTTGCATAATTTTCGATTTCATTAACGTTCATTTATGTTTTACCTCCACGGGGGATTTACTGATACTATTATAAAACAAAACTTACGCTTTGAAAAGTGGTTTCGAAAAAAAACAAATTGAAAAAAGAAAATTGGAGCGTAAATATTATGCCTGAGGCACATGCGATATGATCCGCCGCGGGCGAAGGGAGCGGACGTTTTATCCGTAGCCGTGGGGGGAGGAAGAGAGAAGGTAAGAGAGAAGAAGAAGAGTGAAGAGGTTCGGTAGATCTGCTCCGCAGATCGGATCATATTAAAAATGGGGTGCGTACGGTCGTGTGTAGCCGTTGGGTGAGTGCGAAACGTTGGTTTTCGGGAGGATATAGAATCCTCCCCTACAGCGGGTTTGATTTTTCGTTCGCGTGTAGCCGTGGGGTACGTGCGAAACGTGCGGCAGAGAGCATACCCACCGTTTATTTGTTGTAGGGGCGATTCATGAATCGACCGTCCGTGGGCATATAGCAAACCGAAATTGGTTCGCATTGCA
>JAFSGU010000022.1 GCA_017440665.1 Clostridia bacterium
GTAAAAGGCGCGGCGCTTGCCACACGTGCGGGTGTGCCCGTGGTTATATGCTCATCGGCAGACGAAAACGTAATAGTTAAGGCATCTGAGGGAAAAGCTAAGTGTACGCTTTTCAAAGCTGACGGAAGCCTTAAAACCAGACTTCAATGGATGGCGTTCTACGCACCCGCGAGCGGAAACGTTTTCGTTGACCGCGGTGCTGCAGAAGCTCTTAAAAAGCACGGCAGAAGCCTTCTTACTGCGGGCATTACCGCAGTTGAGGGTGACTTTTCAGGGGGTGACGTGGTAAAGATCATCACATCGGGAGATCACGAACAGATCGGACGCGGTATCGTTTCATTCTCTAAAAACGAGATTTACAACATGATGAACAGACACGATATGCACAGCGAGGTGGCGGTACACAAGGACAATCTCGTACTGACAGATCTCAGTTGATAAAGGATTACAAAAGAGGTAAACATTATGAATACAGAACTTATGATGCAGGCACAGTGTGCCAAGGAGGCGGCTGTAAAGCTTGCAGTCGCAACGACAGAAGAAAAGAACAAAGCGCTTCTTCTTATCGCGGATGCGCTGACTGAAAGATGCGATGAGATCCTTGAGGCGAACAGGCTTGATTGTGACGCGGCGCGTGCCAAGGGTACGGGCAATGCGATGATCGACCGCCTTACTCTCACAAAGGCGCGAATTGAAGATATCGCAGAAGGCGTACGTCAGGTGGCAGACCTGCCCGATCCCGTAGGCGAGGAGATCGAAAGCTTCACCCGTCCCAACGGACTCAAAATTAGAAAAGTACGTGTTCCTCTCGGCGTTATCGGAATGATATACGAGGCGCGTCCCAACGTTACCGTAGACGCGGCGGTTCTTGCGCTTAAGGCAGGCTCTGCTGTGCTTCTCAGAGGAAGCGGAAGTGCACTCAACTCAAACCTTGCAATAGTCAAGGTAATGCGCGAGGCGCTCAGAGATACGGATATTCCCGAGGATGCCATCGCCCTTGTGGGCGGCGTATCCCACGACGTTGTTGACGAGATGATGTCCCTCAGAGGCTACATCGACCTTATGATCCCCCGCGGAGGTGCGGGACTTATCAGACGGGTTGTTGACGGTTGCCGCGTGCCCGTGCTTGAAACCGGTGTGGGCAACTGTCATATCTACGTTGACAAATATGCTGATGCCGAAATGGCTGAGAAGATACTTATCAACGCAAAGACACAGCGTCCCGCTGTTTGTAACGCGGCAGAGACTCTGCTCGTTCACGCTGACAGACGTGAGACAGCACTCTCCCTTTGCGAAAGCCTTAAGGCTGCGGGCGTTACCGTACACGGCTGTCCCGAGATCTGTAAGCTGTTCCCCGAAGCTGTACCCGCAGAGGAGGCGGACTATACAGACGAATACCTCTCACTCCACATGGCGGTAAAGATAGTGGAAAGCGAGGACGAGGCTATCGCTCATATCAGACGCTACGGCACGGGTCATACCGAGGCTATCATCACGGGCTGTCCCGATGCGGCTGAAAAGTTCACACGTCAGGTAGACGCATCAAGCGTAAACGTAAACGCATCAACCAGATTTACCGACGGATTCCAGTTTGGTTTCGGTGCGGAGATCGGTATCTCTACGCAGAAGATGCACGCGAGAGGCCCCCTGGGTCTTCGCGAGATCACGTCCTTCAAGTTTATCGTTGAGGGTACGGGACAGATAAGAGGCTGACGGCAGAAAGGATAACTGAAAATGTATCTTAACAAAAAGATCGCGTTCATCGGCAGCGGCTTTATGGCGGGTGCCATGATTAGCGGTATAGTAAGAGGCGGTGTGTGCGACGCAGGGAACGTTTACGTCATAAACGAGGCGTTTCCCGAAAGCGCAGAAGAAGCCGCAGAAAAATACGGCGTTGTTCACGGAAAGCCTTCGGATATCGCAATGTGTGATATAGTGGTATTCGGCGTTAAGCCCCAGATATTTCCCGAGGCTGTGGAGATGTACGGAAAATATCTTACCCCCGATAAGCTGTACCTGTCCATCATGGCGGGCATCTCTACGGAAAAGCTTGAAAGCGTGCTTGACGGCGCAAGGGTCGTTAGGCTTATGCCGAATATGCCCCTGTCCGTAGGTGTTTCAGCCACGGTATACGTTCTGGGCCGTGCATCGGGAGAGACGGAAGCAGAAATAACCGAGGCAGTATTTGCTCCCCTCGGTGTTATAAAGAGAGTGGACGAAGACGAAATTTCCGCTGTTACTGCGCTGTCGGGAAGCGGTCCCGCATACTTCTGCCGTATGGCAGAGGCTATGGCAGAAGCGGGCGTGAAATTGGGACTTGACCCCACTCTTGCATCGGAACTTGCCGTGCAGACCCTTATCGGTACAGCCGAGACCGTCAAAAAACTCGGTATCACCCCCGCAGAGCTTCGTGTACGTGTCACCTCAAAGAAGGGTACCACCGAAGCGGCTCTCAACTCTATGACCGAAAACGGATTTGAGGGTGTGATCGAGTCTGCGATGAACGCGGCAAAGACGAGAAGCGACGAGCTTGGTTCGTAAATATTATTAAACGCAAGGAGGCTTTAAATGGATATCAGGGAAATACTTTCAAAGGTAGATCACACGTTGCTGAGGGTAGACGCAACGCTTCCCGAGATCAAGTCGCTCATAGACGACGCGGTAAAATACGGATGTGCGTCCGTTTGTATTCCTCCCTCATACGTGAAGGATGCAAGTGAGTACGCCGACGGTAAGGTAAAGATATGCACTGTTATCGGCTTTCCAAACGGATATTCTACAACTGCCGTAAAATGCTTTGAGGCCGAGAATGCTGTTAAAAACGGTGCAGATGAGATTGACATGGTCATAAACGTGACCATGGTGAAGAACGGGCTTTTTGACGAAGTTCTTGCTGAAGTACGCGCTGTAAAGGCGGCTTGCGGCGGCAAGCTTCTTAAGGTGATTATCGAGACCTGCCTCCTTACCGAGGAAGAGAAGGTACGCCTTTGCTCGGTCGTTTCCGAGTCGGGAGCCGATTTTATCAAGACATCCACCGGATTTGCAGGCGGAGGTGCTACCGCGGACGACGTGGCTCTTATGGCAGCACACGTTCGTGACGGACTTAAAATAAAAGCCGCAGGCGGAATATCCACTATCGCCGACGCGGAAGAATTTATTCGTCTCGGAGCCGATAGACTCGGTACCAGCAGGATCGTAAGCATCGTTAAAAAAGAAGAATCAAACTCAACGTATTAACGGAGGTTATCAATATGAGCTGTCCTACTCCCCACATTAATGCTGTGCCCGAGGATTTCGCTAAGACCGTGCTTATGCCCGGAGACCCCCTCAGAAGTAAGTTTATTGCCGAAAGCTTCCTTGAGAACGCTCGTCTTGTAAATAACGTGCGCGGTGTACAGGGATATACGGGTACGTATAAGGGGGTACCGGTGTCTGTCATGGCAAGCGGGATGGGTATTCCGTCCATCGGTATCTACTCCTACGAGCTTTATAACAATTTCGGTGTGGAAAACATTATTCGCGTAGGTTCGGCGGGGTCCATAAACCTTGACGTTAAGGTACGTGACATTATCATTGCTCAGGGGGCATGCACCAACTCAAACTTTGCACATCAGTACCATCTGCCCGGTACGTTCGCCCCTATTGCTGACTACGAGCTTCTCAGCACGTGTGTTGGCGTAGCTGACAGTTTGGATGTAAACTATCACGTTGGTAACATCCTTTCCTCAGATACCTTTTACAACGATGACGAGGGTATCCCCGACGGCATGACTTCCACAGTGCCGTGGGCAAAAATGGGAGTTATGGGTGTTGAGATGGAGGCGGCAGGGCTTTACATGACTGCGGCAAGATGCGGAAAAAGAGCACTTGCAGTATGTACCGTGTCCGATCATATTCTGACGGGTGAAGCGACAAGCGCCGAGGAAAGGCAGACCACCTTTACCGATATGATGACCCTTGCCCTTGAAACGGCAGTAAAGATGGAAAAGTAAAATGACGGATAAAGAAAAACGAGAGCTGTGTCTTCGTGCTTTGGAGACGATGAAAAATTCATATTCGCCGTACTCACAATTTAAGGTCGGTGCTGTGCTCCTTTGCAGGGACGGCATGGTGTACGAAGGCTGTAATATAGAGAATTCCGCATATTCTCCCACAGTTTGTGCGGAGAGAGTAGCGGTGTTTAAGGCGGTCAGCGAGGGCGTAAAGGACTTTTCTGCAATTGCCGTAGCAGGCGGTCATGACGGCCATGTAACGGGACAGATCACTCCTTGCGGAGTATGCCGACAGGTGCTGGCTGAGTTTGCCGGAGGTGACCTTGTAGTGCTTGCCGTGAAAAGCTGTGACGGTGAGTACGATGAGTTTACGTTAGGTGAGCTTTTGCCCCATTCATTTGAACTGTGAGAAATATAAAGCTGTTTTCTGAGACGGAGGTTAGCGCATGAGAATGTACGATATTATAGCCAAAAAACGTGACGGATATAAGCTGACGGAGTCTGAGATAAGGTATTTTGTGGACGGTGTTACATCAGGTGAGATTCCCGACTACGAGATTTCTGCACTGCTCATGGCAATGTTTATTCGCGGTATGGATGACGAAGAGACGTCTGTTCTCACAGATGCCATGGCAAATTCGGGAGACAGCGTGGATCTGTCCGGATTTGGAGATCTATCGGTCGATAAGCACAGTACGGGCGGCGTGGGTGATAAAACATCACTTATTATCTCTCCCATAGTTGCCGCACTTGGCTGTAAGGTAGCTAAGATGTCGGGACGGGGGCTTGGTCACACAGGCGGTACTGTGGACAAACTTGAATCTATTCCCGGCTACAGAACGTCAGTCTCGCCTGAAGAATTTATCGGGATCACTGAAAAAGTAGGTCTCTCTCTTGTGGGACAAAGCGGTAATATGGCTCCCGCAGATAAAAAACTCTATGCTCTCCGCGACGTAACGGCAACTGTTAACAGTATACCGCTGATAACGTCAAGTATTATGAGCAAGAAGCTGGCGGCAGGAGCCAAAAACATCGTTCTTGACGTTAAGGTCGGAAGCGGGGCCTTCATGAAAACGCCTGAGGATGCAGAATCTTTGGCACTGTCGATGGTTAATATAGGCAAGCGATGCGGCAGAAAAGTTAGTGCCGTACTGACCGATATGAATACACCTCTCGGATGTGCTGTGGGTAACTCACTTGAGGTAACTGAAGCTGTGGGTGTACTAAAAGGTGAAGTCCACGGCGAACTGCGTGACGTGTGCATAGTACTCGCATCGGAGATGGTATCCCTCGTTTACGGTATTCCTGAAGACGAGGCGGAGAAAAAGGTTCTTGACGTGCTTGACAGCGGAGCCGCATATGAAAAGATGAAAGAGTGGATATCCGCATCGGGCGGAGACGTATCATACGTTGAGAATACCGAGCTGTTTGCGAAAGCCGAGTATGAAAAAACGGTAGTCTCTCCGACAGACGGTTATATAACGGGGATGAATGCTGAAAAGATAGGTACTGCTTCAGTCATCCTCGGAGCGGGCAGAGAAAAGAAAAGCGACCTGATAGATCATTCGGCGGGAATCATAATATCTGCCCATACGGGAGACTACGTTAAAAAGGGTGAAGTTCTCTGCACGCTGTATACAAATAAGGAAAAGTCATTAGATTGCGCCGAGAGACTTTATCTTGATGCGTTAGAGCTTGGTGAGAAGATGTCGGAGAAGTCTCCTACGGTATACAAGATTATCAGATAATATAGAACGGACATAGAACAATACAAATGCCTAACAAAGTATTTTTGGAAATAACCAATGCGTGTAACCTGTCCTGCAGTTTTTGTCATGGGACACGTCGTAAGATACGTTTCATGGAAACGGATGAGTTCAGGCGTGCCGCTGCTGAGGCGAGAGGCTTTGGCGAATACCTTTACTTTCACCTGATGGGAGAGCCTCTTCTTCACCCCATGCTGGGTGAGTTTCTAAGCATCGCGGGAGAGCTTGGCTTTAAGGTGATACTGACGACGAACGGTACTCTCCTTGGCAGATGCGAGGACGTACTCCTTGCAAGTCCCGCGCTGTTCAAGATAAGTATCTCACTCCACTCCTTTGAAGCCAACGGCAGAGAGGTGGATTTCAGTACCTACCTCGACGGGTGCTTCGACTTTGCCGCAAAAGCGGCTGAGGCAGGGAAGATAGCCGTGATGCGTCTTTGGAACCGCGGCGGGGCTGATGAGTTGAACCGGGATATCATCGACCGCATGCACGAATATTTTGACAATGACGAAAGCTCCCCCTGGCGGGAGATATACAGCGGATACAAGATACGTGATAAGGTATTCTTAGAATGGGGAGAGAAATTTGACTGGCCCGATGAAGAGGGGGATGTCTGCTCGGAAAGTCATTCATGCTACGGACTTCGGGATCAGGTAGGCATACTTTCCGACGGCACGGTAGTGCCCTGCTGTCTCGATGCTGACGGGGCGATATCCCTCGGTAACGTGTTTGAGCAGCCGCTTGACGAGATACTTGCGTCTTCCAGAGCTGTCGCATTAAATAAGAGCTTTGAGACGAGACGTATAACGGAAAAGCTTTGTCAAAGATGCGGTTACGCGAAGCTTAAGGGATACGGAAAGAGATAGGACAACAAAAGGTTCTGAACGAAGAATACGGGAGGATAAGATGCGGACCGCTTTTAAATTTGCGTTTGTAACGGTGTTTGCGCTGACGCTTTTTTGGAGTCCCGTTTTGCTTTTGGTAAACGGTGTGATACCTGTCTATCTTTTGCTTGCAGAGATCGACTTTTATTTCTGCCTTAAATATTTTCTCGGCCTCAGCGCAGGAAAAGGGGATTTTCGCAGTATTGCAAACGGAATATCAATGGCGGCTTCTTCAGCAGTATTAATTCTTTACGTGTGTGAGTTTACCGTCTGCAGCGGACTTGGCGTGGTGTGTATCTACACCATCCACACCGGAACGGTGCTGTTTTGGTGGGCGGCAGCTTACCTTGCCTTCAGAGCGGTTTACATTGGTGTGACGGACGTTATTGACAAAAAACGCAGAGAAGACGCGCCTATGTGGCTTCTTGATGAGGACGTGCTTTTAAAAGGACGTGTGAGAGACGGAAAGTTTTACCCCGAGAGCGATAAATGCGGCTTTTACTCACAGACTATCGACTGTACCATGTACGGCAGAACGCTGTTTTTAAACCTTGAAGAAGCTGTCAGCATTTGCGGAGAGCTTCCTGTAGTTGACGCAGATACATACAAAGATGAATAAAAAATGCCCGCTTGAGCTCACGTGAGTTCAAGCGGGTTTTGCGTTACACTTATCACTTTTTTGCCAACTGCTCATTTACAAGAGAGGCAAACCTTTCGCTGACGATAGCGATGGATTCAATATGCACCTTTCCGTTGCCGACGAATAGAGTCATTGAATCCTTGTTTCTGCGGAGTGCTATGATATCGCTGAAACGATATCGGTGAGTGGCTCCGAGAAACGTTGTGTACTCAAATTCTTCGTCTGAAAGTACCTTTACCTTCTGATTGCGTCTGCACATGATGGCAGTAACGCCGAGAACAAGACAGACGGCACAGAAAATGAGAAGCATACGGTTATGTACGAAGAAAAATGCTACAAGAAGAGTAATAGCGGCGGCGATCAGTGCGATACCGAATGCAAGGAGAAAGTTCGGCAGGTGAACGTCGTATTCCTCGTCCTCCTTTATTCCTGCAATAGAAAGAAGCGCTTCCGTCATACGTACGAAAATTTTGAATTTCATGAATACTCCTTAAAACAGCTTACTCTTACGGAATACGTTGTAAAGGAGAATACCGACAACGATACCCGCTACTGCCTGAACACAGTTAGCTGCCGCGTTCATAAGAGATGCATACGCACCGTAAAGGAATACTTCAAAAACAAAGTAACCCACTACCATCAGCAATTCTGCACATACTGCTGATATGGATGCCGAAAGAAACTCGCCTGACTTTTTTCTGAGGGACTTCATTACAAAGTACGCCAGTAGTGCCATAAGACCCTTGATGGCAAAAGTTACGGGAGCGTAAAGAACGTAGCCCGCGAAAAGGTCTGCAAGACCGCTGCCTATCGCCGCGGCGGCAAAGGCATACCCGGGGGAGAGGAACCATGCACACACAAGAACGATACTGTCACCGAGATTTACGTATCCGCCCTGAAATGAGGGTATTTTGATGATCATTGTGGCAACGCATACGAGAGAGGCAAAGAGCGCGGCTATCACTAACTTTTTTGTTTTATTCATGCTTGTCTACCTGCCTTATTCAGCTGAAAATTACCCCCTAATTATAACACTATTTTGTATATAAATCAATAAATAACTTGACAAAATATAACACCTCGGGTAAAATTAATTATGGGTAAAATGATAACTGCTTTTTACACAGTTATGTCAGTGAATGGAGTAGAATATGACAATAGAACAAAGAATCAAAAATTTAACTTCTCCCATGGGAAAGATCGACGTGGTGCTCGACACCGACGCATATAACGAGATAGACGATCAGTTCGCTATCGCGTACATGCTGAAATCAACCGATAAATTCAACGTGAAGGGAATTTGCGCGGCACCCTTCCACAATGAAAAGTCCGAATCCTATGCCGACGGTATGAACAAAAGCTATGATGAGATCATAAAGCTTCTGGGTCTGATGGGAAGAGATGATTTTAACCGCGAGGTGTACCACGGAAGCAAAAAATATCTTCCCGACGAAAAGACTCCCGTAGAGTCAAATGCGGCAGATTTCATGGCATACCTTGCCGATGAGTACACCCCCGAAAATCCCCTTTACATCGTTGCCATAGGTGCTATTACAAACGTAGCCTCCGCAATACTCATCAACCCCCGTATGATCGAAAATTGCGTTGTTGTGTGGCTTGGCGGAAACGGACGTCATATTCCCGTAGGTTCATGGGAGTTTAATATGATACAGGATATCCCCGCCGCACGAGTTGTGTTCGGCTGCGGTATTCCCCTGGTTCAGCTTCCCTGCGGAGGCGTGGTTGATCACTTTACCACTACAAAGTATGAGCTTGAGCATTGGCTCCGCGGCAAGAATGTGCTTTGTGATTATCTTGTTGACAATACTATAGAGGCTGCTGAGTCCTATGCTGCAGGGAAACCCTGGTCAAGAGTTATCTGGGACGTGACCGCTGTTGCGTGGTTGATGAATGAAGGTAACAGATTTATGTCTGACGTGCTTGTACCCGCACAGATACCCGAAGCTGATAAGCACTATTCATTCGACGATCGCCGTCACTTTATCAAATATGTGTATGAGGTATACCGAGATGCGCTTATGGAGCATCTGTTTGAGACGCTCGCCAAGTGAGGAGAATTGAGATGGCAGACAGAAATACAGTATATTTCAGTAGCTTTTTAACAGACGATCATACAGAGTCTTTTGCAAAAGCAATGGAATATCTCAGAAGTCATCCGTATACGACCTTTGTTATCGAGCCCGGTGTTTATAATATAACGACCCCTCTTGCAAGAGAGATACAGATGAACGTTATGTCCGGAAAGTACGGCAAGAAGCAGGAGCGGATCATATTTAATCCTAAGTTTGAATATAGCCGCGGAATTGATTTTTACGGTCAGACCGGTACTGTTGTTGAAGCGCATGGCGTAACCATAATGGTTGACGGATTTATGGAGCCGATTTCACTCAGAGACTGTGAGGATGTAGAGCTTTGCGGACTTGTGATAGATCACAAGAGAAAGCCTTACAGCCGAGGCGTGGTAACTAAGTTTGAAAAGCTGTCTGAGGAGGGGAATGCAAGGGCAACCATTGAGTTTGAGCCTCAGTGCCCGATTCAGCCCGGAACGCCTCTCGATCTCAGATACATTTTTACCAATCCCTCAACGTACGTTGATATTTTTGCCGAGGTGACAAGCTTTGAGTTTGTTGACGAGTATCATATCAACGTCGAACTTGAAAATGCGTATCATTTCGATGAGAATTATACAGAGTTTTACACCGTTCATACCTATCATTCCCGTCCCGCCATACTTATTGAACGCGCAAGTGATATAAAGCTTACCGACGTGACGGTCCATAGCCAACCCGGTATGGGTATCGTAGGAAACAGAAGCCATAACGTTACACTCAGCGGTGTGTCAGTAATTCCTTCGATAGGACACCACATGGCAACCAATACGGACGGAACGCATTTTACCTCAATGACAGGACTTCTCCGCTTTGAAAGATGTACCTTTGAGGCGCAGGGAGACGATTTCGTAAACGTACACGCATATTATCAGGCGATAATTGAACGGGTTTCTCCCACAGAGTTTTATATGCAGGAAAAGACTCCCGACGGTACTCACGCACAGAGCCTTGATTATCCCGACGTAGGCGACACCCTTGAGCTTACAAATATCAAGACACTTGAATTTGCCGATCAGTATACGGTCGTTGAGTGTGAACCGCTTCCCGACGAATGGAAGTGCAGAGTGGTGCTTGACCGTCCGCTCCCCGAGAATACCGATAAGCTTGTGCTTGCCGACGTGACCCGTCTCCCAAGACTTGAAGTGGTGGGATGTCATGCGAGAAACCATTTTGCGCGCAGTATTCTTGTGAAAACAAGAAATGCACTGATAGAAAACAACCATTTCTATGGAGTTCAGTCACAGGCGATACGCGTAGCACCTGAGGCTGGCTGGTATGAAGGAGTTGCTCCCGCAAATGTAGTAATACGCGGAAACAGAATCGTAAACTGTAATTTCCTGTCTGAGGACAGAGGTGCGATCACAGTTTTAGCTGATTCAGAAGACCCGAACGGTCAGTGCATGAAAAATATCGTTATCGAGGACAATATTATTGAATGTCCGAGTTCCGATTACGGTATTCTTGTCCGCAACGTTGACGGACTCACCGTAAGACGCAACAAAGTAATAGCACGCTGTGAAAACGTGAAGATTGAGGCGTGCACCAACGTGATTTGCGAGTGAGGACGGTACTATGGAAAGAAGCACAGTATATTTCAGCTCGTTTTTGACGGACGACCACACCGCATCCTTTGCTCGTGCGATGGAATATCTCAGGGAGCATCCCTATACTACTCTCGTTGTAGAGCCGGGGGAGTATGTTATTAC
>JAFSGU010000023.1 GCA_017440665.1 Clostridia bacterium
CTCGCAATGATGTGATGTTTGCCCACTGTGCCGAAGGCACAACATCATTCACGCAGTGAACATCACTGCCGCAGGCAACATCATTTGCCCGTGAGGGCAAACATCGTTTAGCGTGAATGCTCCGTTAAGAGCATCACGCTATGGGGGCGGAGGCTTTTTTATATAGCGAAAAGAAGTATTTTCAGCGAAACCAATGTACGCCACGCATCGTTTTTCCGACTATCTGCGAACGGTCGCCGCCGATCATTTTCAATTTTCGGCCTTCAATTTGTATTTTCCCTCTTGTATATTTCAAGATTCTTTGATATAATCTACGTAAACCTTGACTTATGGAAGCAGGTGTGCGACACCGTGCTTCAAAATATATAAGTAACCCTATCCACAGAAAGGAAACATAACTATGAAGATCACATTCATGGGTGCGGGCAGTACAGTATTTGCCCGTAACGTAATCGGAGACTGCATGTGCTCCGAAGCTCTCCGCGACAGCACTTTCGCACTTTACGACATCGACGGTCAGCGTCTTGAGGAAAGCCGTGTTATCTTAGAGGCTATCCGTCAGACCAAGGGCGGCTACGGTAAGATCGAGTGCTATCTGGGCGTTGAGAACCGCAAGGAAGCTCTCCGCGGTGCAAACTTCGTCGTTGACGCTATCCAGGTCGGTCTTTACGATCCCTGTACAATCATTGACTTTGAGGTTCCCAAGAAGTACGGCCTCAGACAGACCATCGGTGATACCCTCGGTATCGGCGGTATCATGAGAGGTCTCCGTACCATCCATGTACTCAAGGATTTCGCGGCTGATATGGAAGAGGTATGCCCCGACGCATGGTTCCTCAACTATACAAACCCCATGGCTATCCTTGCAGGTTACATGCAGAGATACACGGGTGTAAACACAGTAGGTCTTTGCCACAGCGTTCAGGGATGCTCATACGGGCTTCTTGAAGAGCTTGGCATGCAGGACAAGATCGAAGGCAGACGCGACTTCATCGCGGGTATCAACCACATGGCATGGCTTCTCAAGATCGAGGACAAGGACGGAGTTGACCTTTACCCCGAGATCAAGTCAAGAATTCAGGCTAAGATCGACGATCCCAACTTCCACGACAAGGTTCGTCTTGAGTACATCAAGAACTTCGGTTACTACTGCACCGAGTCCAGCGAGCACAACGCTGAGTACAATATGTTCTACATCAAGTCCAAGTACCCCGAGCTTATCGATAAGTACAACATTCCCCTTGACGAGTATCCCCGCCGCTGTATCGAGCAGATCGCAGGCTGGAAGCACGAGTACGAGGAGATCCTTAAGAACGGCATGAAGGAGCACAACCGTTCTCACGAGTACGCTTCATGGATCATGGAATCTATGGTTACAAACACTCCCTACCAGATCGGCGGTAACGTGCTCAACAAGAACCACCTTATCACAAACCTCCCCGCAGAGGCTTGCGTTGAGGTTCCCTGTCTCGTAAACGGAAACGGCATCACACCTACTTACGTAGGCGCTCTCCCCGTACAGTGCGCGGCTATGAACATGACCAACATCAACGTTCAGCTTCTCACCATCGAGGCTGCTCACACTCTGAAGCGTGACCACATCTATCAGGCAGCTATGCTTGATCCTCACACCGGAAGCGAGCTTGACATCGACACCAACAAGACGATGGTAGACGATCTGATCGACGCTCACGGCGATTACCTACCCAAGTATCACTAAAACATTATTAAAAACGGCAGTGTAGCTCCAATTGAGTTGCACTGCCGTCAGTTTGCTGACAAAGGTCTGTCGCATTTAGCGCCGAACAAAAGACACGAGGAAATTAATTGTCAAAGCCTCGGAGGAGAGCGCAAGTGAATAGCCATTAAAGTGGAAATCCGCCGAAAAATCGGCGGATTTCTCCATTTTATGTGTCTTTTTAGCCGCGATTTTGCTCTCTACCGTACCGAGTAACAGGGCGAGAACAAAATCACGACTTCTGCATCTAAATGCGACACATCCTTGTGTTATGCTTTATCTGTACGTGATGTCGAAGAATACCACGTCCACACCCGCCGTGGGATTGTCAACCGTGATAGTAACGTCGTAGGTAGACTTAACGAGGGGGTCTCCGTTTACTCGGTAAGGCTTATCCGCATCGGCACCGTAGAGGTATTCGTATCTGTGTCCGGCACCGTCGTCAAGTACAACTTTCAAGTTTACTGTATCTGTGCCGTACATCTGGATGTAAAGATCGCTTCCCGTGAAGGTGAACTTAAAGGGATCGTTGCCGTCAAGACCTGAGCAGGTGTAGCCTACGCGGTACTGCTCGCCTTCTTCGGCTGTTTCCCACTTTTTCCAGCTTCCGAGAGAGGTGATGAGATTTGCGTTCATATTGGGATTGATGGTGACAAGATCCATGAAGCGGTCACCGGGAGCGAAAAGCTTTTCGGGTATCGCGGGGATCTTCAGCTCAGATGCAGATGACGTTGAAATCTTTTCGCAGATATTATCAAGCATATACTCTACCATGTCAAGCTCAGCCTGATAACCCCATGTGTTAAGGTGGATACCGTCAACGGAAATGATTCCGTAGTCAAAGAGACCTTTGTTAATGCCTACGTGGAGACCTGAATAGAAGTCGATAACGGGAAGTCCGTAGTATGCGGCAAGATCCTTATGCATCTGACGGCATTTCATGTAGCTGTCAGATTTTGAGTCCATACTTGAAAGCACAATAACGACAGCCGTGTCGTCACCGAACTCAAGAGCGCGGCGCACAAGGCTTTCCATCGACTGCTTGTGGTAATCGCTGTCGCTTGAATCGTTTACGGAGAACTCGATGAATACGATATCGGGGTCATAAGCAAGAACGTGAGAAGCAAAACGAACTGCACCGAAAGCAGAGCCCGTACCGCCCCAGCCCGCGTTTACGTGAACGATCTCAGCCTTGGGGAATTTTCTCTCGAGCCATGCGGAAGTACCCGATGCCCAGTTTCCGTTTTTGTCGGGCGTACCTGCCTGGGTGAGAGAGCCGCCGATATATGCGGACGTTATCTTCTCGCCCTTTTCCGCTCTCGCGAATACACTTGCAAGGCGGGAAACGTTACCCATGGTAACGAAAGACTTTTCCATCATTTCTGCGTGAACGTCTGCGGGAAGGTCTAAGTCATAGGTTGCGGGGTCAACCGTCTTTTCAACGTAGTAAAGCTTGCAAAGATGGGTCGCGCCCTTGGTAGTCTCGCCGGTCTCCTTATTGCGGATGACTATCTTGGTGAGCACGGACTTATATTCGCCCACTGCCAGCTTGCCCTGGAACACGTAAGGCTGATAGGAGCTTCTGAAGTTTCTGTAGGTGTTCTCGTCCATCACCATTTCGTATTTTTCGGTGTCAAGACCCATCTGGGGCAAGAACTGCTCGCCGA
>JAFSGU010000024.1 GCA_017440665.1 Clostridia bacterium
AAAAGCAAACATCTATAGATGTTTAATATATAAATCAATTCTTTTGTAAAGCAAACAGCATTATCGGTAAAATAGAGGTGTTCTTATCTTCTTTATACTTGCATCTCATTATACCTATTGCGTTTTACTTTGCAATTGAGTATATCTTGTATGATTATTATACCACAAAAATCCGGTTGCTGACTCTTACATTTTCACAAAAAACACTTACATTTTGTATTAGTTGCCGTGAAAACAAATCTCCACTTTCTGATAGGAAAAAAGGATAATTACACGATTATAGGTTAATCACACGATTTGCGGTTGATGACACGATTACTCAAAGGAAAAAGCAACTGCCGTCCCGGATTCACTCCAAGACGGCGGTATTTCTCACTTTTACAATAGAAAAGGCGCAGAATGCCCCTAAATAAGCAAAAAACAGGGACAATCATTCTATCAAAATGATTGTCCCTATTTGGTTGCGGTGACCCTCCCCACACAAAAAAGCAACCTCTCTTTCGAGAGGCTGCTAATATATTATTACTTAACGAGCTTGCACTTGAAGATACGGCAGTCGTATCCGGGAACGCGTACTACGGGGAAGTCACCCTGTACCATTTCCTCGCCTGTGAAAAGATCCGTCATGTGGATGCGGTATCCTGAACCCACGGTGTAACCGATATCGTGAGTGATGCAGGAAAGATCTCTGTCGTTTTCGCTGTCGTTGATAAAGAGGAGCGCAAAGGTTCCGTCAGCGAGAAGCTTGCAGTATACGAGATTATTGTCAAAGGAAACGGGGAATGCGGGACGGCCCTCAATATCCTGGTTGATGGCGATAAGTTCGCGGTTGCAAAGCAGATCGCGGTACTTGTCGGATACGTTACGGACGTCACATCCCATGATAAGGGGAGTCCGGAACATACACCATACGCAGAACTGGATACGGTACGTACCCTCTGTGCCGAATGCTCCGCCCTCGCCGCCTTCGAACAGGGCTGAGTTGCTTCCCTGACCTTCCATACCGACGGTCATCATATCCATGTCGTTGAAGCATCCGGGAGCGTTTGAGCCAAGCTTCATTACCTGAGACTGGAAGATGTTCTTGAAGGACTTGAAGTTGTCACAGATGTCACCGGTGGAACGGTATGTGTCAACGCCGATGGCTCTTGCCCATGACCAAACGTCATCCCAACCCCAGTTGCAGGCGTTAAACAGAATGTCGCGTCCGCTGTGACGGAGCGCAAGGCTCATTCTGCGGTAGAGAAGCTCGCCGTCGCCAAGCTCGGGGTGGAGGCAGTAGTCGTATTTCAGGTAGTCAACGCCCCACTCTGCGAGAGTCTTGGCGTCTAAGAATTCGTAGTCGTAGCTTGACATCTTGCAAGCACACGTGCGAACACCTGCGCATGAGTAGATACCTACCTTAAGTCCTCTGTCGTGGATGTGACGGAAGGTGGGAAGGATATCGGAGTTCGGGAACTTTTTCGGACGGGGGATCATACGCTCCGTCTCGGGGTCGCGGTACTCCATGTTCCAGTTGTCGTCGATGATAAGATACTCGTATCCTGCGTCAAGGAATCCGCGGTCCACCATAGCGTCGGCAGTTTCCTTGAGTACCTCTTCGTTGAACACCTCACCGAAGGTATTCCATGTATTAAAGCCCATGGGGGGAGTTAATATTTTTTTCATTACTAAGACCTAACCTTTCTCAAACAAGACTCAAACCGTAAAGCTTGGCGTCGCCTGCGGGAACGGTAACGCTCGTCATGGCGTCAAACTCACGTTCATCGTCAACTCCGAATATACCGTTAAGCTTAAGAGCATAACCTGCGTTCCAGGTGATACCGAAATCATATGCGTAGAAGTCAAGCTTCTTTTCTTCGTCGGATGTGTTGATAAAGGCTACGGCATATCTGCTGTCTTCAAGATACTTGACGTATACGCCGTCGGAGAAGAGTCTTGCGGGTCTGCCGTCCTCGTCCTGATGTACGGCTATGAGAGACGCTGACTTAAGAATGTCAAGAGTCTCGTCGGTGAGGGACGTCACGTCGCAGTCGACGATGATGGGAGAAGACATCATAGCGGCAATAGCCATCTGACGGCGGAGGGATGCCGCACAGGTATCCTGCATGAGTATCTCACCGCAGTTGTGCCAGCAGTAGTCAGCGCTGTAGCCGAACGTAACTGCGGGGGGAGGAGTTACGCCTGCTCCATCTGCCATGTGTCTGTCGCAGTATGCGTTTACACCTGCGGAGCGGGCCCATACGCGGAGTCTCTCGTCGGTGCTGAATACGGAGTAGAATATGTTTCTGCCGCACGCTCTGAGCGCCATGCCCATACGTCTGATCACGGTCTGCTCGTTGCATCTGGGAGGCATGTTTACAGTGTCGTGGGATATCATGTCGATGCCCCACTCTGCGAATGCGGAGACGTCGTCGTACTCGTGATCGAGACAACCGGGCGCACCGTTTGCGGTAGCGGCACCGGCGGATGTGGTGATGCCAAGCTTAAGTCCGAGAGAGTGGACGCAGTCGGTCAGTGCTTTTATGCCGGAGGGGAACTTTTCGCTGTTTAATACGAGTGCTCCGGTTTTTCTGTCGCGGCGCTTTTCGAAGAGAGAGTCGCCTATAAGTAAGTATTCATATCCTGCGTCGCGAAGACCTGTGGATACCATAGCCTCAGCCGCGTTTTTAACGCGCGTCTCGCAGATCTCAGTCCCGAAGGTACGCGCAAGGCTTATTCCGAGAGGTGGCTTTTTTACCATATTAGTTACCTGTCCTTTTCTTAGTAGATCGTCCCAACTTGCTTCGCCGCGGAATGGGGCGAAACTCACTGTCAACTATGATAATTATAAACAAAAAACGGGCAAATTGCAATAGTCTTTTGCATTTTTTCAATAGACGCGCTCCGCTTTTTTGAGCCGGGGCGTCAAATGTAAAAAAAGATATAACTATATCGGATATCTATTGTAAAATCGACAAAAAACATATATAATATAAAGTAGGTGAGTGGGCTTTCGAGATACGGAAGGCTTGCCGCTGAGAAATGGCATTTGCTGCCAATGCTTCAAGACGAATTTTCATCATATTGTTTATACAGCCGCGGCTGAATGGAGATTAATATGATATTTTTTAAAAAGAAAAAAATAAAGGAAGAGGAGACGTCCGAGTCCTCTCTTGACGCCCCCGAAATACTTCCCGAGGCGTTGACGGACGATCCCGACGAGGTCGATACCCCGGTCGAACAGTCGCCTGCAGATGACACCGCACCCGACTTTCCCGTGCCGGACGTGACGGAGCCTCTCGGCGCAACTGAAGAGCCCCCCGTTATTCCCGCTGTGAACGGTGAGGAAAGCGTTTCCCCGCAGGCGGATGAGAATATCGCTTCCGCAGAAGAGACTGAGGATGCCGAGGTGACCGACTGCAGCATGACTTCTCCCGACTCGGCGGGTGAAGACACAGAGGACGCAGAGGACACAGAGGACGCAGAAGACACCGAGGAAGATACGCTGAATGATTTTGAAAGATCCATCAGAGATTTTTCCGCAGACGATATTGACGCCACGGTTAAAAGCGGTGAGAAGAAGCGGGACATGGTTCGCCTTGCGGTGATGGTGCTTTGCGTCTGCGTGTTCATTTACAGCACGTCGTACCTTATAATAAATATCCCCGATAAGATAACGAGCGACCGCATCTACGCAGATATCATCGACAGTGTTGCCGACGGCTTTGGTGTCGAAGGCACGGTTTCTGCGGGCGGCAAGGTTGATCTGCTTGCGGCAGATTCAAAGACTGCGTACACCCCCACCATGGATGAGATCATCAAAAACGGCGCGGGAGAGGTGACGACTCATTCCGACCACTCTGCGGAGCTTGCAAAGATGAGAGCGTCCCTTGAGTCTCTCAGAAACATAAACCCCGATATCTACGCATGGATAAAGGTGCCGGGCACCAATATCAATTATCCCGTTGCCAAGACTGACAACAACGAGTATTACCTTGACCACGCATACACGGGAGATAATCTTGTAAACGGCTCCATATACGCCGATTTCCGATGTGTGCTCCCCATAACCGAAAACTACAATACGGTGCTGTACGGTCATAACGTTACCTCAGGCTCCATGTTCAATCACGTGACCCATTTCTTCAAGCCCGAGGTGTTCGAGAATACGAATATCTATATATACACCTTCGACGGTATCTATGTATTCAAGCCCTTCTCCATCCACGAGGCGGCATATGACTCAGGCTACGTTGACATGGGCTTTGACGCTGAAGAATTCGTTGCCTTTGCGACGGAGCTGGCTGAGATGTCCGACATCAAGACCGACGTCACCTTCACTCCGGGAGACAGACTTATAACTCTGTCCACCTGTACCAACGGTATCAGCACACAGAGATACGCTCTCCACGGTGTTCTCATTGAAACGATAACAGAGTAAAAAAGAAAGGTTTCACAGATGAGCTTTTCGGAAATATTGAATTGTCCCCTTTGCGCCTCTCCCCTGGAAAGGGAGGGGAAAAGCCTTGTTTGTAACGGCGGTGCCAAGCGTCATACCTATGACGTTGCGAAGGAAGGCTACGTTAATCTTCTGCCTCCCGGGAAGGGCAAGAACGCCCACACGGGCGACGACGCGGCAATGGTCCGCGCAAGAATAGAATTTTTAAGTACAGGCGCTTATGAAAAGCTGTCCGACGAGGTCGCCCGTCTTATCCACGGGTGCGTGCCCTTCGGGGATGTGACCGTTATCGACTCGGGATGCGGCGAGGGGTATCACACCTGCCGCTTTACCTCGGCGCTCAGCGGTTTTGGCAGACGTGTCCGAACGGCGGCATTCGATGCGTCCAAGCACGCCGCGGCGGCGGGAGCAAAGAGAGCCGTAAGAGAAGCGCTCGCGGCAAGGGAGGGCGTGGGTGCCCCCTTTGACGGTGACGCTCAGGCGGCGTTTATGGCGGGGAATATTTTTTCTCTTCCCGTGGCTGACTCATGTGCAGACGCCGTGGTGTCCATGTTTGCGCCCATCGCTTGGGACGAAAACAGACGTGTGCTGAAGGACGGAGGCATTCTGGTGGTAGCCGCGTCGGGCGAGGATCACCTTCTTGAGATGAGGCAGTTCATATACGACGAGGTCATCAAAAAAGCCCCCGAGGTGGTACCTGCAGACGGATTTGAAGAGGTCTGCCGAAGCAGCGTAAGATATACGCACAGTCTTGCGTCATCTGCAGAAATAATGAATCTTTTCGGTATGACGCCCTTTTGCTACAAAACTCCCCGTGAGGCTGTGGAAAGACTTTCCGCACTGGAAAAGCTTACCGTTACGGTACATACGGATTATTTCGTATTCCGCTGTAAAAAATAAAATTACCCATAAAGGTTTGGTTTAACTGTTTTGAAGATAAGTATATGTATCCCCATGTATAATGAGATAACTACCGTCGCGGCGACGGCGGCAGAGCTTGTCCGCGTAATGGACGGCTACTGCGACGGCTCTGAGGACAGCTATGAGCTGATATTTTCCGACGACGGCTCTGCAGACGGCACCTATGAGGCGATCCCCACCACAGAGAACGTGGGAGCAAAATACGGTACCGTGGTGCCCATCCGCACAAGTGCGAACTACGGAAAGGGTGCCGCTGTAAGACGCGCCGCCATTGCATCCACGGGAGACGTGGTGATGTACACCGACTGCGACCTTGCGTACGGTACGGATTCCATCATAGAAGCTGTAAATATAATGAAAAAGGGCGGATGTGATATGCTTGCAGGCTCAAGAGCCGCACATCCCGACGGATATAAGAACTACACTAAGATGAGAAAGCTTGCGTCGAAAGTGTATATTAGGGTCCTTAACATTATAACGGGTCTTAACGTGACAGACTCCCAGTGCGGCTTCAAGGTCTTCAGACGGGAGCTTGCCCACCGCATTTTCCCCCTTGCCGAGACCAACGGATGGGCGTTTGACCTTGAGCTGTTCCTCCTTGCGAAAAGGGAGGGGGCAAAGGTGCGCGAAATGCCCGTATGCGTTATAAATCACAGAGAATCAAGAATCAATATGCTCAGCGACAGCATCAAGATGCTCCGCGAGATATTCATCATCAAAAACCGCGTTAAGAATCTGGACAGATAAGCAGGGATAGTGCCTGCGGCGGGGGAATAATGCACAATGCATAATGAATAATTTCGGTAGATTTGCTCCGCAAATCGATTATATTTAATCGGTTTAGGCGGACGTTCACCCGTAGTCTTACCCTGCCGTGGGTCCCCTTTCATATTTTCCGTAAGGAAAATGCTTCATGTTGCCGCAGGCAACGCTTCATGCACCTGTGGGGCGCTTCATGTTCTTCTGCGAAGAACGCTTCATTTTCTTTCTCCCTGTGAGAGCGCGTGTTTCACGAAAAAACGGACGTCCTCCGAAGAGGACATCCGCTTTATCCGTTACGCGTAGAAATCGTGGTTTCCCACGGTCATAACGTACCGTCTTTGAGAGCTTATCCAGAAGCTCTCGGCAATACTTGCATTCATAAAGAACAGAATGTCGGAGTTAAGCGTTCCGCCCTCAAGGCACGCTCTTGCCGCCGCTACGCTTTCGCTGTCGGGCGTCTTGTAGATGGTGCCGTTGGCAACGGGTGTGAACTGTACACCGTTCTTTCTGTCGAAGATAACACCGTAGACGGTGTTGGGGAATTCACTGCTTTTCACTCGGTTGAGCACTACCGTACCCACAGCAAGCTTTCCCTTATAGCTTTCGCCCTCAGCCTCCGCTGAGATGATGCGGGACAGCCAGTAAAGCTGATCCTCCGTGTAGGAGGGACTGCTTCCGCCGCGAAGTGACGCGCTGAATTTTTCAGCGTTCCACGTGGTATCGTACCCGAATACGGCGCCGATGGCGCGGATAGGTACGTATATGCGCTCGGCCTCAACGAAGCTGTTTCCGTTAAAGTATAAGTAATCGCCGCCGCGCTTCAGATAGCTTGCGCTTTGTCCGAGAGTGGTATTTACTCCGCGGTAGGATACTACAGCGTTTCCGCTTTGTCTGTCCCACGTGACCTTTGCACCGTGGCTTTCGGAAAATTCACGTATCTTTACGTAAGTTACACCGTCCTTCAGCTTTACCGTGCCTTCGTATCCTGTGCCGTTTAAGGTGACGGCAGGAAGACGTGCCTCGGACTGTGAAGCAGAAACGGGTGTACCTGTACCGCCAAGCAGTATAAGTAAGCTTAAAACGGCGGCACCTATGCGTGTTGTTCTTGCAGATTTCATATGACTTGGTTCCTTTCTTTGGTGTGATCTGCAATATTATTCTAACATTTCAGAGGAAATTATTCAACGCACAATATTTGGTTTGCCAAATTTGGAAAAATTTGATCCCGATCCACAGGGAAAACTCAATTGAAAGCAAACAGCCTTTCGGAGGGGAGACTTTATATGCGTATGACCAAAAAAACATTGGCGGCACTGTTACTGCTGTTATCGCTTCTTCTTACATCATGCAGTCTGACCTTGAATACGCCCGGGGAAACAGACGCAGATACGGACGAAACGGGGGACGTTGCAGTGCGTCCCGCAGAGACGGAAAGGGAAGAGGACGAGACCGTGTACAGATATGCGGGCAACCCCGACTATCCCATACTTGCCGACGCCTATCTTGACGCGCTTCCCAATATGGACTTCGGCGGGGCTACCTTCATTATTACCTCCCCCGACGTGACGTTCCTTGACCCCGATGCCGTCAGATACGTGTCCGATACCGTCAAAAAGCGAAACGACGCAGTTGAAGAAAAATACAATATAAATATTACGACCGCCGAAAGCGACGCCGCTACCATGATAGAGGAGGCAAAAAAGGCCCGTCTTGCGGGAATGTACTATTCCGATATCATGTGCCTCCCCGTAAGCGAGGTCTGCGTGTTTGATGCGGAAGACCTTCTCATGAACCTTCGCTCTCTGCCTCACCTTGACCTGTCGAAGCCCTATTTCAATGCCACCTCCGTGGAGGCGACCACCGTAGGCTACCGCACGCTGGGCGTTGCCGGTGAAGCTACCCCTGCGTCCGATCTGCCCTGCGTCATCTTCAACAGAGGTGCGTTTGGCAAAAAGGTGTCGGATGAGCTTTATACGCTTGCCGAAGACGGCAAATTCACATGGGACAGACTGTTTGAGTATGCCGCTCTGGCAGGAAATATGGAGGGAGTCATACCCTCGGTCCTTGCACCCGGTGAGAGCCTTGACGGTATCTTTGTTTCTCTCGGAGAGAAATACGTTGCATCGGGAGTGAAGAGCGTCCCCTCGGTGGCTACGGTGCAAAATTCCTTCGACTGGGCAGCTACCTATGCGAGAGCTATGTTTAATTCCGCCGCGTCTGCGGGTATCCCTCATGATGAGGCGGCAAAGGCATTCAGCAACGGAAAAGCCCTGTTCACCGTGGGCAGTGTGGGAAGTCTTGACGACTACCGCACGTCGGACGTGCGCGTGGGTATACTTCCCATGCCCAAGCACAGAGCAGAAGACCCCTACAGGACCCTTGCGGACGGCGATTCTCTCGTGATGACGGTCCCTGCGGGCACCACCAATAACGAGATGATATCCCTTGTGCTGTCGGGTATCAACGCCGCGTCCTACGGCTACGTTACCGAGCAGAATGCAAGCTATCTTCACGCGTCCACTCTGCCCGACAACCGCTCGGCAGATATGTTCGAGCTTATCGCGCGCGGCACGGTGTACGATTTTACCGTGACCTTTGAAAAGACCGTTCCCGCCCTTTCTGAGTTCAGAAGCGTGGTGCGCGGCATTATCGAAAACGGTGACTTTTCCCCATACGACGCCGCTGTTACAAAGCTTAACCGTGACCTTGCGGCAGTATATCCCCTTGCAAACTAACTTTTGAGGTACAAATATATGGCGCATCTGCTAATTGCCGTCATATATCTTGCGTTTATAAGTCTGGGGCTTCCCGATTCACTGCTGGGCTCGGCGTGGCCCACCATGACAGGGGAGCTTTCCGTTCCCCTGTCCTACGCAGGATATATCTCCATGACCATATCTGCGGGAACCATTTTGTCAAGTCTGATGAGTGACCGCCTGACCCGCCGCTTCGGAACGGGGACCGTTACTGCCGTATCCGTGCTGCTTACCGCGGCGGCGCTTTTCGGCTTCTCCGTAAGCAAAAGCTACATTTTACTGATCCTTTGGTCCGTGCCCTACGGACTTGGTGCGGGAAGCGTGGACGCTGCGCTTAACAATTACGTGGCGCTGAACTATAAGAGCAGTCACATGAGCTGGCTCCACTGTATGTGGGGCGTAGGCACCGTGATAGGTCCCTACGTTATGGGCCATGCCCTGACCTCGGGCATGACGTGGAACGCGGGCTACCGTATCATATCAGCTCTTCAGCTCGTCCTCGGTATCGTGGTCCTGTTTTCCATGCCCCTGTGGAAAACTGCGTCGCCCGCGGCGGGCGAAGACCGTGGCGTGACAGAAAAAGCCCCCACTTTACGTAAGCTTCTGAGTATCTCCGGCGTGCCCCACGTGCTCCTTACCTTTTTCTGCTACTGCTCTCTTGAAATAGTCGCGATAGTGTGGTCGGGTACTTATCTCGTACATAAGGGGGGCTTTACTCCCGAGCATGCCGCGTCCCTTTCCAGTATGTTTTTCATAGGCATCACGGCGGGACGTGCCGTAGGCGGATTTCTGACCTACAGGTTTTCCGACAAACAGATGATACGCATGGGTGAAGCGCTTATCGCGGCGGGTGTGCTCTCGCTCATCATCCTGCCCGGAGGATATTATTCTCTTCCCGGACTTCTTCTGATCGGGCTTGGATGCGCGCCCATATACCCTGCGGTGATACATTCCACCCCCGAGTATTTCGGTGCGGAAAACTCGGGCGCCCTTATCGGAATACAGATGGCGTGTGCCTATACGGGAATGTGTCTGATGCCGCCCGTGTTCGGCTGGATCGCCGAGGCGACCACACCTGCGGTTTTCCCCTTGGTGATCGGAGCTTTCCTTGCGGTAATGGCTTATCTGCACGAGGCTCTCGTTTTGAAAACGAAGAAAAAGTGAATTATCGGGACCTGACTTCAACGAGTCGGGTCCTTTCTTATTGAAAACGGGAAAACCGATATGATTCTGCACGGCGGATCGCGTTTGTCGGGGTATTGGTGCATCCGCCTCCCCGCGACCGACACCGATCTTGGAATTCCCGTGTACTCCGCATAAAAAATCCCCTTATTTTCATTGACAAAACGAGTGAGATATAGTATAATTAATTATGTATATCATGGAGAAATATAGCTTCGGGGAGACCCGGGGCGGGATTTCGAAAGGAAGCGTCAATGATCAGAAGTATGACCGCGTTCGGCAGACACAGAGGTCTTTGTCCGAGCGGAGACCGTGACATCACGGCAGAGATAAAAAGTGTAAACAACCGTTTCCTCGACTGTAACGTAAAGCTCCCCCGCTCTTACGGATACCTTGAGGAAAAAGTAAAATCGTATATTTCGGAGCGCGGCATCACCCGCGGTAAGGTGGACGTCTATATCGGCATCGACGTTATCGAAGAGACGGGCGTGGAGGTATCCCTCGACCGTGCCGCCGCTGAATCCTATATAGCATCCCTTAAGGCGCTGAGAGACGAGTTCGGTCTTGCCGACGACATTTCAGTTATGTCAGTGGCACAGAACCGTGACCTTTTCCGCACCAAGCGTCCCGAGGAGGACGTTGAGAGGGACTGGGCGGACGTTAAGTCCATTCTTTCCTTGGCAGTCGATTCCTTTATCGAGGCGAGAGAAAGAGAGGGTGCAGCCCTCGGATGCGATATCGAGCAGAAGATCGAGAACATCAAGCTGTGGGCAGGACAGATCGGCGAGATATCCGAGCGCAACATTGAGACCTACCCCGCAAAGCTTACCGCAAGAATAAAACAGCTTCTCGACGACTTTGACGTTGAGCTGTCCGAGCAGCGTATCCTTACCGAGGCGGCTGTTTTCGCGGACAAGGCATCCATCGACGAGGAGCTCGTACGCCTTGCAACGCATTTCGAAAGCTTCCGCGAGATACTTAACTCCAAGGAAAACTCAGGCAGAAAGCTTGACTTCCTCCTTCAGGAGATCAACCGCGAGACCAATACCATCGCGTCCAAGTCGGGTGATATTGAGATCGCCCGTATAGCCGTAGACATCAAGGCTGAGATCGAAAAGATCCGCGAGCAGATTCAGAATATTGAGTAAGGTGCAAAATGAGATTCGTTAACGTTGGATTTAATAATATGCTGAACGCAGACCGCGTTGTAGCTCTCGTTTCCTCCGACGCCGCTCCTTCCAAGCGCCTCGTTCAGGACGCAAAGGACTCGGGCCGTGCGGTGGACTGCACCTGCGGCAGAAAAACGAGATGCGTTATCATCACAGACAGCGACCACGTTATCCTCTCCGCCCTTCAGGCAGAGACGGTGGCGGGCAGACTTAACGGCGTGGACGGGGACGACGATTCCCGTGAGGATGCAGAATAAGGGGGCGCACATGAGAAAAGGACTTATATTCGTAATTTCAGGACCTGCCGGAAGCGGCAAGGGTACTGTGGTAAAGCTCCTTCGTGAGATGATACCCGACCTTGGCTTTTCCGTGTCGGCGACCACCCGCGCGCCCAGACCCGGTGAAGAGGACGGAGTAAACTACCACTTCATGGACAGAGAGAGGTTTAAGTCTCTTCTTGAAGAGGGCATGATACTGGAGCACACCGAATACTGCGGCAACTTCTACGGTACGCTTAAGAGCGAGGCTGAGAAAGTGCTTTCCGAGGGACGGGATATCATCCTTGAGATCGAGGTTGAGGGTGCCCTTCAGGTTAAGCGGCTCATGCCGGACGAATGTGTCACCGTAATGCTGATAGCACCCGACAGAGCGGAGCTTGAAAGACGCCTCCGCGGACGGGGCACCGAAACGGACGACGTCATAATGAAACGTCTTGAAAGAGCAGTCACCGAGGTGGGACTTGCGGAAAACTACGACTACGTTGTAGTCAACGAGACAGACCACTCAGAAGAGTGCGCCGCACAGATAAAGAGCATCATCACGGCGGAGCATTCCAGATACGCGATGATGAAGAGCACTGTGGAAAGCTACTCCGCAGAATAAATAAGCAGTCAATACATAATAATTTAAATATATAATGAGATCCGCCGTCGGCGGAGAATGGAGAAGAATATGGTAAAGCCTTCACTTTCAAACCTTATGGAAAAGGAAAACATCAACCGTTACGCACTTGTAGTTGCTACAGCTAAGGCGGCAAGACAGATAACAGACGATTACATCAACCAGAGAGAATACTACGAAAAGAACAGCGGCAAGGATTCCGATAAGAACGTATCGAACGTTGTTAAGCCTCAGTACAGAGACGAAAAGGCTGTTAAGAACGCTATCGACGAGCTTTATCGTGACGAATACCGCATCGTGAAGTCTACTCTTCCCGCAGGCATGGGCAGAGAGGACGTCTGTTCTGCAGAGGAAGCTGAAGCGGCTGCAGACGAGGCTTCCGAAGAGACCCTTTGATCATATAAGAAAACGAAGTCTTCTCGCAGAGCGTAGCTTGTGAGAAGGCTTTGTAAAATACAGAAGAAAGGACGGAATCTTAATAAATGAAAGATATCGCAAGCGTGTATCTGTTAGAAGCGCCTTATAAGATCGACCATACGTACAGCTACTATATTCCGTCCGACCTGAGAGAGACGGCGGTGCCCGGCGCCATAGTACAGGTGCCCTTCGGCAACGGCAACCGCAGGATGACGGCTGTTATATACGAGCTTTGCGATCCTGCAGATGCAGATGAGCTGAAGCCCATCACGGCAGTTACCTCGCCCGAGGCGTATCTCACGGAAGAATCGCTGAAGCTATGTACATTCCTGAAGGAGCATACCCTTTGCACCTTCGGCGAGGCGGTGAGGTGTGTGCTTCCGTCAGCCGCCATATCCAAAATATGCGAATATTATTCCATAGCTCCCAACGTGGACGAGGCGAGAGCCGAAAAGCAGACGGCGTCAATGGGAGAGAAGGCGGTGTTCATCTACACCGAGCTTAAGGGAGGCAAGAAGTTGACCGTGGAGGGGCTCCGTTCCAAATACGGCAGTGAGACTCCCGCCATCCTTGCACGGATGATCAAAAACGGGATCGTCGTCAAAACGGGCGACGTCAAAAGAGGCGGCACCAACGTTAAGGTGGAGCTGACAGCCGCACCTGCAGAGGGACTCTCGGAGCTGCCCGCTTTGAGAAGCGACCGACAGCGTGCCGTTCTTGAGAGCGTAGTCTCGGAACCGGGGATAACGCTTACGGGACTTTGCGAAAAGCTCTCTCTTGAAAGATCCGCGGTCAAAACGGCGCTTTCTGCTCTTGAAAAGAAGGGACTTTTAACAGTCGGCACGGAGGACGTTTACAGAGACAGACTGAACGTGACGGCGGCTGAAGCGTCAGGCTACAGCGGAAGCTTTACCCTGTCCGACGAGCAGTCGGCGGCGCTTGAAAGGCTATACGGGCTGTACGCAGACGAGAGGCCGTCAGCGGCGCTCCTCCACGGAGTCACGGGCTCGGGTAAGACCAACGTAATGTTAAAGCTGATAAGCCGTGTACTTTCAGACGGCAGAGGCGTTATAATGCTTGTCCCCGAGATAGCGCTGACCCCGCAGACGGTGGCGAGATTCGTCGCCCTCTTCGGCGAGAGGATAGCCGTTATACACTCAGCTCTTTCCGCAGGGGAAAGATTCGATGCGTGGCGTCGGATAAGAGACGGGGCGGCAGACGTGGTCATCGGCACCCGCTCTGCGGTGTTTGCCCCCGTTAAAAACTTAGGACTTATCATAATAGACGAAGAACACGAGCATACGTATAAATCGGATACCGATCCCAAATACCTTGCCCACGACGTGGCAAGCTACCGATGCGGTGAGAGCGGTGCCACCATGGTACTGGCTTCAGCCACACCGTCGGTGACAAGCTACCATAAGGCGGTTAGCGGGAAATACACTCTCGTTGAGCTTAAGGGCCGCTTCGGCGGAGCAAAGCTTCCGGATACCCTGATATCCGACATGAGAGTGGAGCTGAAAAGCGGAAACAACACTCCCTTCAGCCGAGAGCTTATCGGAAGAATGGGTGAACAGCTGTCCCTTGGTAAGCAGACGATACTTTTCTTAAACAGACGCGGATACAACAGCGTCATATCATGCAGAAGTTGCGGCGAGGCGGTGAAGTGCCCCCATTGCTCGGTGACTATGACCTATCATCTTAAAAAGGGATGCAGGATCCCGAGGGACAGCGAGCTTGGAGCGGGATATCTTGAGGTTAGAAAAAACAGCGGATATCTGCATTGCCACATGTGCGGCTACAGATGTCAGGTGCCTGCGGTATGTCCCGACTGCGCGTCGGAGCATTTCATGTTCGCAGGGTGCGGTACACAGATGGCGGAAAGCGAGCTTTTAAAGCTGTTTCCCACGGCAAGGATAGCCCGCATGGACCACGATACCACCCGCGAAAAACAGTCTCACGGCGAGCTGCTGGATTCCTTCCGCAGGGGAGACGCGGATATCCTTCTCGGCACCCAGATGGTAACCAAGGGACACGATTTCCCGAACGTTACCACAGTCGGCGTTTTGAACGCGGACTCGTCAATGTTCCTTGACGATTACCGTGCAAACGAGCGTACCTTCTCCATGCTGACACAGGTCATAGGCAGAGCGGGCAGAGCCGACGCAGACGGTGTTTCCGTGATACAGAGCTTCAACCCGGACAGCGACGTTATAGCTCTCGCCGCAAGGCAGGACTACAAGGCGTTTTTCGAGCGTGAGATACGCATCCGCCGTCAGCTGACGTTCCCGCCCTTCTGCGACGTGGCGGTGATAACTCTGTCATCCGCGGACGAGCTTCTTCTCACCCGTACCGCCGCCAGAATGGGCGAGCGTATCAGAGAATACATAAGAGATGAATTTACCGACGTCAAGGCGATAATCTACGGACCCTTTGAAGCGCCTGTGTACAAGGTACAGAACGTGTGCCGCCTTAGATTCGTCATGAAATGCAGACTGACAAAGCGCACACGCGCGTTTATATCGTCCCTGCTGTGCGATTTTTCGGGAATGAGCAATTCCCGCTCTGCGAGAAACTCATCCGTCAGAGTTACGGCAGACTTAAACCCTACGACTATATAAAACGAAAGGAAACGAATTAATATGGCACTTTTGAATATAATAAAAAAGGGAGACGACACCCTTCGCAAGGTATGCCGTCCCGTTGATAAGATCACACCCAGAATACTCACTCTCCTTGACGACATGAGAGATACTCTCATCGACTCCGAGGGCGTAGGCCTTGCGGCACCTCAGGTAGGCATCCTCAGACGCATCGCTCTGGTTATCGACACCAATGATAACGATAAGATGTACGAGCTCATCAATCCCGAGATCATCGAGAGAGAGGGCGAGCAGGAGGAGATGGAGGGCTGTCTGTCAGTCCCCGGTGAGTGGGCAGTTACACACCGTCCCATGAAGGTCACCGTCCGCGCTATGGACAGAGAAGGCAACACCTTTACAGTCAGCGGCGAGGGCCTTACCGCAAGATGCTTCTGCCATGAGATCGATCATCTCGACGGCAAGCTCTTCATCGACGAGGCGGTACACGTCCTCACAAAGGAAGAGATCGCCGAGCTCTTCGACGAAGAGTAATAGCTTTTTGAAAGGAGCCCCCCGTTATGAAAATACTTTTCATGGGAACGCCCGATTTCGCACGCGAATGTCTCCGCGCGGTACACGCCAACAAAAACGCAGAGATCGTTGGCGTCGTAACTCAGCCCGACAAGCCCAAGGGACGCGGCATGAAGATGATCGCTCCTCCCGTAAAGGTGTATGCTGAAGAAAACTCCCTCCCCGTATATCAGCCCACTACCCTTAAAGACGGCGCATTTGAGGACGAGCTGAAGCGTCTTGACCCCGACATGATCATCGTCGCGGCATACGGAAAACTGCTTCCTCCCTACGTTATCGACTATCCGAAGCACGGATGCATCAACGCACACGCGTCCATTCTCCCCCGCCACCGCGGTGCGGCTCCCATCAACCGCGCCATTATGGAGGGAGACCCTGAAACGGGAGTTACCGCCATGTACATGGACTACGGTCTTGACACGGGAGACGTGATACTGACTCTCACCACACCCATCACCGAGGAGGACGACCTTGAGTCAGTTCACGACAGACTTGCCGTGCTCGGCGGCGAGGCGATGTCCCGCGTCGTTGACATGGCATGCGAGGGATGCGTGCCTCGCACACCTCAGCCGGAGGATGGCGCCACATACGCCGCAAAGATCACCAAGGACGACGCTGTGCTTGACTTCAGCCACACGGCTGAGGAGCTGTGCTGTCAGATACGCGGACTTTTCGGCGGCGGTATCACCCACACTCCCGACGGAAAGCTTCTTAAGGTGACGTCAGCACACAAGGGAGACAGCTGTCCCACATGCGAATGCGGTACCGTTCTTTCCACCGATAACGGCGAGATCACCGTGTCCTGCTGTGACGGAAGCGTCTGCTTCACGGGCGTTATCCCCGAGGGCAAGGGACGCATGAGCGCCGCTGATTATATTAGGGGAAGAAAGATTTCCAAGGGCGACCATTTAGAATGAAGCGTTGCCTATGGCAACATGAAGCACGCCACAGACGCATGAAGCGTTGCCTATGGCAACATGAAGCATTTCCCTTACGGGAAATATGAAGAAACGAATGTTTCCCTTGCATAATGCCCCTGCGACAGCAGGCGCATTATATCATGTTTTCGCGACAGCGAAAATATATCATACGGCGTTAGCCGTATATCATTTATTTCCCTTCGGAGGCAAATATGTACTACTACGGATACGACATGACATACCTTATTTTCGTCCTCCCCGCTTTGCTTCTTGCAATGTGGGCGCAGATGAACGTAACGTCTACCTTTAAAAAATACTCCCGCACTCCCTCTGACCGCGGACTTACCGGCAGAGACGCCGCAAGACGTATCCTTGACGGTGCGGGCCTTCATCACGTTCAGGTGGTGCCCACAAGCGGAGAGCTTACCGACCACTTTGACCCCAAGGAAAACGTCATCCGCCTCAGCGAGCCCGTTTATAACGTGGCGTCCGCCGCGGCTGTAGGCGTTGCCGCCCACGAAGCGGGACACGCTATCCAGCACGCAACCGGATATTTCCCCATCAAGCTGAGAATGGCTGTCATCCCCGTGGCAAACCTGGGCTCAAAGCTTGCAATGCCCCTCGTTATTTTAGGACTTCTTCTCTCATTTCCTCCCGTAGCGTACGCAGGAATCATATTCTTCTGCGCCGCTGTGTTCTTTCAGCTTGTGACTCTCCCCGTAGAGTTTAACGCAAGCAGCCGCGCCATGGCATTGATGAAGGAGGGATATATGCAGGGAGACGAAGGACTTAAAGCATCCCGCAAGGTGCTGACAGCCGCCGCCCTTACCTACGTTGCGGCACTGTTCACGTCTCTCATGAACTTACTCAGACTAATTCTTATCGTAAACCGCAGAAGCCGCAGATGATCCCCACATTTCCGCGAGACTTAAGGAGGCTGAAATGTCAGACAAGACCACCGATCCCCGCGCCCTTGCCCACTCGTCCCTTATGGCGATAATGAAGCAGGGCAGATATTCCAATATCGAAATAGACACCGCCCTTAAAAAGGCAGAGGGGCTTTCACCTGCCGATCGCGGACTTTACACGAGACTTGTATACGGAGTTATCGAAAGACGTATAACTCTTGATCATATCATAGCGCAGTATTCTTCCCGTAAGCTGAAGGATATCGATCCTCCTGCGCTCACCTCCCTCAGACTTGGCTTCTATCAGCTTCTTTATACCGACCGCATACCCGACTTTGCCGCAGTTTCTGCGACGGTTGGTACCGCTCCCTCCCGTGCGCGAGGATTTGTTAACGCCACTCTCCGCTCGTTTCTGAGAGCAGACAAAAAATACACTCTCCCCACGGACGACACCCCCGAGGCAATGTCCGTTGCGTATTCCGCGTCACCCGATATCTGCAGAGTGCTGATAGAGTCGTACGGTGCCGAGTGTACAAGACAAATACTTGAATCCTTCTTCCGCACGGAGAGAGTGTGCCTCAGAGTAAACACTCTTAAGACTACGACAGAGGAAGTCTTGAATACACTTGAAGACGCCGCTCCCGGCAATTATACGAATACCACCGTATGCGTGCCCGCCGTGTCTCAGGCGGTGCGCGACGGAATTGACGCGGGCCTTTGGTTCGTACAGGACGAGGCGTCCCGTATATGCACGCGCGTTTTAGACGCAAAGGCGGGCGACGTTATCGCCGACACATGCTCCGCACCCGGCGGAAAGAGCTTTTCGGCTGCCATCGACGGCGAGGGTAAAGCCGTCATCCATTCATTCGACCTGCACGCAAACAAGCTGTCGCTTATAAACGCTACAGCGAAAAAGCTGGGATTATCCTGCATCACCACCGAAGAAAGGGACGCCCGTGCTCCCAAGGCGGAGCTTGCATGGAAATGCGACAAGGTTCTGTGCGACGCACCCTGCTCGGGATTCGGCGTCCTTGCCAAAAAGCCCGACATCCGATACAAGGACGGAGACTCCGTGGGTAAGCTTCCCGAGGTGCAGTACGCAGTGCTCTGCGGCGCGTCGGAGTACGTGAAGGCAGGCGGTTTGCTCGTTTACTCCACCTGTACGCTTAACAAAAGGGAAAACGAGGAGGTGGTACGTCGCTTCCTTGAGACAAACGCGGATTTTTCCGCCGTGGATTTCCGTATCCCCGCGTTAAACAAGGCTTATCCCGATTTGAACTCTGAGGGCGGTATGCTGACCCTCATGCCTCAGACGGCGGGAACAGACGGATTTTTCATCGCTAAAATGGTACGCAAAGCGTAAAATTTGAAATATTTCGGGGGACACCCCGATGGAGAATACATATGGAAACAAGACCCGATATAATGTCAATGACCCTTCCCGAGCTTGGCGATTTTGTAAAGAGCCTGGGCGAGCCTGCGTTCCGCGCAAAACAGCTTTTTTCGTGGATGCATAAGGGTACGCCTATAGACGAGATGACGAATCTCTCCAAGACGTTCAGAGAGAAGCTGAAGGCGGAGGCTGATTACCGACTTCCCGTCATCGAGAAAAAATTCACGTCAAAGCTTGACGGCACGGTGAAGTATCTCTTCGCGCTGAACGACGGCGAGTGCGTGGAAAGCGTGCTTATGAAGTACGAGCACGGTAACACCATCTGCGTCTCATCTCAGGCGGGATGCCGTATGGGATGCAAATTCTGCGCATCCACCCTTGCGGGACGTGTGCGTGACCTTACTCCGTCGGAAATACTCGGTCAGGTGGCTGTTGCCGCCCGTGACTCGGGCGAGAGGATACACGGTATCGTTATGATGGGTATCGGCGAGCCGCTCGACAACTACGACAACGTTATAAAATTCCTCCGTCTCGTGGGAGACGAGATGGGACTTTGCATAGGTATGCGGCACATATCCCTTTCCACCTGCGGTATCGTGCCGGGTATTATTCGTCTTGCCGATGAGGGCATTCCCGTGACTCTTTCCGTGTCTCTCCACGCATACGACAACGAAAAGCGCAAGACTATCATGCCCATCGCAAGAAAATACCACGTGGACGAGCTACTCTCCGCGTGCAAGTACTATTTCAATAAAACGGGCAGACGTGTGTCTTTCGAGTATACGCTCATTTCGGGCAAGAACGACTCCATGGAGGATGCGGCAGGACTTGCGGCACTTCTGAAGCGGGGTATGGGCGTGCCCTGCCACGTAAATCTTATCATGCTCAACGAGGTAGACGAAACGGGTCTGCAGACAGTTGACAGAAAGAGCGCCCACCGATTTGAGGAAGAGCTTAAGCGTCTGGGACAGAATGCCACGGTACGCCGCCGTCTCGGCAGTGATATCGACGCATCCTGCGGTCAGCTGAGACTGTCACGAAACCGAGAAGCGGGAGAATGAAGCGTTTCCCTTACGGAAAATATGAAGAGGTAACAAACCACTCACGAAGGGGTGGATCCTGTATCCTGCCGAAAAGGAACGGTACGTACTAAAGATACGGCTACGGGTGAACTTCATCCAACATCGTAGGGCAGGGGCTCGCTCCTGCCGAAAACACCCGCTTTGCACTATCCATACGGCGGGAGATAAACCCCCGCCCTACGGTGATATGGATTACCCGCACGAACGATGTGCACCAACCATACTACTACGGATGAACTTGCAATGCGTACCGATTTCGGTTTGTTATATACCCACGGACGGTCGATTCATGAATCGCCCCTACAACAAATAAACGGTGGTTTCTGCATCGTCCAACGGCTACGGGTGAACGACGCAATCTTTTTTTATAAAATGATTTGCGGAGCAAATCTACCGAACCTCTTCACTCCTACCTCTTACCTTTTCTCTTCCTCCCCCCTACGGCTACTGATAAACGTCCGTTCGGGCAAATTTTCAATTTTCAACTATCATTTTCCCCTTTGAATTCCCCGAAATTTTGAATAAATTATTTACACATGTTAAATTTATGCAAATTTCGCTTTACAATATATGATTTTTAAGTTATAATGATTATAAGCGGTATTTTATCTGAAAAATACCGTCATAAGAGCATTTTGAAACTGATACAGCGGGTATCCCGCTGTAACGAGGTGAAGTTATGTTTTTTTACGGAACAACAGACATCGGAAAAAAACGTGTGGTAAATCAGGATAATTTCCGTATCAAGGAATATTCCGAAGACGTCACCGTTGCCGTGGTCTGCGACGGAATGGGCGGTGCCAAGGGCGGCGGAGTTGCCAGCTCACTTGCGGTATCCGCGTTTATCGGTAAGCTTGACGAGTCTGCCGACGTTCTGATACAGCACCACTCCGATGAGAATGCAGACGAGCTGATATCCGACGTGCTGATTGGCGCTGTCGAGTACGCAAATACAGCTGTGTTTACCTCCGCGGGGACCTCATCCGAGCTTACAGGTATGGGCACCACTCTTGTGTGCGCCCTGGTAACTCCGAAGAGGATCTACGCCGTAAACGTGGGCGACAGCCGCATGTATACCTGTAATAAGGATGCGATATCACAGGTGACCAAGGATCACTCCTACGTACAGTACCTTGTTGATATCGGCAAGCTTTCTCCCAAGAAGGCGAAAAAATCAAACCAGAGAAACATAATTACCCGCGCGGTAGGCACGGAGGCGGACGTTGAAGCTGACCTTTACACCCTTGCCCGCACGGAAAGCGACAAGCAGTCGTTTATACTGCTTTGCTCCGACGGCCTTACAAACCTTGTGGAGCCCCGTGAGATACTTGCGGGACTGAAGATCCACGGAAACGTAAGTGCCGACGCACTTAAGAAGGCGGCGACCCGCTTCGTATCTCTCGCAAACGAGAGAGGCGGAAGCGACAACATAACCGTCGTTATTCTCGCGTTTTAAGTAATACCCGTATCCTCAGGCGTAAAATACTTGGAGTAAAGGAACATTATGGATAACTACGAAAAATATATCGGCCACGTGTTCGATAACAGATACAGAATAGACGCCCTCATCGGTGTGGGCGGTATGGCTGTGGTATACAAGGCGGTGGACCTTCTCATGCGCCGTATCGTAGCAGTCAAGATACTTCGCGACGACATATCGGCGGACGATGCGTCGGTGAAGCGCTTTATCAACGAATCCAAAGCCGTTGCCATGCTTTCACATCCCAATATCGTGAACATCTACGACGTTTCGGTAAGGGATAACGTAAAGTATATCGTAATGGAATATATCGAGGGTATCACCCTCAAAAATTATATAAACAGACGCGAGGTGCTGGGATTCAAGGAAACACTCAGCTACACCATGCAGATACTCCGCGCACTTGACCACGCTCACAAAAAAGGCATCGTTCACCGCGACATCAAGCCGCAGAACATCATGCTTCTCCGTGACGGCGTTATCAAGGTGATGGATTTCGGCATTGCGAAGCTTCCCAATGCCGACACCGTTACCATGACCGATAAGGCTATCGGTACAGTTTATTATATCAGCCCCGAGCAGGCAAGCGGCGGCACCATCGACGCCAGAAGCGACCTTTATTCTCTCGGTGTGCTCATGTACGAGATGACCACGGGTCGTCTGCCCTTCGATGCTGAGTCCCCCGTGTCCGTTGCTCTGATGCAGGTGAACGAGACGCCGGAGAATCCCCGCAGCAAAAATCCCAAGATCCCCACGGGTCTTGAGCAGATCATCATGCGTGCTATGGAAAAGGCTCCCGCGGAGCGTTACCAAAGCGCGGAGGCAATGCTCGATTGCCTGGAAAAGCTGAAGGAGAACCCCGCCATAGTCTTCAAGCCGAAAGCATCGGAGAAGATCAAGCGTTTTTTTACAAGTGGGCGCCCGCTCGGAAACGTAAGTAAATCAATGTTTCCGATAATACTCGGAGTATTCGTGCCGTTTCTCATTACCTTCTGCATACTCGGCGTGTATCTGTTCACCAACGTGTTTGCAGACAGCTCCATCAAGGATTATGAAACGGTAGAGGTTCAGAACTTTGTGGGTGCCGTGTATACCTCTGAACTTGAAGATTGGTTTTCTTCGTCCGATTATTACAGGCTTTCCTCCGTTGAGTACCAGTACAGCGAAGACGTCTCTCTGGGAGAGATCATCGGTCAGTACCCTGCGGCGGGAGAAATGAAAAAGGTCCTTAAGGACAAGCAGTTCTGCAACGTTAAATTGGTGCTCAGCGGCGGCCGCGAAAAGGTGACGATTAAGGACTACCTTATGAGTGACTACAGACTTGTGGTATCCGAGCTTAACCGTATGAAGGTGAAGTGCACCATAGTAAAGCAGCCCAGTATCGTTCAGGAATACGGAAGCGTGCTTCGTACCGTTCCTGCGGCGGGTACCACTGTCAATATCGGCGAGACTGTTGAGATATACGTCAGCAGCGGCGCGGGAGGCGCAGACCTTCTTATGCCCGACTTTACCGATAAGAGCGAGGGCGACGTGCTTCTTGAAATGGTACAAAACAAGCTTCGCGTAGGTAAGGTAACATTTGAAAAATCCGACAAAAAGGCGGGACTTATCATTTCACAGAGCATCGAGCCCGAAACGCCCGTCTATCATTATACAGTCGTTGACTTTGTAGTCAGCGGCGGCAAGACCTACGGAGAAGTTGAAACCACCGCGGAATCCACCACGGCGGAAAGCGAATCGGCGTCGGAAAGCGAATCGGCGTCGGAAAGCAAGAGCGAGGAGCCGTCCGAGACTACAACGATCGCTGACGCTACAGAGTCAGCGTCGGAAAGTGTAAGCGCAGAGCCGTCCGAGTCCATGCAGACCGAGGAACCGTCCGAGGTGCAGTCGGATGAACCGAAGCCCACGGATGACACGGAAGGGGATACTTCCGAAGGCTCAGACAGTACACCTCAGTCTGATGCTGAGGAAAGCTCAGATACAAGTGATATCTCATCTGCGGGTCCCGCCTCGCCGGAAGGATCCGAAACGGGGGATCCCGTTGAAAACCATGCAGACCCTGCAGAAGACCACTGACATAAAAGGATAGATTAATGGAAAGATCAAACGTCAGACACGGTATCATAACTAAGGGAATAGGCGGACTCTACAGAGTCCGCCTTATGCGCGATGACGGCACCTGCGAAGATATAGAGTGCCGCGCCAGAGGCAAATTCCGTCACGACGGAGTAACGCCCCTTCCCGGAGACGACGCCGTTTTACAATCGGAGGGGGATAGATGTGACTACGTGATAGACGATATCATGCCCCGTTGCTCCAGCCTTCTCAGACCGCCCATGGCTAACCTGACCCATCTGTTTTTGCTTATTCCGTCGTGCAGACCCAAGCCCGACCTGCTTACGGCAGACAAGATAACGGCTATCGCGGAGCACGCAGGCATCGAGACGGTAGTGGTTGCGGGAAAGAACGACATGGACCATGAGTCTGCCGACAATATCACCGACATATACACTAAAGCCGGCTACCGCGTGTTCAACGTAAGCACCGTGACGGGAGACGGCATCGACGAGCTGAGCCGCTTTATTGATACCGTTGCGGAGGAGGGCATCCGCACGGGCAGACCCGTCAGAGCCGCATTCGCAGGTGTGTCGGGAGCGGGTAAGTCCACCCTTATGACGGCACTTTTCCCCGATTTGAAGCTCACCGTGGGAAGCGTCAGCCGAAAGACGGAAAGAGGACGCCACACCACCCGTGAGGTGGAGCTGTTTCCCCTTGTCAGCAGCGAGGGACACGAGTTTTACCTTGCCGACACACCCGGCTTTTCCATGCTTGATTTCACAAGATACAATTTCTTTGCGGCAAGCGAGCTTGCGGACAACTTCAGAGAATTTGCAGATTGCCTTGGCGAGTGCAGATACACCAAATGTACCCACACCAAGGAGGAGGGCTGTGCCGTCCTTCATAAGATGAGCGAGGGGAAGATACACCCAAGCCGCCACGATGGATACGTGATGATATATGAGGAGCTGAAGCAAAAGCCGGAGTGGAAGCGTCAGAAGGAGATCACAGCTCCGCAGGGCAAAAAGGGGCGCTGAACATGAGTTGTAAGAAAATAGTCATCATCTGCGGTGGAGAGTGCAGATGCGAGAATATTTCAAAGGAAATATTTGAAAACGCATTTGTGATCGCCGCCGACAGCGGATACGATACTGCAAAAAAGCTTGGTGTTACCCCCGATCTTCTCGTGGGAGACATGGATTCAATAGGACAAGTTCCCGATGACGTTCCCGTTCACCGCGTAAAAGCGGAAAAGGACGACACCGACACCATGCTTGCGGCGGATATAGCCTGTGATATGGGGGCTGAGGAAATAGAGATCGTAGGCGGAGGCGGCGGACGCGCCGACCATTTCCTGTCGAACATCTTTCTTCTTGAGTCTCTCGCCGAGCGGGGAGTTAAGGCTGCGCTTCACGACGGTATAAACAGTATTCGGTTCGTGAGCGATAGCACTGTGCGACTTGCAAACAAAGGCGGCTACTTCGGTATTCTTGCCCTTGAAGATAGTATGGTGACGGCAGAGGGATGCAAATATCCTCTGCGGGACGCCCCCTTAAAAAGAAGCTTGCCCTACGCGGTCAGCAACGAGGTGACGGAGGAATATGCAACAGTCACCGTAAAAGGGAAGGTCCTTATTACCGAATCGGTGAAATAAAAAAGAACGCTGTGCGTTTCCGAGTATGGGAATGACAGCGTTTTTGTTGTGAAGTACTCGCATTCGCTCGCGAGAAGGAGAGGCTAACGCCTCCGTGAAGTATTGTGCTTCGCACAAAGTGAAGTTAAGTGTGCCACCCACGCCCGCAGGCACTTCACGATGCGGAGCATCACTTCACGCACAGAAGGTGCGCTTAACGTGCCGCCGGTTATTTTAAATATTAATACTCGTTTTTTTACAACTCCTTTTTCATGCGAAAGAACGACTAAAAGTAGCGTAAGTAGGGGTAAAAACGACCAAAAGTAGTGAGATTACTTTTGGTCCATCACATATAAATCAATGTCAATTTCTGTTCTTGTAGCGTGGCAAAAATCAATTACTTTCAACGATGGTGCAAGACAGGGATTTGTGTTGCCGGCATAAATTGTAGGAACAATTTCCAAAGTGAAAACAACATCAAACTCTTCCCTGATTTTGTTCAACAAAACCACCTTATCCAAAAGTGGAGCAATCGTTTTATGCATTTGGTTTTCTGTCAGCACATTATATTCCTCGCACCGCCCGATCTCCCAAGATGCAAAATCGTATTCCGTTCCATTTCGGCGCTTATCACCGATTTTCCAAAACTTGTCAGGCTGTAACTCCAATCGTACTGTTATAATATCCGGATCAAAATCTCCGGTAATTCTAAAGTATGTGTAACAGCTATTTTCCGTCATTTTGCGTTCTCCTTCAGCGTTTTGCAGCTTGCAATTAGCATTCGTCTTATTCGACCGCAAAGATTACGATGAGATTTGAATGTTTCCTCGCTGATCACTTGTGTATTAAACAACAACTGCAACCATCCTTCTGTTTCGCTACATTCTTTCAGTGCAATTTCAAATTTTGAGAGCATATCCGCTTTACTTTGTCCGTAATTGGCTTCACGAATATTAGCATAAACGCTACTGGAACTTTTGCGAATTTGGAAAAAAGTGTTGGACGGTGCTTTTATGGTTTGACAAAGCAATTCTATACCAGTCGCAAGTTGTTCAGAATAGGTCAACAAGTAATTTTTTGCCATATACACCACTCCTTTTAAATGCATTATATCACATTTTCGGAAATAAATCCACGGCTTGCCGTTGCATATCATCGATGCGAAGCATTGTATATCACCAACACGAAGTGTTGTATCTCATCAAGCCGCAGAGGATACACCTTCGGTGATGATATACGCCTACGGCGATGATATACACGCTAAAGCGTGATGATATACCAAGCCTGCGGCTTGGATAAAAAAAGAAGTAACTTTTGGTAGACAAAAGTTACTTCTTTTTTTCAGCGGTATAGGGACTCGAACCCCAACAAACAGAATCAGAATCTGTCGTGCTACCATTACACAATACCGCTTCACAACGATAGATATTATAGCAGAAGTTCTTCTGTTTGTCAAGAGCTTTTTTCTCTTTTTTGAAAATATTTTTCAAAATCTTTTCGTCTAATGGAAAGACTTGCTTTACCCGTCAGTCGATCAAATGAGACACGTCAACGTGGACGTGCTCGGGGAGGGTGATGCCGTTGTCGGTAATGCGGATCACCGTGCCTCCGTTCTGCTGACGGCGGAAGTGGGAGATGTTGCCGAGCTTCATTGAATAAGTGAGGCACACCCCGCGGTAAATGAGCGACGCGGAGTTTATGTGATTGTGTCCGCAGATCACCGACTTCGTGTGACCTGTCTCTACGATGGCGTCAAGCATGCCGTCATCCTTAGCTGGACAGGCGGGGATCTCGTAGTTCACGCCGAAGCGATACCCCGTCTTATCACGCACGAACTCGTCGGGACAGTCTACGTAAAACTCGTCCGACTCATGTGTGTCTCCCGTGAAAATATGGTTTACAGCCTGTCCGTAGCCGTATATCGGTATATGAATGAAAAGTGCGCTGTCACGATACCCCGCCGACCTCAGCTTTTCCGTCTCTCTCCTGTACCATCTTTTCTGACTGTTCCACAGAGCCCCCCAAGAAAAATCGGGATTACCACGGTAGTTCATGCTGACGTAGCTGTGGGTGTCCATGAATATGAGCGCAGATGCCGGGGCGTCACCGCAGTTTACGCCGACCGTGTAGTTTCCGCAACCAAGCAATGGGTTCCCCGCTTCAAAAAGGCAGTTTTTGCTCTCTTTCAGCAGACTCACAACGTTACGGAACAGCTCCACGCCGCATCGGTTGTCGTGGTTGCCCATGACGGGCGCCCAGGGTATGCCGAAGCTGTCCATAAATGCGACGAAATCACGGTATACAGAAATATCGTTGTCGGTAGTCATGTCGCCGCCGAAGGTGATAAGATCGGGACTCACCCTCTTTATCAGCTCGTCCATGGTGTATCTCATGACGCGTCCCGTCACGTCATTCTCGTCCGCAAAGGTGGCGGCGCGTGCGTGCGGGTCGGTCACGTTGAGGACGGTGAAATCCCGCCCCGCAGGCTTTTGAAGTATTTTCATATCGTTACCTTGTCGCCCTTGCCGCGGTTGGAGTACCAGAGCCGTCTGAGGTCCACATATTCGTGGCGAACGTCCTTAACGCCCTCGGCGCCTATGGTGACAGCGGTGCATCCGTTTACCTTTGCGCTGTAGTATCCGCCGCATCCCGTTTTGAGGCAATATGTCAGCCTTATTCCATGATACGTGACGGACGCGCAGTTTTCGTGATCGTGTCCGCAGATGATGTTCTTCGTGTGACCAAGCTCGCGGGCAACGTCAAACAGCTTAACGCTTTCGGGGTGGAAGGCAAAGCCCTCGTAGTTCACGCCGAAGCTGTCCTCGTATCCCTCGTTCCATATATTGAAGTCTGCCGCCTCCCAGGGAAGGACGCCGTCAAGCTGATATTTCACTCTCAGCGCGGTCTTCCAAGCGGTCCTGAATTCCCAAAGCGGAATGTGGAAAAGTAGAGTGCTGTCGGGGCATCCCATCTCCTTCAGCATTTCCACCTGACCTCGGTACCAATCTATCTGCCCCTCGGTGAAGGGGACTACGTATCTGTCCTCCTTGCCCCTTTCGTTGATGAACTTCTGACGTCTGTGGCTGTCCATCAGAATGAGGGCGGACACGGGTCTCCCCTCTTCCTCGATGACAATGGTAAAGTGCCCGTAGCCGAGAGATTCCGGACCCTCGTCGAAGATGCACCGTTCGGTATTCTTCAGCATACGCATGATCTCGGGAGTGTCGGCGCGTCCCTCTTGGTCGTGGTTACCCATGACGGTGGTCCACGGGGTCTCAAGTGAGTCCATGTAACTTATTATATCTTCGTAAAGGTCACGGCCGTATTCGTCGGCAAGATCCCCCGTTGTGGCGATAAGGTCGGGGGTCGTGCGTCGCATGACCTCCTCCACCGTGACGCGTACCAGATTTTTTGAATCAAGCTCGTTTCCGTATATCTCATAGTCCAACTGAGGGTCACCTAAAATGATCAGGGTGAAGTCTTCCCCCGGCTTTTTCTGAAGCTTAAACATAGCCTGTCCTCCGTCTTGTTATTCTGTTATGATTATACATGATAACGGGAGATTTTTCAAGACGGTTTGCCGATATAACGAAAAAAGCGCGTCGGGGGATGCATTTGTGCATAGCTTACATTTTTTGGCATTTGTGCTCCTTTGAAAGTACTTCATATTTGTGTACTGTGCGAATTTACAAAAAAACGGTTTTATGATATAATATAAATGTAAACAATAACGAAAGGCGTGAGTCCCGTGGATTTAAATGGATGTTCTCATTTTTACAGAAATACTAAGTACCCTTCAAAGGAGGTATGCTTTATGAAAAAACTGTCCCTTGTATTGGCGCTTTTGCTTGTACTTTCTCTTCTTGCGGGATGCTCACCCTCCGTGCAGGATGAAAGTGCGGCTTTATCGCAGTCTGTTGCGACGGAGGCTCCCACCGAAACCGAAACGGAAAGTGAATCCATCGACATTTTTGCTGACGTTGAGCCTGCGGAAGTGCCTGAGGTGCCGGAGGAGCTTTTCTTCCAGCCCCTTGATTATGGACGATATCAGGATGCGATTTATGATTATCCACCCCAGCCGCGAACTCTTAAGGAACTTTATAACTATAAACATGTAGGGTATATTATTCTTTGTGACATCGTCAGCGACGCTGAAGAGTATGCTTACGTAGAAGAAGATCGCAATCATATTTACGTAGACGTTAAGGTGGTTCGAGTAATCAAAGGTAACCTTGAAGTAGGGGATATGCTCACAATAACAGAACCGGGCGTGTGGGGTGATAACGGAAGTGATGTTTCTCCTCACGGTATTCCGTTATTACGAAAGGGGATGCGCGTCCTGCTGTTTACAATGCAAAACCTGCTTGAAACAGCTCCGGAGATCGAACGTCCGATAAAAATCAAGGAAGGTTACAAATACACCGGTCTCGGCGCGGCACCGTATTTAGCAAAAATATATATTGACGAAAACAACATGGCATATCCTGCTTATTCTTATATGAGCGCAGTTTCCGAGTATCCCATATTTTGGGAGTGCCTTGACGATTTCAAAAAGCCCGTTCCCCTCGGACAGCTTATAGCCGTGCTTGAAAGCTACGCAGAATGAAATATCAAAGGAGTACTCTCCCGCGGAGTGCTCCTTTGTTCGTTGACGGGGTGCCCGTTTCGGCTGCAACCGAACGATTCGTGTGGGGCAGTCTCGTTTTGTAGGGGTGGATTCCATATCCACCCGCCGTAGGATAGTGCGTATCTTTCGGACGGGAGCACCAAGGTACTCCCCTACGTCGGTTTAGATTAACGTTTCGCCCGTAGCCGCACTGTTTATGCGGGGCGTCCCCTTTCGGACCGTATCGTTTGCTTCGCAAACAGTGACGTCGGTCCCTACAATATGGATTATCATTTCGGCGGCAAGCAAAAAAACCACTTAAGCGCAAAATACCTATAGACAAGGTGGAGACCTTGTGATAAAATAGTATCGGATAATACTATGCTCGGAGGTATGCGTGAAAGTTCGGACAGCTTACCATGGAATACAGCTCTTTCACGCGTAAACAAACACTAAAAATCGGACATTATGATTTTTGTCTGTTACACAGACACGTGTTTGTTTCATTATATTTTTGTACAGCCGAAGGCGGAATGGAGATTTAATATGCAGCTTTTTAAGGTAAACAACAACCACTGTTACAATGACAATCCCCACGTTAAGAAGAACGTGTTTATTGGCAAGACGCCCGACACCGATCCCCTTCCCGTGTACGAAGAAATAAAGGACCGTCTCCCCCACCCCATTTGGGACGGCCACGACAGCGCCATTGACTGCTACAACAAGGTGTGGGAGATAGGATTTTCAAATCTCCGCCTGCCCAACGCAGAGGCGGGATTCGTGTCAAGCTTTATAGACACCGCATTCAACGGATTTCTGTTCATGTGGGACTCCGCCTTTATCATGATGTTCGGTAAGTACGCCTCCCGCGTGTTCGATTTCCAAAAAACTCTCGATAATTTCTACTCCCATCAGCACCGCGACGGCTTCATCTGCCGTGAGATACTGGAAACCGAGCCTCTGGAAAACTGGAGCCGCGACGACCCGTGCTCAACGGGCCCCAACGTGCTTCCCTGGGCGGAGTGGGAATACTACATCTCCACGGGAGACATAGACAGACTTTCAAAGGTGTTCGATCCCCTTATTGCATATCACAAGTGGCTGATGGACAACCGCACGTGGCAGGACGGTACCTACTGGAGCTGCGGCAACGCCTGCGGTATGGACAACCTTCCACGTACACAGCCGGGATATGAGCCGGACAGCCATCACAGCTTCATGAGCTGGATCGACACCTGCTCTCAGCAGTATCTCAGCGGAGATATACTTATAAAAATGGCGAAGGTACTTGGAAGAGAAGAAGAAGCAGAATTCCTGAAGCCTGAGCGTGATATGCTCTACCGTGTGATAAACGAGCAGATGTGGGATGAAAAAACGGGCTTTTACTACGATAAGCTCCGCGACGGTACCCTCAGCACCGTTAAGACAGTTGCGCCCTTCTGGACCATGATATCGGGCATCGCCACCGAAGAGAGAGCACACCGCATGGTAATGGAACACCTTGAAAACGAGGCGGAATTCAAGCGGCCCAACCGCGTGCCCGCTCTGTCAGCGGATCACCCCTATTATCAGGCGCTGTTCGGGTATTGGTGCGGCGGAGTTTGGGCACCCGCAAACTATATGATACTGAGAGGTCTTGAAAAGTACGGATACCACGACATCGCTCACGATTTCGCCAAAGCATATCACAACTATGCTGTAAAGGTGTTCGAGAAGAAGGGTACCGTATACGAGTATTACTCACCCGAGCTTCCCTATAACAACAGCGGCAAGCCCGATTTCGTAGGCTGGGGCGGCATCGCGCCTGTTGCGGTGTTCTTCGAGTACGTAATGGGAATAAAGAGCAACGCAAAGGAGCGCCGCATCACGTGGAGAGTAAACCTTACCGAGCGCCACGGTATCGAGAGATACCCAATGGGCGAGGGTACGGTAGACCTTATCTGCGAGGCGCGAAGCAGTGCGGACGAGCGTCCCGTCGTCACCGTCAAGGCAGACTTCCCCGTAACCGTAGACGTTATCTGGGGTGAGGAAAAGTGGACGGTATGAGCCTTCGGCAGTGATGTGTTTCCGTAGGAAACGTGATATGTCCCTTCGGGACGTGATATATTTTCCTCAGGTCGGAAAATTCGATATATTTCCTTCGGAAATTCGATATAATTCGCCACAGGCGAATTGTGTTTTTACCAACGGTAGGGGAGGGGACCACTCCTCTCGCAAACGTACGCCATTAATAACAACCCAAAGGACTAAACCAAATGAAAAACGATATTTTATCTCTCATCCGCTCCCTTGAGGGTGAATGCGCGTGCGGTGGCAGTCACACCTGCACGGTGCGGGACATAGTGATCGAAAGCGGAGCCGTCCGCAGAGTTGGCGAAATACTGAAGCGTAACGGTTTCCCGACCGACTTACTCATTGTAGCCGACAAAAACACTCTCGTCGCGGCTGAGGGGATCATAGATTCCCTTGACGGCTTTAATATCGAATATAAAATATACGACAGCATCCGCGTGGCTGAAATGAGCCACGTGCGAGAACTTGAGGATATTATAAGGGGACGTGACATGGGTATCCTCTCGGTTGGTACAGGCTCCGTCAACGACCCGTGCCGTCTTGCCGCCGCAAGGCAGGATAAGATGCTGTGCATATTTGCAACAGCACCGTCAATGGACGGCTTTGCGTCTTACAGCTCCCCTATCGTTGACGGAGGCTTTAAGTTAAGCTACCCTGCCAAGACTCCCGAGGTGATAATCGGTGACACGAGGATTCTTGCCGACGCCCCAACGGAGCTGAAAAGCGCGGGATTCGGCGACATGATAGCGAAATACGTGGGACTTGTCGACTGGCAGGTGTCCCATATCCTCACAGGCGAGGTGTGGTGTGAAAAGGTAGCGAGCCTTACCCGCGAAGCGACAGACGAGCTTGTTGCAATGGCTGATCTTGTGACCTCCCGTGATGAGGCGACCGCCGGAAAAATATTTGAGTCCCTGCTGAAAACGGGTGTGGGCATGAGCTTCATGCAGAATTCCCGTCCCGCCAGCGGAAGCGAGCATATCGTGGCGCATCTTATTGAGTGCATTGAGCTGAGAGACGGAAAGATACCCAACTACCACGGAGACGACGTTGGCGTTTGCACCCTTGAGGTGCTGAAGCTGTACTCTCTCCTCGCGGAAATGCCGCAGGTGAAGGCTCACGCGGAAAACGTGGACTGGGACGAGATCTTCGACTACTACGGCTCAATGCGAGACGACGTGTACGGCATGAATTTCCCCACGTCCGTCACAGACGGCATTACACCTGAGTTGATCGTGGGAAAATGGGACGACGTAAGAGGTGCCATAAAGAGCGTGCCGTCCTACGAAGAGTGTCTGGATGCTATGCGCCGCGCGGGATGCAAAATAACGGCAGACGACATCGGCAAGAGCCGCCGCCTCGTTGACGACTGTATAAAATATTCCCCCTTCATGCGCCGCCGCATGACGCTGCTCCGGCTTCAAACCATGGTAGATATGTAACGGACACAGCCACCTCGCAGCGGCGCATAACGGTGTGAAGCGTTTTTTCCGCTTCCGCCTCCGTCTGTACCATACTGCTGCGCAAAATATTTTTTCATTTTCAATTTCCCATTTTAACTGAAAAATCTCCCTTGGGATCATCCCAAGGGAGATTTTGTTATTACTTAAGCATACCTGCAAGGATGCCTGCCGCTGCCGCCAGAGCATCGCCGATCTTGTCAGCGTCGCGTCCGCCGGAGGTTGCGCTGTCGGGACGACCGCCGCCCTTACCGCCGGTGATGGCACTTACCTCGCGGAGGAGGTTGCCTGCGTGTGCGCCTGCCTTAACAGCATCTGCGCCACAGGATGCGATGAAGTTGATCTTGCCGCCGTTGTTGATCGCAAGAACTGTTACGTTTGCGGGGTTTTCAGCCTTCATCTTGTCTGCAAGAGAACGTGCGATGTCCATTGTGGATGCGCCCATGTCAGCTGCGATGAGACGAACAGAGCCAACCTCTACAGCGCTGTTCGCAATACCCTGAGCCTTTGCAGCCGCAAGTGCGGAGTTGAGAGACTCGATCTCGCGACGTGCCTCAGCAAGCTCAGCGTTAAGGTGAGAAGCGCGGCTTGCGATATCGGAAACGTTGTTTACCTTAAGCTCACGTGCGGTGGATGCGATAAGCGCGTCCTTTTCAGCCATAAGATCAAGCACACCGAGACCTGTAGTACCCTCGATACGGCGAACACCTGCCGCAACGGAGGACTCGGACGTGATCTTGAAGAGACCGAGCTGACCTGTGCTTCCCGCGTGTGTACCGCCGCAAAGCTCGCATGAGAAGTCACCCATCTTGACTACTCTTACGGTATCGCCGTACTTCTCTCCGAAGAGAGCCATAGCGCCCATGGAGCGTGCTGTCTCGATATCAGTTTCAGTAGTGGTGATCTGGTTGTCAACGAGGATGTGTGCGTTTACAAGTGCTTCAACAGCCGCAAGCTGTTCAGCACTTACTGCTTCATAGTGGGAGAAATCGAATCTTACGCGAGACTCGTCTACGTAAGAACCTGCCTGCTCAACGTGGTTGCCGAGTACGCGTCTGAGAGCCGCCTGAAGAAGGTGGCAAGCGGAATGGTTACGCATGATAGCCGCGCGCTTCATGTCGGAGATGTCAGCCTTTACACTATCACCGACGGAAAGCACACCCTCAGCAACGGTACAAAGGTGCATGTAGATGCCGTCTGTCTTTTTGGTGTCGTTTACGTTAAGGAGTACGCCGTCACGGTAGATAGTACCTGTGTCACCAACCTGACCACCGCCCTCGCCGTAGAAGGGTGTGCGGTCAAGGATAACCGTGCAGTCGCCCTCGGATACGGAGTCAACCACCTCGCCGTCCGTAAGGATGGCGATGACCTTTGCATCACTTCTCATTTCGGTGTAACCTGTGAATTCAGTCTTGGAAAGACCCTCGAGAGCTGTGGATGCAGCTTCGCTCCAACCGGAGATGTTAGCTCTTGCGGCTCTTGCTCTCTGTCTCTGCTGAGCCATGAGAGTTGTAAAGGTGTCCTCGTCAATGGAAAGTCCGCTTTCCTGTGCGATCTCACGTGTGAGGTCGAGGGGGAAGCCGAAGGTATCGTAAAGCTTGAACGCTTCCTCACCGGAAATGGTGTCAGCGCCCTGCTTAAGGGAGCCTCTGATAAGATCGGAGAGGATGGAAAGACCGGCGTCGATGGTGGCGTTGAAGCGGTCCTCTTCAATGGAGATGACCTTTCTGATGTAGTCAGCCTTTGTCTCAAGCTCGGGGTATCCTGCCACGTTTTCTTCAATAACGGTGGTGAGAAGGTCTGCAAGGAACTCTTCGCTGATGCCGAGGAGCTTACCGTGGCGAGCCGCACGGCGGAGGATTCTTCTGAGGACGTAGCCGCGTCCTTCGTTGGAGGGAGTAACGCCGTCGCAGATCATGAAGGTAGCGCTTCTGATGTGGTCTGTGATAACGCGGATGGAGATGTCGTTCTTAACGTTTTCACCGTAGGTCTTGCCTGCGATCTCACATACGCGGTCCAGGATGCGGCGGATGCTGTCTACCTCGAACATATTGTCAACGCCCTGCATTACGCAAGCGAGACGCTCAAGTCCCATACCTGTGTCGATATTCTTCTGCTCAAGCTCGGTGTAGTTGCCGTTGCCGTCGTTATCAAACTGGGTAAATACGTTGTTCCAGATCTCCATGAAGCGGTCGCAGTCGCAGCCGGGGCCGCAGTCGGGAGAGCCGCAGCCGTACTTCAGACCGCGGTCAAAGTAAATTTCGGAGCAGGGACCGCAGGGGCCTGTACCGTGCTCCCAGAAGTTGTCAGCCTTGCCGAGCTTCTTGATATGCTCTACGGGAACACCGATCTCGTCTCTCCAGATAGCGAACGCCTCGTCGTCGTGCTCGTAAACTGAAGGATAGAGAAGGTCGGCGGGAATCTCAAGCACCTGAGTGAGGAATTCCCATGACCAGTGGATAGCTTCTCTTTTGAAATAATCACCGAAGGAGAAGTTACCGAGCATTTCAAAGTACGTTCCGTGGCGTGCTGTGATACCTACTCTGTCGATATCGGGTGTACGGATACACTTCTGACAGGTGGTAACACGGCGGCGGGGAGGCTCTACCTCAC